>NZ_JABDVY010000011.1:0-63594 GCF_019685025.1 Rhizobium sp. NZLR8 | reverse complement strand
CGAGTAGGCTGCAAGCGCCGTGCGGATCTGGTCGGTGCCGGCGCTGACCGCCTCGGTGATCACGTCGCTCGCACTGTCGACCACATAGATGTCGTTGCCGGCACCGCCGATCAGCGTGTCGTTGCCGGCGCCACCGTCAAGCGTGTCATTGCCGGCGCCGCCGGTGATCGTGTTGGCAAGGCTGTTTCCAGTCCCAGCAAAAGCACCGGTGCCGATGAAGGTCAGGTTCTCGACATTGGCAATATTGGTCAAGGCATAGGAAGAAAGCACCGTCCTGATCAGATCGATCCCTTCATTCAGCCCTTCGGTGACCACGTCGGAAACATCGACAATATAGGTGTCGTTGCCCGCTCCGCCGATCAGTATGTCTGCTCCGGCCTTTCCGTCCAGGGTGTCGGCACCTGCCGCGCCCTTGATGGTGTTGGCGAGGCTATTGCCTGTTCCGGTAAAAGTTCCCGTGCCGACAAAGCTCAGGTTCTCGACATTGCTGCCAAGGGTATAGCTTGCGAGTGTCGTGCGAACAGTATCGGTTCCCGCGCCGGTGTTCTCGGCGACGCTGTCGCCGGCATTGTCGACGATGTAGATGTCGTCGCCCACCCCGCCGGTCAAGCTGTCCGCACCTGCCCCGCCATCCAGCGTGTCATTGCCGGCGCCGCCGGTGATCTTGTTGGCCAGCGCATTGCCGGTGCCGGTGAAGCTGGCGGATCCCGTGTAGGTCAGGTTCTCGACATTGGCCAATGCGGCGATCGAGTAGGCTGCAAGCGCCGTGCGGATCTCATCGGTGCCGGCGCTGACCGCCTCGGTGATCACGTCGCTCGCACTGTCGACCACATAGATGTCGTTGCCGGCACCGCCGATCAGCGTGTCGTTGCCGGCGCCACCGTCAAGCGTGTCATTGCCGGCGCCGCCGGTGATCGTGTTGGCAAGGCTGTTTCCAGTCCCAGCAAAAGCACCGGTGCCGATGAAGGTCAGGTTCTCGACATTGGCAATATTGGTCAAGGCATAGGAAGAAAGCACCGTCCTGATCAGATCGATCCCTTCATTCAGCCCTTCGGTGACCACGTCGGAAACATCGACAATATAGGTGTCGTTGCCCGCTCCGCCGATCAGTATGTCTGCTCCGGCCTTTCCGTCCAGGGTGTCGGCACCTGCCGCGCCCTTGATGGTGTTGGCGAGGCTATTGCCTGTTCCGGTAAAAGTTCCCGTGCCGACAAAGCTCAGGTTCTCGACATTGCTGCCAAGGGTATAGCTTGCGAGTGTCGTGCGAACAGTATCGGTTCCCGCGCCGGTGTTCTCGGCGACGCTGTCGCCGGCATTGTCGACGATGTAGATGTCGTCGCCCACCCCGCCGGTCAAGCTGTCCGCACCTGCCCCGCCATCCAGCGTGTCATTGCCGGCGCCGCCGGTGATCTTGTTGGCCAGCGCATTGCCGGTGCCGGTGAAGCTGGTGGATCCCGTGTAGGTCAGGTTCTCGACATTGGCCAATGCGGCGATGGAGTAGGCTGCAAGCGCCGTCTGGACCGTGTCCGTCCCCTTGTTCGCACTCTCGATCACAACATCGAAGCTATCGCCGACCAAATAGATGTCGTTGCCGGCACCGCCGATCAGTGTGTCATTGCCGGCGCCGCCGTCCAGCAAATCGTTGCCGGCGCCGCCGGCGATCGTGTTGGCGAGGCCGTTTCCAGTCCCGCTAAAATCGCCGGTGCCGATGAAGGTCAGGTTTTCGACATTGGCAATATTCGTCAAGGCATAGGAAGAAAGCGCCGTCCTGATCAGATCGGTCCCTTCATTCAGCCCTTCGGTGACCACGTCGGAAGCATCGACAATATAGGTGTCGTTGCCTGTTCCGCCGATCAATGTGTCCTTGCCGGAACCGCCGGTAAGGGAATCATTTCCGGCATTGCCCCAGAGCGTATTGTCCGCCTCGTTGCCGATAATCGTATCGTTGCCGGAGCCGGCCTGAACGTTCTCAATCAACGACGCGACATTGTCGTGATAAAGAAGGGCGTTGAAAATGTTGCCGCGGGCATAGCCATTGTTCGGACCACCCCCGAGATAAGACAACTGGCCCTGTGAAAAAACCGAGTACCCCCCTGCTCGCAAGTCGATTTTAAGGCCGATCGTATAGGCACTCAGATCATAGGTGTCGGTACCGCCGCCGTCCCAGATTGTTGCGAAGATCCTGTTGGCAGCGGGCGTGATGGCTGCAACGCCGTTGACATAGGTGATGCCTTGGTTCGGATTCCACTTATAGACGGTGTCGCCACTGTTCGTTGTGTAGTCCGCACCATACATTTCCTGTAGGGCGGCGATGTCGAGCATCATGAAGCTTTGTGGCGCGCCATCATGCTCATACTTGGCCCCACTCTCATCGTCTCCGATGAATGTGTGGTAGGTCATGATCGTATATTCGAGCGAGTCGTAGGCGCTCGGAACAACTATCCCATCTTCGTGAGCATGTTTCAGTCCGAGAGCGTGACCCAGCTCATGCGCCAGGGTATGACCTGCATAGTTGCCGAACCTCGGAAAGCGAAGATCATCTTCGGTGCCAGCATATCCCGTCCCGAACCAGATATCACCACCCGGCGCCCCGGCAATTGGTAAATAGGCCCATGCCGTGTCAGGCAGAGACGATTGCGCGAACCGCACCGTTGCGGTATTGGCGCTTCCGGCCTCAAAGTTGGCGTTCGTGAATCCCTCGACGGAGAAGCCGTCATTTGCCGCACTCCCGTAAGACTGCTCCATAAAGTACAAGGCGAGAGATTGCTGCTGCGACGAAATTGAAGAGAAAGAATGGTATTTCTCGTCGCCATAGGTATAAGATGTCGACGTTGTGGGAAACGCGTAGGTTATTGTTCCGTCCCAGGCAAAGTCGCCCAAGAGCCCGTCTACCTTCTGATCTCCAGTCGAGCTGACGTACGTCTTCCCAGTCGTAAGGTCCGTCATAAAATCCTCGTTTGCCTATTCCACCGGCAGCAGCTATTGCCGATTTCCCTCTGCCCCATCTGAGGGGAAATTTCAACTAAAAGCTTCATTTCTATTCAGGAAGATTCGACGGAGTCGCTAGCGCTCATGAAGCGCTTCCTCCGCGACCTCGACCAAAGGCGAAAAGACGTATTCCAGAATCCTGCGCTCTCCCGTTCGAACCTCCGCAATTGCTGCCATGCCCGCACTTAACTTGACGTTACGGCCATCTGCTGAAATCTGGTCGACCTCCAGACTCAAGGTGACCGGAAAAACCAGGTTCTGCATCCTTTCGGCGCCGCCGAATGGCGTCTGCGCCTGTCTTGTCGCAGGATCGCCTTCACGGCGTGCGGCATCGGGTTCCGGGATTGCATCTGCCGCAATTTTGGTGACATGAGCCGCGATCGTTCCATAGCGGGTAAAGGGAAAAGCTTCGAGCTTTACGACAGCTTCTTGCCCGACCTTTATGAAGCCGATGTCCTTGTTCAAAGCGTAAACTTCGAGCTCCAGCGTACTGCCCTCGGGCACAACGCGCATAACGTCCTGCCCGACCGTCACCACTTGACCCACGCTGGTAATCGAGGACGCTTGGACCGTGCCGTCTATTGGACTGCGCAATGTCATCTGCTCACGAAAATTTCTCGCTTTCGCCACCCGCTGCTCCAGCTCTTCGACCCGACGTTCCGCATCGCCGAGTCGCACGAGTTGATCGCTCAGGAACGTCCGTGTGACCTTGTCCTTTTCCCTGGTAAAGACCTCGATGCCCGCTGCGGCATCTGCGAGCTGGCCCTCCTGCATGGCGAGCTGCGTCGCCTGCTCTTTCAAGGTTTGCGTCGCATCGATCACGCTCGCCATCGTGCCGGCCTCTTTCGAAGCCAGCATATTGCGCATCGTCACTCGCTCTTTCAGGGTTTCGACCAGAGAGTTCTGAGCCGCGACCGTCACCGTCAGGCGGTCGCGCTCCACCTCCTTCTGGTGCTTCTGAGCATCAAGCGAGGCAACTGCAGCTTGGTGCTGTTCAAGGTCGCCCCGGAGGATGCCCTCTTCACGACGACGCAATTCATCGGGCACATCTGCGTCCCATGAGATCGTTGGTAAGAGCTGGTCCGTCTTCCGCGAACGAACATAGTCCACTGCAGTTCTTCGGCGCCGGACCTCGGCCCTCACCGACGCTAGGCCCTTTGCCGCATCCGTCTCATCGGCAATGGCATCTGTCGGATCAAGTTCAAGGAGGATATCGCCGCTTTCGACGTGCGCGCCATTTGCTGGCGGAAGCGCCTTCACCTTCCCGGTCAGCAAGGGCTGAACAACCTTGACCCGGCCGGTCGGCTGAATCTTGCCTTGCGCGGCTGCGATAATATCGATGTGGCCGACATAGGACCAGATTAAAGCCGTTGTGACGAAGGCGCAGATGACCAAGATCAGCGCCAGCCGCACCGGCGAGGCTGGGGTTTCCAGGATTTCGATCGCCGGCGCCAGAAACTCGTGATCGGATCGCTTTAGCGGGCGCGGCGGAAGGCCGGCATATCGAACAGCTTGAGCAGACTCGCTTTTCATGCGACGCCCCTGTCATTCTGCAAAGCCCATAGCCGCGCATAGAGCCCATCGGGGCGCTTAAGCAGCGCGTCATGGCTGCCAACTTCCGCTATGCGGCCGTCAGCCATGCCGATGATCCGATTGCAGGGCCGCACAGCTGCAAGCCGATGGGCGATGATAATAACCGTTCGGCCGGCGGCGATCTGGTGCATATTGGTCTGCACAACGCGTTCGCTTTCATAGTCGAGAGCGCTGGTCGCCTCATCAAAAATCAAGATCCGGGGGCTGGTGGCAAGGGCGCGGGCAATGGCGATCCTCTGGCGTTGGCCGCCGGAGAGGTTGGCGCCGCGCTCTTCGATCATCGTGTCGTAGCCTTGCGGCAATCGCAAAATGAATTCTTCCGCCCCAGCGAGCTTGGCAACGGCAATAACCTGCGCACGATTCATCGCCGGGTTTGAGAAAGCGATATTGTCGTGAATCGTGCGGTTGAACAGCAGGTTCTCTTGAAGAACGACTCCTATATGGCTTCGAAGCCAAGCGGGATCGAGTTGTGATAGATCCATCCCATCAAGAAGAACCTGCCCCTCTTCTGGGATATAAAGACGCTGAACCAGCTTGGCGAGGGTAGACTTTCCGGAGCCCGATGCGCCGACAATACCGATGACCTCTCCGGGTCTGATTTCTAGCGATACGCTTTTCAAGACCTCCGGAGAGCCGGGCCGGTAACGGAAGGTGACATTTCGAAGTTCAATATTCCCGCTCGGGGCAGGTAACGACAAACGTGAGCTTGGCTGACGTTCCATCGGCGTGTTCAGAATGTCACCGAGCCGGTCGACCGAGATCTGCACCTGCTGGAAATCCTGCCAGAGTTGGGACAGCCTTAAAACCGGTTGGGTCACCTGCCCGGCAATCATGTTGAAGGCGACAAGTGAGCCAACGGAAAGCTCCCCGTCGATAACGGCCTTGGCACCGAAAAGAAGAAGGGCAGCCGTGGAAAGCTTGCTCACATATTGAATGGCGTTTTGTCCGCCAATGCTAAGCAGTGTCGTATCGAAAGCCGTTCGCACGTAAGCTGCGAGCTTCTCCTCCCACTGCGCCTGCATCACCGGCTCCACCGCGGCGGATTTAACCGTGTGAACGCCGACGATCGCTTCGACCAGGAACTGCTGACTGGCCGCCCCTCGATTGAACTTCTCTTTGACGAATTCGCGCAACGGCCGTCGAACCACAAATCCAATCAGGATGTAGATCGGGATGGCGGCAATGACAATCAGCGTCAAGCTCCAGGAATAAGCGAAAAGAACTGCGATGAACACAAAGGTGAAAATGACATCGAGAGCCGAAAACAGGCCCTGCCCTGTCAGAAATGCGCGGATCGTTTCAAGTTCTCGCACGCGGGCGACAGTCTGGCCGGCGGATCGCGTCTCGAAGTACCCCAGCGGCAGCCGTAGAAGATGGTGGAACAATCGTTGGCCGAGCTCGACATCGATCCGGTTGGTCGTATGAGCCAACGCGTAGGCTCTCAGGTATTGGAGCATAACATCGAAGAAGCCAATGATCGCGATACCGGCAACGAGCACGAACAGAGTCGAATAAGCTTTGTGCGTCAGGACCTTGTCGACCACCACTTGAAAGAACAAGGGTGTGATAAGCGCGAAGATCTGCACAAACAGCGAGGCAAGCAATACGTGAGCAAGTGGCTTTCGATAGCGCCAGATTGATGGCAGAAACCATTTGAAGCCGAATTCTCGCGGGTCGGATCCTTCACCTCTTATACGCCGTCCCACGAGAATAACACGCGCGTCGATTTCTTCTAATATATCTGAAGGCGTGACTTCCCGATCGACGCGCGTTATCGGATCGACAAGTCTGTACTTGCCGGATGGATTCAACCCGCCGAGCACTTGAAAGGAGCCGCTGCGCACCTTGACTATGGCGGGGACGGGCATGACACGAAGGCGTTGCTCCGTGACGTTCTCCACAACACGCGCCTTCAGGCCGATGATTTTGGCTGCTCGCTGAATATCGGCGGCCTGGGAGGTCCGTCCTTTCAACGCCAAGTCGTGCTGCAGCTGGGCCGGGTCGGCGGCAATTCGATAGAACCCAGCAATGCCGCACAGCGCACGAAGACCGGAGTCCAGATGCTGCGAAAGGATGCCATCCATGCGCGGGAACTTTCCCCCTCAAGTTGCGGATTGTCGCAATTGCCGAACTCGTTCCGGCTGTTTGCCGACATGTAGCTCACGCAGAAGTTTGGCACCATCGGGATTTTTGTACTCGGTGTATTTTCGAAGTAGTGTGACTAATAAGTAGCAAATCCATGCTCCCGTGAGCGATGCATCGATCGTGAAGACGACACGGCTCGAAGCTGATTCAACATTCACAGCGAAGAGATGGATGATGTCGCCTAGCCTTCAAGCGGGTGAGGTCGTGGTCATGGACAACCTACCGACCCACAAGGCAGCAGGGATGCGAGATGCCATCGAGCGTGTAGGCGCCTACCCGATGGTCCTGCCGCCAGATAGCCCTTACTTTAATACCATCGAGAACACATTCCCGACTTTGGAAACCATGATGCGAGCGCGGCCGAACAAAAGAGCGATGCTCTGTCATAACGCAGGGCATTGCCCTTCATCGCACCGAGAATACTCTTGCGTTCGTTTGTCCCGCGTGTCGGCGAAAGCACGGTAACTGCTCTGCCGCGCTTGGTGATCACGATGGATCCATTGTCGCTCTGCATTTGATCGATAAGGTTCAGGGACCTTGCCTCGAACTCGGCTGCGCCAACCGTCTTGGCATGACCACATCTCCTCAACACTTGTAGGAATATCGGGCCATCTCTTCATCGTATAAGGGCAAGAAAAAGGCGGGGTAATGCCCCGCCTTTCAATCTTGAAATTCGCCTTGTTAGTGGCTGTCCTTGCCGACAGCGTTTCCGCGACATCCCTTGAGAAAGTCGAGGTCGGCGCCGGTATCGGCCCCTTCCACATGCTGCTGATGCAGGAAGGCATAGCCTGATGTGGGCAGATCATGGTTCGGCTGCCATTCGGCCAGCCGCCGCGCCAATTCCTCGTCGGAAATGTCGAGATGCAGACGACGGTTCGGCACATCGAGCTCGATCATGTCACCGTTTTGCACGACCGCGAGCGGCCCGCCGACCGCCGCTTCCGGCGAGGTGTGCAGCACCACGGTACCATAGGCCGTTCCGGACATGCGGGCGTCGGAAATGCGCACCATGTCGAGGATGCCCTTCTTCAGCACCTTGGGCGGCAGCCCCATGTTGCCGACCTCGGCCATGCCTGGATAGCCCTTCGGCCCACAGTTCTTCATGACCATGATGCAGGTCTCGTCGATGTCGAGGTTGTCGTCGTTGATCTTCGCCTTGTAATCGTCGATATCCTCGAACACCACCGCCCTGCCGCGATGCACTAACAGATGCGGCGAAGCGGCCGAAGGCTTCAACACGGCGCCCTTCGGTGCCAGATTGCCGCGCAGCACAACGATGCCGCCCGAAGAGGTCAGCGCCTTCTCAGCCGGCAGGATGACGTCCTCGTTCCAGTTGACGACGTCCTTGACCTCGTCCCAGACGGTTTCGCCGGAGACCGTCAGCGCATCCTTGTGCAGCAGGCCCGCCTCGCCGAGCCGCTTCAGCACCACCGGCAGGCCGCCGGCATAGAAGAACTCTTCCATCAGGTACTTGCCCGACGGCATCAGGTTGACGATGGTCGGGACGTCGCGGCCGCAGCGGTCCCAGTCGTCGAGCGAAAGATCGATGCCGACACGGCCGGCAATGGCGAGCAAGTGGATGACGGCGTTGGTCGATCCGCCGATCGCCGCATTGGTGCGGATGGCATTCTCGAAAGCCTCTTTCGTCATGATCTCGGAAGGCTTCAGGTCGTCCTTGACCATCTGCACGATCCGACGGCCGGTCAGCTGCGCCATGACCTTGCGGCGGGAATCGACACCCGGGATCGCGGCATTTCCGGACAGCGCCATGCCGAGCGCCTCAGCCATGGAAGCCATGGTGGAGGCGGTGCCCATCGTGTTGCAAGTGCCCGACGAACGGCTCATCGAGGCTTCCGCCTCAAGGAATTCAGCCTGCGTCATCTCGCCGGCCTTCACCATTTCGGAAAATTTCCACAGATGCGTGCCGGAGCCGACGCGTTCACCGCGGAAATAGCCGTTCAGCATCGGCCCGCCGGTGACGACGATCGACGGCAGGTCGCAGGACGCAGCCCCCATGATAAGCGACGGTGTGGTCTTGTCGCAGCCGACCAGCAACACGCAGCCATCCATCGGCTGACCGCGGATTGCCTCCTCCACCGCCAGCGCGGCAAGGTTGCGGTACATCATCGCGGTCGGGCGGAAGGTATTTTCGGATGCCGAGAACACCGGCACCTCGAGCGGGAAGCCGCCGGCCTCCCAGACGCCCGCCTTCACCTTCTCGGCGAGCTCTCTCAGATGGCCGTTGCACGGTGTCATATCCGACCATGTGTTGAGGATGCCGATCACCGGCCGGCCGTCGAACAGGTCGTGCGGGTAACCCTGGTTCTTAAGCCAGCCGCGGTGGTAAATCACGTCGCGGCTCGTGCCGCCGTACCATTCCTGCGACCTCAGCCTGCGCGGCCATTCGGCTTTCTTCTTCATTGTCTCTGTCCTTCAGGTGATTGCCGGGCCGCCTCGTACGGCCCGGATCATCGCGCTTTGTTTTAAGCCAGCGTGTAGGCGGTTTTGACGGTTGTGTAGAATTCGCTCGCGTACTTGCCCTGCTCACGCGGGCCATAGGACGAGCCCTTGCGGCCGCCGAACGGCACATGGAAATCGACACCCGCCGTCGGCAGGTTGACCATCACCATGCCGGCCTCGGCATTGCGCTTGAAGTGCGTCGCATGTTTCAGGCTGGTCGTGGCGATGCCGGCCGAAAGGCCGAACGGCGTGTCGTTCGATGTTGCCAGGGCCTCATCGTAATCCTTGACCCGGATCACCGAGACCACAGGTCCGAAGATCTCTTCGCGCGAAATGCGCATCTGGTTGGTCGCTTCGGTAAACAGCGTCGGCTGCAGGTAGAAGCCGGGCGTGTCGCGGGAAACCACTTCACCGCCGAAGGCGAGTTTGGCGCCTTCCTTCTTGCCGATCTCGATATAGTCGGTATCGGTCTTCAGCTGCCGCTCATCGACGACTGGGCCGATATGAGTGCCTGCCTTCAGCGCATTGTCGACGACCAGCGTCTTCAGCTTGTCGGTCAAAGCAGCAACGAACTTGTCGTGGATGCCTTCGGTGACGATCAGGCGCGAGGATGCCGTGCAGCGCTGGCCTGTGGAGAAGAAGCCGGAATTGGCGGCGGCCTCGACGGCGACGGAAAGATCGGCATCATCGAGCACGACCATCGGGTTCTTGCCGCCCATCTCCAGCTGGAACTTGCGGTTATGCTCGATGGAAGCGGCGGCCACGCGGCGGCCGGTGCCGGTGGAACCGGTGAAGGTGATGCCGTGAACGTCCGGGCTTTCGAGCATGGCCTGGCCGACGACCGAGCCCTTGCCCATGACCAGGTTCAAGACGCCCTTCGGCAGGCCGGCGCGATTGAGAATGTCGACGATCGCCCAGGAACAGGCGGGCACCAGTTCGGCCGGCTTGAAGACGACAGTGTTGCCGTAGCAGAGTGCCGGCGCGATCTTCCAGGCGGGAATGGCGATCGGGAAGTTCCACGGCGTGATGATGCCGATGACCCCGAGCGCCTCGCGGGTGATCTCGACACCGATGTTCGGGCGCACCGACGGGATGACCTCGCCGGCCAGCCGCAGGGCTTCGCCTGCGAAGAATTCGAAGATCTGCGAAGCGCGGATGACTTCGCCGGTGGCTTCCGGCAGCGTCTTGCCTTCCTCGCGGGCAAGCAGCGCGCCCAGCTCGTCCTTGCGCGCCATGATCTCGTCGCCGGCCTTCTTCAGGATGACGTGGCGTTCCCAGATGCCGGAGCGCGACCAAGCCGGGAAAGCGGCCTTGGCGGCGGCGATGGCGTTCTTGGTGTCTTCGGCGCTGCCGTCGGCATAAAGGCCGACGACTTCGTTGGTATCCGACGGGTTGATGTTCTTCGTCGCGTTCGAGCCGACCCATTCGCCGGCGATCAGGTTTTGATAAATGGTCATGGGCTTAACAAGCCTCCTTTACCGTCTATGAGAAATCAGAGTTGCTTGACGGCGATCTCTTCTTCGGCGGCCACCTTCAGCGGATTGCGCAGCGGCAGACCGAATTCGGCGACTTCGATTTCGAAGACATCGCCCTCTTCCGCCTTGATGCCGTCGGCAAAAGACAGCGTCGCCGTGCCGAACATATGGACATGGACATCGCCCGGTGCACGGAAGAGGCCGTATTTGAAGTGGTGATATTCCAGATTGGCGAAGGTGTGCGACATGTTCGCTTCACCCGACAGGAAGGGCTTTTCGAAGATCACCTTGTCGCCGCGCTTGATGCGCGAGGTGCCGCGAATATCGTCGGGTGCGGGCCCGATGCGGATTTCCGGACCATAGGCGGCCGGGCGCAGTTTGGAGTGGGCCAGATAGAGATAGTTGATCCGTTCGGTGACGTGGTCCGAAAACTCGTTCGACAGGGCAAAGCCGATGCGGAACGGCGAGCCGTCGGTGGCGATGACGTAAATGCCAGCCATTTCAGGCTCTTCACCACCGTCGAGCGCGAAGGACGGCGAGATCAGCGGCGCGCCGGGGGCAGCAGCGCCGTAGCCGTTGCCCTTATAGAACCATTCCGGCTGCACGCCCTTTTCGCCGGATTTCGGCTTGCCATTCTCGAGGCCCATCTTGAACATCTTCATCGAGTCGGTCAGCGTTTCCTCGGCCGCCTCGGTGGTCTTCTTGTGCATGGAATCGCGGGTGGCCGCCGATCCGAGATGCGTTAGGCCGGTGCCGGTCAGATGCAGATGGGCGGCGTCGGGATGGGTGATCGGCGGCAGGAAGCGGCCGTCCACATAGGCCTTTTCAAGATCGACGGCATCGCCGTAACCATGGGCCTCGATAACCGCGGCAAGCGACTTGCCGCCGTCGGCGGCTTCCATCGCCAGCGCATAGACGCTGCCGGCATTGTTGACGGACTTGGCTGCGCCGCCCTGCTCGCGCACGGCGACGACGATCTCTCCGTTGGCGCCCTTGATCTGGGAAATAAGCACGACTTCGATCCTTCTCGTTCCGGCGAAGACTAAGAAAAGCTCCGCCTGTCCGGCTCCATCAGGAGCCGGAATCCATCTTTCTTATGACTGCGAATGCCTGGGCTGCGCTCTGGCGCTCAGCCCTTGTTCTTGTTGTAGACGTCGAAGAACACGGCAGCGAGAAGCACCGCGCCCTTGACCATCTGCTGCGAGTCGGTGCCGAGGCCGTGGATCGACATGCCATTGTTCATGATGCCCATGATCAAGGCGCCGATGACCGCACCGGTCACCTTGCCGACGCCGCCCTGGGCCGATGCACCGCCGATGAAGCAGGCGGCGATCACGTCCAGCTCAAGGCCGAAGCCGCCCTTGGCCGTCGCCGAATTGAGGCGCAGCGCGACGATCAGCCCGGCGAGGCCGGCAAGCAGGCCCATGTTGGCGAAGGTCAGGAAGGTCAGCCGCTCGGTGTTGATACCGGAAAGCTTGGTCGCCTTCTCATTGCCGCCCATGGCGTAGATGCGGCGGCCGATCGTCGTGCGACGGGTAATGAAGGCGTAGGCGACAACCAGCGCGAGCATGATGACCAACACGTTCGGGAAGCCGCGATAGATCGACAACTGCCAGCCGAGCCCGAGAATGGCAAGACTGACGAGGGCGTTCTGGGCGAGGAAGAAGCCCAAAGGTTCGACGTCATTGCCGTGCTTCTCGTTCGACAGCCGCTTGCGCCACGCCAGATAGAACAGCGCGACGGCGCCGACGACGGTCAGAATGATCGAGGTCGAATTGATGCCGCCCAGTGCGACAAGGTTCGGCAGGAAGCCGATGCTGATCAACTGGAACTCCGGCGGGAAAGGACCGATGCTGGTGCCGGTCCCCGAAGCCGTCATTACGAACAGCGTCAGGCCGCGGAAGACCAGCATGCCGGCGAGCGTGACGATGAAGGCCGGGATCTTGTGATAAGCGACGAAATAGCCCTGGATGCCGCCGACAAGCGCGCCCATGGCAAGACAGACGATCGCCGCGACGACATAGTTGACGTGCCATTGCACCGTCATCACGCCGGCGATGGCGCCGATGAAACCGACGACGGAGCCGACCGAAAGATCGATATGGCCGGCGACGATGATGAGCAGCATGCCGAGCGCCATGATGACGATGAACGAGTTCTGCAGAATGATGTTGGTCAGGTTGAGCGGCCTGAAGAGAACGCCGCCGGTCGAAATCTGGAAGAACACCATGATCGCGATCAGCGCGATGAACATGCCGTATTCCCGGATGTTGCCGCGAACGTAGTCTCCGATCGAGACGACACGCCCTTGCTCAGCGATGGGTTGGTTGATCGGCGTCATTGTTTCTTCTCTCCTGAGCGCATGATGGCGCGCATGATGGTTTCCTGGCTCGCTTCTCCCTTCGGCAGTTCCGCAACGATACGCCCTTCATTCATGACGTAGATGCGGTCGCAGGTGCCAAGAAGTTCCGGCATTTCCGACGAGATCATCAGAACGGCTTTGCCGTCAGCCGCGAGCTGATTGATGATAGTATAGATTTCGTATTTTGCACCCACATCGATGCCGCGCGTCGGCTCGTCAAGGATCAAAACATCGGGATTGGAGAACAGCCACTTCGACAGCACCACCTTCTGCTGGTTGCCGCCGGACAGATTGACCGCTTCCTGGAAGATGCTGGAAGAGCGGATGCGCAACTTCGAGCGATAGTCGGACGCGACCTTGGATTCCTTGACGCTGTCGATGACCGACGCATTCGACACGGCCTTCAGATTGACCAGCGTCGTGTTGTGCAGGATCGTGTCGTTGAGCACGAGGCCGAGCTGTTTGCGGTCTTCGGTGACATAGGCAAGACCTGCGTCGATCGCCTTGCGCACGGTGCTGACGTCGACCGGCTTGCCGTGCATCAGCACGTCGCCCGAAACTTTGTGCCCATAGGCCTTGCCGAACAGGCTCATGGCGAATTCGGTGCGCCCTGCACCCATCAGACCGGCGATACCGACGACTTCGCCCTTGCGGACGGTGACGTTGATATCGTGCAGGACCTGACGGTCGCGGTGCTGCTGATGATAGCAATTCCAGTTCTTCACTTCGAGGATGGTTTCGCCGATCGGCACCGAACGCGGGGGATAGCGATCCTCGAGATCGCGGCCGACCATGTTGCGGATGATGATGTCTTCGCTGATTTCGTCCGCGTGACAGTCGAGAGTCTTGACGGTCATGCCGTCGCGGAGCACGGTGATCTGGTCGGCGACCTTGCGGATTTCGTTCAGCTTGTGGGAAATGATGATCGACGTGATGCCCTGATTGCGGAATTCCATCAGCAGCGTGAGCAGCGCGTCGGAATCGCTTTCGTTGAGCGAGGCGGTGGGTTCGTCGAGGATGAGCAGCTTGACGCTCTTCGACAGCGCCTTGGCGATCTCGACGAGCTGCTGCTTGCCGACGCCGATGTCGGTGACCAGCGTGTTCGGAGATTCCGAGAGGCCTACCTTCTTGAGCAGCTGCTTGGTGCGGTTGAACGTCTCGTCCCAGCTAATGACGCCGCTCTTGGCATTCTCGTTGCCGAGGAAGATGTTCTCGCCGATCGACAGCAACGGCACGAGCGCCAGTTCCTGGTGGATGATGACGATGCCGATTTCTTCGGAATTCTTCAGGACCTTGAAGTTGCGCGTCTCGCCTTCATAGACGATGTCGCCTTCATAGCTTCCTGTCGGATAGACGCCTGATAGAACTTTCATCAGGGTCGATTTGCCGGCCCCGTTTTCGCCTACCAACGCGTGAATTTCACCCTTGCGAACCTTGAGGTTCACATTCTCCAGCGCCTTGACGCCTGGGAACGTCTTGGTGATGCTCCGCATTTCGAGGATGGTATTGTCCATAGTCAAAGTTCCAGCGTCTTGAGCCGCCAAGCGGTTTGGCGATCATAAAATCGAAGACCGGAACCCGCAAGCGCGGGCTCCGGTCTCCTGCTTAACTGATTACTTCAGCTTGTCTTCAGAGTAGTAACCGCTGTCGACGAGGATCTGCTTGTAGTTGGTCTTGTCGACGGCAACCGGCTTCAGCAGATAGGACGGAACGACCTTGACGCCGTTGTCGTAGGTCTTCGTGTCGTTGACCTCAGGCTCCTTGCCGGACATGACGGCATCGACCATGGCAACAGTGACCTTGGCGAGTTCGCGGGTGTCCTTGAAGATCGTCGAATGCTGTTCGCCAGCGATGATCGACTTGACCGACGGGATTTCAGCGTCCTGACCGGTGACGATCGGCAGCGGCTGGGCAGCCGTACCATAACCAACGCCCTTCAGCGAGGAGATGATACCGATCGACAGACCGTCGTAAGGCGACAGAACGGCGTCGACCTTGGCGTCGGTGTAGTTAGCCGAGAGCAGGTTGTCCATGCGGGCCTGGGCCGTTGCCGGATCCCAACGCAGCGTGCCGACCTTATCCATGCCGGTCTGGCCGGACTTCACGACGAGCTTGCCGCTGTCGATGTAAGGCTGCAGGACGGACATTGCGCCATCATAGAAGAAGAAGGCGTTGTTATCATCCGGCGAACCGCCGAACAGTTCGATGTTGAACGGGCCCTTGCCATCCTTGAGGCCGAGGCCGTCAACGATGGAGCCAGCCTGCAGAACGCCGACCTGGAAGTTGTCGAAGGTCGCGTAGTAGTCGACGTTGCCCGAATCGCGGATCAGGCGGTCATAAGCGATGACCTTGATGCCGGCGTCATGAGCCTTCTGGAGAACGTCGGAAAGCGTCGTGCCATCGATCGAAGCAATGACGAGAACCTTGGCACCCTTGGTGACCATGTTTTCGATCTGCGAAAGCTGGTTCGGAATATCGTCGTCGCCATACTGCAGGTCGGTCTGGTAGCCGGCAGCCTGGAGCTGCTTGACGATGTTGTTGCCGTCGTCGATCCAGCGAGCCGAAGCCTTGGTCGGCATGGCAATGCCGACGGTGCCCTTGTCGGCAGCCATTGCCGGTGCAACGAACGAAGCGACGCCGAAGGCAGCCGCAGCCATCAATGAGATAATGGACTTCATTTCTCTCTCCCTTTGTTAATAAGCAGCGGACGAAAAATCGCCCGCCCCGAAACTGTGGCAGGTTCCGTATTGGATAGATACTTCAGATGGTGAGAAACGAAGTAGGTCTCCTCCACGATCTCACACGTGTTGAGTGCCAACCAGCACACGGCGGCAAACTGGTATGGATTCCTATAACTGTCAAATAGAATAAGTGGTAACGTGCATAACAATTTTGGTATATCGTTAAAAAGTATTACTTTTGATGGAGCGCAGCGAGGAGGCTGCAACCATGACGATTATTTCAGAGCCCATTTTGATGGATCACGTCGATATCCACAGCGATAGTTTCGGCGATGACAACCTTTTACGTGCAGGACTTAAGCTGAATCACCTGCGCATGATCGTCGCAATCGAAGATAGCGGACAGATTTCCGCAGCTGCGGAAGTCTTAAACATCTCGCAGCCCGCCGCATCGCGCATGTTGTCCGAAATGGAATCAATCATCAAGACGCCGCTCTATGAGCGCGTCGCCCGCGGCGTGGTGCTGACGACCTTTGGCGCAGCCCTTGCCAGACGGGCGCGAAAGATCCTCTTGGAGCTGCGCGAGGCAAGCCGCGAGATCGGCGAATTGAAGAGCGGCAAGGGCGGCCCAGTGTTCATCGGCGCGGTGACGGCGCCGGCCATGAGCCTCGTCGTGCCAGCGATCAACAGGGTGCGCAAGGCCTATCCCGGCATCGAGATCAATATCCAGGTGGAGACCAGCAACGTGCTGGCCCGCGAGCTGCTCGCCGCCCGCCACGACTTCATCATCAGCCGCATTCCCGACGATCTCAATCCGCGCCTTTTCGAGGTGACCGAGATCGGCATCGAGCGGGCCTGCCTGATCGTGCGCAACCGCCATCCGCTGCTGAAAAAGAAAAAGACCAGCAGCCTTTCCGACATCAGGGATTACGACTGGGTGTTCCAGCCGCCGGGCACGCTGCTGCGCCGGACGATTGAGGACATTTTCCTGTCGCGCGGCGTGGCGCTGCCGGAAAATATCGTCAACACCTCTTCGCTGCTTTTGACCTGCGCCATCGTCTGCGGAACCGACGCGATCGCTCCTGTTGCCACCGACGTCGCCCAGTTCCTGGCGAGCCAAAGCGCCAAGGCCTCGGACGTGCGCATGCTGCCAATCGACTTCGATATCAACGTCAAACCCTATAGCCTGATCACGGCGAGGGAACGGGCGCTGCCGCCGAGCGCAAGGCTGCTCTACGACATCATCCTCGAGGAGAGCCTGAAGCAGGCGGGCTGACGCGGCCCGCAAGCCCTGCGCCATCTTGCCCGCCTTTAATGGGTGCTGGAGCAATTCCAGCAAAAGTGGACGGCGGTTTTTGCGTCCGGAATTGCGTTTGAAAAGATAGAGCACTTCCGTGTTTCGTAGAAAAACGGAGGGCACTTAAGGAAGGCGGATGCTGTTCGGACAATCATTATTTCAATCAGTCCTCGAGCGGCTGAAGGCGGAGGACGAGACGGATGAAGACGCTGAGGCGCCCGCTGCCCATCGCGTGGCCGGCCTCGGCACCGGGCTTGCCTTCGATGTCATGGAGGGTGTCTCGGTCGCCTCGCAGCGCGTCGGCCAGGCCTATTTCGACAATCTGGAACACGAAGCGGCCGCTGAGATCGTGGACAAACCAACGCCTTTGCCGGAACCTGAGCCCGTCATGCCGGATCATCTGACTCGGACAACACCGCAGGAGGTTGCCGCCGAGCTGGCGATCTCGGCTGCCGACACGCCGCTGACGCTCAGCGAGAAGCGCCGCGCCTTCGCCCGCGCCAATCACCCCGACGGCGTCGCCCTGCCCTTTCGCGACAATGCGACGAAGCGGATGATGCTCGCCAATCTGCTGATCGACGAGGCGCTGCGGCGATTGCGCTGATTACTCGGCCTTACCGTCCTTCGAAGGATTTTCGGTGGATATCTCCGCCGGCTCCTCCTCTTCACCAACGTCAGGCTCCGCGGTCGTCTCGGCGACCTCTGGCTGCGGCTTGAAGGTCCAGAATAGCATATAGAAGGAATAGGCGCCGGCCGCAGCCGAGAGCACCGCCCAAAAGGGATCACCGCCGACAATCTCGAACGCCGCCCAGCCGAAGCAGACGGCAACGATGGCAACACGCACCCAAAGGCGCCGGTATGCCGGATGGTTCGGATCAATCAGTTGCATCTCTACCCCGCGGTCGCATATGTCACACTGCGCTTAGCATGTGTCGCACTGCTCTTTGCATGTGTCACACTGCCGGTGGCATGTGTGGCGCTTGTCTTTAGTTTGAATCTTGCAAATGTGAAAGAGCCGCGGGCTTGACGCCGCGCACAGATAATGGAATGAAAATTCCAGATTTTTGGCAATTCGGTTTGTTTGTTCCGAATTCAAGGGAGGTTGCTATGACAGTGAGATTTGGTCTTCTCGGCGCCGGCCGCATCGGCAAGGTTCATGCGAAAGCCGTCAGCGGCGACGCCAATGCAAAGCTCGTCGCCGTCGCCGACGCCTTTCCGCAGGCGGCCGACGCCATTGCTTCGGCCTATGGCTGCGAGGTCCGCACCATCGAGGCGATCGAGGCCGCCAAGGATATCGACGCCGTCGTCATCTGCACGCCGACCGACACCCATGCCGACCTGATCGAGCGCTTCGCCCGCGCCGGCAAGGCGATCTTCTGCGAAAAGCCGATCGATCTCGACGTTGCCCGCGTCAAGGCCTGCATGAAGGTGGTGGAAGAGACCGGCGCCAAGCTGATGGTCGGCTTCAACCGCCGCTTCGATCCGCATTTCATGGCCGTGCGCAAGGTCATCGACGAGGGCAAGATCGGCGATGTCGAGATGGTGACGATCACCTCACGCGACCCCGGCGCCCCGCCGGTGGATTATATCAAGCGCTCGGGCGGCATCTTCCGCGACATGACCATCCACGATTTCGACATGGCCCGCTTCCTGCTCGGCGAAGAGCCGGTCTCGGTGCTGGCGACCGCCGCCGTGCTGGTCGACAAGGCGATCGGCGAGGCCGGCGACTATGACAGCGTCTCGGTGATCCTGCAGACGAAATCCGGCAAGCAGGCGATCATCTCCAATTCCCGCCGCGCCACCTATGGCTACGACCAGCGCATCGAAGTGCATGGCGCAAAGGGCATGGCCGCGGCCGAAAACCAGCGCCCGGTCTCGATCGAAGTCGCAAACGGCGACGGCTACACCCGCCCGCCGCTGCATGATTTCTTCATGACCCGCTACACCGAAGCCTACGCCAACGAAATCGCCGCCTTCATCGCCGCGATCCAAAAGGGCACGAAGATCTCGCCCTCGGGCGCCGATGGTTTGGCAGCACTAGCGCTTGCCGATGCGGCGGTGCAGTCGGTGAAGGAAAGCAAGCTGGTCAAGGTTGGGTGACGGCTCGCTTTCGATCGGGTGATATGTGTGGGATGGCCGGGTGTTTGCCCGGCCGTTTTGCGTTTGGGGGTAAATGCGCCTAGACCGGCCTGTCATCCCGACTGCCACAACGCACCGGGATCGAGCCGCGACCTCTCCCTCCCTCATTCCTGTGCTCGTCACAGGAATTCATTCACCGCGCGTCTGCGCGGTGAATGAACCCATCGGCCTTGAAGAGCGTCTCCCGCGCCCAAAGACTTGGGCGCACTGGATTCCTGTGACAAGCACAGGAATGAGGGAACAAGAGGAAATGCGACCCTGCCCATCCTCGCCGGAGGCTGCGGCATGGGTCCTCGGCTCAAGGCCGAGGATGACGGAGAGTGGGAGGACGCGACTGGCAGGAGGCGAGATGCTGAGGCAATTCAGCAGCGTGCGGGTGCGGTGAGGTTGGGTGGGGTGACCTCCGCAGCAGAACAGCGATGGATGGCCAGATACGAATGCAGCGGCGCTCCTGCCAGTCCGCGCCTCCTGCCGTTCCCTCTCCTCAACCTCCGTCATTCCAATCCACGGCCGCAGCCGAAGCGCCAGCAGGATCTCTCACTAATCTCCACCCTGTCCCCCCGAAATTACAATATCCTGGTCGATCACCGACAGTGCCCGGTTGAGATGGCCTTCGAAGACGAGGATCTGCTCATCGGCGACCACCCGGATTTCCGGCATGCCCTCCATGCGCACGATATGCGACTGGCCGAGACCCTCTTCGATCCCCTGGCGCAGAAGGTCGTAATAGCGCGTACCGGGGCCGGTGATGGCGATGGGCATGCGCTCGGTCAGGCTAAGCATGCGCGACAGGCCGTTGCCGAGCGCTAGGCCCGCCTGGCGGAAGGCGAAGGCGGGGATGCGGTGGCCTTGGCGGGCCTTGGCGGCGATTTTGTCGAGTTCGGCGACGGGCACGAATTTTGCGGGAATGGTATCGAGCGGCACTTCGAAGGCGCCGCGCAGGATGGCGTAGAAGCCGGCATAGGCCTCGATGCAGCCGCGTGTGCCGCAACGGCAGAGGCCGCCACCCGCCATGTGCAGCATGTGCCCGAAATTGGGCGCCGAGATCTCCTGTGTCTGGTTGCCGCGCCGGACGATGCCGAGCCCGACGCTGTGGCCGAGCGAGAGGGCGGCGAGCGAGCGGAAATCGGCGCCCTTGACGATCTCCTCGCGCGCGCCGAGGGCGGCGGCGACCAGCAGCGTCTCGTTGTCGAGGATCACCTTGGCCTGCCATTCCGGCCGTAGCGCTGATTCGAAATCGATCTGCTCGCTGCCGAAGATCGGCGACCAGACGAGCACCGGCTCTGTGGAATTGACCAGCCCCTTGCTGCTGATCGAGATCAACAGCACTTTTTCCTGTGTGATCCTCGAACGATCGAGAATTCGCAACAGCCCGGCGCGCACCGCCTGAACGAAGCGGGCCGCGCCCGAGGGATCATGCGAGCGTTCCTCGCTGAAACGATCGATCAGCTTGCCCGCATAATCGACAAGCGAATATTGCACCGCATCCGATGAGATGATGACGACGATGAGATAGCCGCAATCGCGCCGCTGGCGCAAAAGCACGCGCGGCCGGCCGCGGCCGCTGGCTGCCTGCTGCTCGGATTTTTCGATAATCTGGGCGCGTTCCAGATCGGCGGTGATCGCCGAGATGGTGGCCGAGGAAAGTCCGGTGGAATCGGCTATTTCTGTATGGGCGAGCGCGCCGTGGCGACGCAGCACGGACAGCACGAGCACGCTGTTTCTCTGCCGGACCAGCTCCGTGCTCGACTTGGTCAGCATGAATGCCGCCCTCTCCCCCTGCTAGTTCCGCCCGCGATTCTCACTGCATCTCCGGCCGCCGTTCCGCAAGGGAAATTAAGCCGGCAGTGCAGTGTTGACAGTTGAAAAAATCTCTGACACTAAATTTCTCGACTGTCGAGAAAATAATCCGAATTTTTCTGGACAGCTTTTCGCGGTGGCCGGAGGAAGCATGGGCTGGGCCGGTCGCAACTCACTCGGGAGGATATTATGAAGTCTATTTTGAAGCTGATGGCCGGGGCGGCCATTCTCGTTTCCGTGCATACCGTTGCCATGGCTGCCGATCTCGTCGTCGGCGTTTCCTGGTCGAATTTCCAGGAAGAGCGCTGGAAGACCGACGAAGCCGCGATCAAGAAGGCTCTCGAAGCCAAGGGCGCCAAGTACATTTCCGCTGACGCGCAGTCCTCAGCCGCAAAGCAGCTGACTGACGTCGAATCGCTGATCTCGCAGGGCGCCAACGCGCTGATCATTCTCGCCCAGGATTCCGACGCCATCGGCCCGGCGATCGAAAAGGCCGCTGCTGAAGGCATCCCGGTTGTCGGCTATGACCGTCTGATCGAAAACCCGGCTGCCTTCTACATCACCTTCGACAACAAGGAAGTCGGCCGCCTGCAGGCCCAGGGCGTCTTCAAGGCCAAGCCGGAAGGCAATTACGTCTTCATCAAGGGCTCGTCTTCCGACCCGAATGCTGACTTCCTGTTCTCGGGCCAGCAGGAAGTGCTGAAGGCCGCGATCGACGCCGGCAAGATCAAGAATGTCGGCGAAGCCTATACCGACGGCTGGCTGCCTGAGAATGCTCAGCGCAACATGGAGCAGTTCCTGACCGCCAACAACAACAAGGTTGACGCCGTTGTTGCTTCGAACGACGGCACCGCCGGCGGCGCGATCGCAGCTCTCGACGCCCAGGGCCTTGCCGGCTCCGTTCCGGTTTCCGGCCAGGACGGCGACAAGGCAGCGCTGAACCGCATCGCTCTCGGCACGCAAACGGTTTCCGTCTGGAAGGACAGCCGCGAACTCGGCACCCGCGCTGCCGAAATCGCTCTCGACCTCGCCGGCGGCAAGGACATGAGCAAGATCGACGGCGCCCAGACCTTCAAGGGCGGCCCGAAGGGCGTCGAAATGCAGTCTGTCTTCCTGAAGCCGCAGGCAATCACCAAGGAAAACCTCAACGTCGTCATCGACGCCGGCTGGATTTCCAAGGCTGAAGCCTGCCAGGGCGTCAAGGCCGGCGCTGTCGCTGCCTGCAAGTAAGCACGCTTCGAACGAAATGCCGGCGCCGCAGCGGAGACACCGTTGCGGCGCCGGATGCGGATGAGAACTCCAAGGATGCAGTTCCTCCGCCCGCCGCACCATCGCGGACTTGCATTCCCTGCCGGAAGGGTGTCGCGACGCCACGCCACGGTTTCCGGAAGCATCGCGATGGTCAGTTGAAGAACAGACGAATGACGCCGCCAACGGTTTTGGGCACGCCGGCGCACCGTCCAAACATAATGGGGGAACGGCAAACCCATGGCCGAAATGGTAAAATCAACGACATCGAGCGGACCGCGAGCGGCGGAAGCCAGTCCGGTGACCCGCTTCTTCCGGGCGACCGAGATCGACACGCGCCTGCTCGGTATGATCGGCGCGCTTGTTATCATCTGGATCGGTTTCCACATCATCACCGGCGGCCTGTTCCTGACCCCGCGCAATCTCTGGAACCTCTCGGTCCAAACGACCGACATCGCCGTCATGACCACCGGCATGGTGCTGATCATCGTCACCCGCAACATCGATCTTTCGGTCGGTTCCGTGCTCGGCCTCTGCGGCATGATCATGGGCGTGACGCAGGCGAAGATCCTGCCGGAATATATCGGCTTCGACAGCCCCTTCACCTGGGCGATCACGCTGCTGGTCGGCATTGCGGCAGGCTGCCTGATCGGCGCCTTCCAGGGCATCATCATCGCCTTCCTGAACGTGCCCTCCTTCATCGTCACGCTCGGCGGCCTGCTCGTCTGGCGCGGTGCGACCTGGCTTGTGACCAGCGGCCAGACGGTTGCGCCGATGGACCAGACCTTCCGCATCATGGGCGGCGGCGCAGAGGGCTCGATCGGCGCCACCTGGAGCTGGATCGTCGGCATCGCCGCCTGCCTCTTCGTCGTGGCCAGCATTATCGGCTCGCGCCGGCAGCGCCGCCGCTTCGGCTTTCCGCGCCGGCCGATATGGGCTGAATATTTCCTCGCCACCCTCAGCTGCGTGCTGATCCTCGGCGCCGTCTCTATCGCCAACAGCTATTACTGGCCGATCAACATCGCCAAGAAATATGCCGAGACCAACAATATTCCCTGGCCCGAAACCGGCCTGGATATTCCCTACGGCATCGCCGTGCCGGTGCTGATCGCCATCGTCGTCGGCATCATCATGACCTTCATCGCCACACGGCTGCGCTTCGGCCGCTATGTCTTTGCGATCGGCGGCAACCCCGAGGCGGCGGAGCTCGCCGGCATCAAGACCCGCTGGGTGACCGTGCGCATCTTCGCGCTGATGGGCATTTTGGCGGCAATCGCAGCCGCGATTTCCACCGCCCGCCTCAACGCCGCAACCAACTCGCAGGGCACGCTCGACGAGCTTTACACCATCGCCGCCGCCGTGATCGGCGGGACGTCGCTGGCGGGCGGCACCGGCACGATTGCCGGCGCCATGCTCGGCGCGCTCGTCATGCAATCGCTGCAATCCGGCATGGTTCTCGCGCATGTCGACACACCGCTGCAGAGCGTCGTCGTCGGCACCGTCCTCGTCGTGGCGGTCTGGCTCGACACCGTCTATCGCTCCCGTGCCAAGTGAGAGGAGCCCTAAACATGGCTGATCAACGCACTCCCCTCGTGGAACTGAAAAACATCTCGATCTCCTTCGGCGGCATCCATGCCGTGGACAATGCCTCGGTCGATCTCTACCCCGGCGAAGTCGTGGCCCTTCTCGGCCACAACGGCGCCGGCAAATCGACGCTGATCAAGATCCTCTCCGGCGCCTACAAGCGCGACAGCGGCGATATCCTGATCAACGGCGAGCCGGCCGATATCCGCAATCCGCGCGATGCCAAGAAATACGGCATCGAGACGATCTACCAGACGCTTGCCGTCGCCGACAATGTCGACGCCGCTGCCAACCTCTATCTCGGCCGCGAGCTGAAAACCCGCTGGGGCACACTCGACGACGTGGCGATGGAAGCCTCGGCGCGCGAGGTGATGGGGCGGCTCAACCCCAACTTCAAGCGCTTCAAGGAGCCGGTGAAGGCGCTTTCGGGCGGCCAGCGGCAATCGGTGGCGATCGCCCGCGCCATCCTCTTCAACGCCCGCATCCTGATCATGGACGAGCCGACGGCGGCGCTCGGCCCCCAGGAGACGGCGCAGGTGGGCGAGCTGATCAAGCAGCTGAAGAAGGAAGGCATCGGCATCTTCCTCATCAGCCACGACATCCACGATGTCTTCGACCTCGCCGACCGTGTCTCGGTGATGAAGAACGGCCAGCTCGTCGGCCACGCTCGCACCGAGGATGTGACCAAGGACGAAGTGCTGGGGATGATCATCCTCGGCAAGGTGCCGCCGAAGGCCATCCCCGGCCCCGGCGCCATGCAGATCTGAGCGCCGCTAAAGCGCGTCGCGTCAAATTTGATTGATGCGACGCGCTTTAGCCTTTTGTTTTGATGCATGTCGCCCGGAACCGCTGCACACTTCAGGGCGACATGCATGAAGCGCCCTGCCCCCGACAACCCCGCTCCGCCGCCCGCAAGGCCGGCGGAGTTTTTTGTTCGATCCCGAGGCTGACGAATAAAAATACCCTGCAAACCGCAAGCACCGGTATTTCTGAGAATTTCCCGATTGAAGCCGGCCGCAAGCTAGGCTAAGAACCACCCATCGGACAGGCGATTCAAACCGCCTTCGGCATGCACCCGTAGCTCAGCTGGATAGAGTGTTGGATTCCGATTCCAAAGGTCACAGGTTCGAATCCTGTCGGGTGCGCCATTTTTCTCAGAGACTTATGGAAAATTGGCCCAGCGGCGGATAGCGGCAGGAAGCAACCTTGGCGGGAGGTGACCTGCCACTGAAATTTCATCCAGCTGCGACCAGAGCCTCGGCGGGTGTGAATCGCGCCCAAACATCGGCCCGCAAGCGCGAATCCTTCATTCTACACTGCATCGGAGCCAGTTGCGGCGATGCTCCCGGCATAACTTGCCTGATCCTGTATCCGAGCGATGAGGCGGGCAGAATGCTTGACGTCGCTCGCCCTTCCAGTAAATGGCACTTTGATCGTGATCGGCGCCGAAGAATAGATGCTCATTCAGCACTACACTCGGAAATTGCTCCGGGATAAAATCCGTCGTCGTCGACTTATACATAACCTGCAAGCCTGTTCAACCAGAGCCTTGGCACCCTTTATCGTTGCGAATCAGGAACGACTATGCGCAATTCCAGTTGCAGAAAATTCAGAAAAAAGAGCTACCCATGAAATTTGTGGATATTGCATTCGTCATACCTCTCAAGGAAGAGTTTGACCGGCTTGTTTCAACTTTTCCAGTTATTCGCGACCATGTCGATGGCACTCAGTTCTGGGTAGAATTGGATCTTGGATCAAGTGGCTTCACTTCAATAGCGATCTTGCAAGATAGTATGGGTAAGGCTGCGGCAACAAGAGCCACTGAAATGCTACTCTCGCGCTACGATATTGGCGTGATAATGCTTGTTGGAATTGCCGGCGGCCTAAGTGGCGATGTTGCGATCGGCGACGTCTGCTTTAGCGGGTCAATATTTGATATACTTGAAAATGCGAAGGTGTCTGACACCACTAAGGGCAAAATAAAAATTGAATACAATACTTTACCATTTAAAACCGACAGCCTCCTATCTTTTTCTCTAAAGTACATATCGCTGCCGAACCAAATGAAGAGTGCATTTGAGGATTGGCAATCCGACCAATATTATAGCGCGGCATCCCTGGTTCCGGGAGAATTTATAGGAAGAAAAGATAAAAACGAGAAAATATCAATTCCTCAGATCCATGAGGGAAGTATTGTCTGTGGATCAGTCTCAAAAAGCGATATCTATAAGAGTAACATCTCGAATTTGGATCGAAAATTACTTGCCGTCGAGACAGAGGCCGGGGGCGTATTTGCGTCCGCCGAGAGGCGAAATGTCCCTGCGGTGGCAATAAGAGGGATCTGTGATTATTCAGATAAAAATAAAAATAAGCTGGAGGAACAAACTGAGGGCAACACTAGATGGATTGCTGCAGCGAACGCGGTGACCTTCATCCACATGCAACTGTCAAATCCACAATTGCACCGCTTTCTTGATGCTCGGCGAGAGGCTTTCAACGGAATCAAGGAGGCGACGGATAAGGCAAAAGCGCTTTTGGAACTAGTCCCCAGCGCGCTTACACTAGTCCGATCCGAGATTCACAGCCAGTTGGCACAATTGTCGCCTGAATATCAGGGCAAGCCCATCGGATACCGGCTTCCCTTGCCGCGAGTGAAGTACGCGGCCTCGAATGCCACCGTAAGTCCCAAACTTAAAAACTTCGACCCAATAAACGTCCTTGAGGCCATTACTACCCATAAAACCATATTTTTGACGACACCGAAATCTTATCCCGACAACGGGTTACCTTGGCTCGTCGCCGCAGAACTCAGCTTGATAGAAATTGACGATAAGCAAGTCATGCCCGTCGTCATTGACGGCGCGGCGATAAAACCTCCAAGTGGATCACTACGGAAACAACCCAACGTGGACATCGCATCGCTTGATGAGCAGGGATCGTGCACATTAGTATTCGTAATTTACAACTTCGATGGTGCATCAAAGTCTCGCTCAGACTACCTCAGGTCGCAGATGGATTTATACAAGACCGCCCATTTTGTGCTGATAGCGAAGAACCTTGCCGACTTAAATGAAAACACGACGCTTATGCTTTCGACAGCCGCTGAGAAGTTTGAGCTTTGTGAAATTTCCTTCTCAGAATTGTCTACATTTTTTAAACGAACCTTCAATCTCGAAGATCAGCAGGCCGGAGTACTTACGCTTCGGCTGCAAAATATGTTCAAGAAGTTCGATCTGAACGCTCATCCCAGTTATTTTGCCGGGCTTGGAAATGAAACCCTTACAAGTTTGCTGAAAGCGAACAGGCGCGCCGAACTGCTGCAGATAGCGGTCGGTGGTTTTTTGAGCTTTGTGGTTGCCGGCGACAAAGACGATGTCGTTCTTAGTCGAACAACGCGCGAAACATTTTTGAAAAAGTTTGTCTATAACACTGTGTTCCTCAAGGAACGCTTTGACGAGCCAAGCCTGGTAAATTTCGTGAAGAATTTTGCTGCCGAAAAAGATTTTGATATCGACAGCATACTTTTTATCCGCAATTTTCAAGACAAGGGAATACTCCATTTCGAAGGTGGATTCGCAAAGATCTCTTTGCCATTTATTGAATCTTATCTTCTTGCAGAAGAACTTGCGGGGCGACCTCAGGATGCCCTTCGCTATTTTAACGTAGATGACGACGATTTCGACTATCCAACTTTTGATGTGTATTGCGAGCTAAATGTAAGTCCTGAGATCACAGAACGAGTAGTCGAAAAAATGACTGCAGCGCTTGATCGGGAACGCGGAGCAAAATCGGAAAAGCACATACTTTTGACGAATCAACTACGCCCAACCTATGTTGATCACCCTGAAAAACTAAAGTCTCTGCAAACACAGTTGGAAAAGGCTGTCTCAGATGTTGTTACAAACCGAGGCAACAGCTCTGAAAAGCAGAAGATTCTTGATATCGCGGAAAAAGTTGAGAGTGAGGCGCGCCAATTTCATGAGCACAAACCGGTCGATGAAGAGTCCGAGCGGGCGATCAAAAACAGCGACGATCTTGAGCAATTAGTGAGGCTCTGGAACGTTGCAATTGTTTTGCTTGGTGCAGGCTCCGAAAAGTTAGACCGAAAGCCCAAAAGAGAACTGTCTCGGCTCATCGTAGAAACGAGTAGTCTGGTGATTGACCGCCTATTACGGGCATTTCCCACCACGCAATTTGACGATTTGAAAGTTCACATCTCTTCCGACGACAGTATCAGAGCACTGTTCTCGATTCAGCCCGATGCGCCGATACTGGATAAACAAAAGGAGTTGGTCGCTGCGATCGTTGATGCCTATGAATTCTCGCTTGTTGGCTACCCAATTCGGGCCGTGTTAGAGCAATTAGGCAACTTAGCCAGCCAGCCGGTGTTACGCTCCAGCGTCTCCAGTGTGTCCCCGGAAGACCCAATGGAGAACCTTATTGCGAGAATTTGGGCAGCTGAAATTGACGCCGCCAAAGAAAAAAATAGCCTGTTGAAGGCCATCAATAAATTACCCCCTGCACAGTTTCTGAGGATCTCCTTATCCACATATTTTATGACGAGGGTGTTTTGGAACCATTGGCAGCCGGAAAATCGGCTTGCCTTGCTTGATGCTGCTGAAGAATCTCTTAAGCCTCTCAACCAAGGCATTAAAAAAGGCGAGTTTCAAAGGATGATTAGCAAGGGCAAAGACAGATCCTAGTAATATAGATAGCTCGAATCATACACGAAAGAACGCGTAAAATGGCTTCCAAAGCAAAACCGGAAGAACCTGCT
The DNA here is from genome assembly GCF_019685025.1 of Rhizobium sp. NZLR8. Lineage (NCBI taxonomy): Bacteria > Pseudomonadati > Pseudomonadota > Alphaproteobacteria > Hyphomicrobiales > Rhizobiaceae > Rhizobium > Rhizobium sp. NZLR8. The sequence goes on along the minus strand of NZ_JABDVY010000011.1, from coordinate 35,045 downwards.
CCGAATGATGACATAGATTACACGGCAGCGCTTAATCATGCTTGGAAATACTTTGAGCTTCACGCAAATCAGCGCATGACGCTCTTCAATTTTTTTTCAGCGTTCTCTGGACTTATCGTGGCAGGAATTGGCGCAACCTTACAGGCATCTTCGAAATACGCCTTTGCTGGAGCCGGACTTGGGCTAGTACTCACCGCAGTCTCTTTGATATTTTGGAAATTAGACCAGCGCGCCTCTTTTCTCGTGAAGCATGCAGAGGATACTCATGCTTCGATTGAGGCATTCGCCTTTAAAAAATTCAGACTATTTACTGATGAACCTGAAAAATATCGTGCAGCGTCAAAGTCAGGCGGTTGGTTGATCGGCCCCTGGACATATGGACAATCATTCAGGTTGTTATTTAGTCTAATGGGGCTCTCGGGATTTTTGGCTGCGGGATTTTCCATTCTCCGACTCGCAGAAATTGTGTAACTCAGTCATAGCTTAATTCAATGGCGCCGCGCGCTGTCTACAACTTTCCACCACTCAAAAAGATAGATGCCGCCAGTGATGATGACCAGCGTCATAGCGAGCGTAACGATGGCGACGAAGGTACCGTTGCGGGTGGAGGTTCTTCGTCGCAAAAGAGTCGGTGGAGAAGGACACATGTCTAGGGCGCATCGGAGCGACCTTGCGGTCAGTCGCAAACAATGCCGTAGATTTCGCGAGATTGGTCCAACTGTTCTTTCGGGCCGGCCAGCAGCAGCGGACAAGCCGTGTAGTCTCCCTTCACTTTCCCATTTTCGGTATAGAGCCAGTCGAAAATATCGGATTTCTCGAACTCGACGCGATCACCTTGCTTGATGTTGCGGATGTATTCCGGCGTATCGTCAAGCAGAGCGGTGAAATGGTCACCTGATGCCTCGATCTGATAGACCCACATGAATTCTACATTCTGCGCCATCTGGTCAGTGGTGAGTGCCACGTCCTTGCCCTTGTCCATGAAGCCCAGCTTGAGGCTGTAATTTTCGGTTCCGGGCGGTGGATTTCGCAGTTTCTCGAGGAAGCCATCCAACTCCCTTTGGGACTTCTCATGGGCTTTGGCCATGGCCGGATCGCCGGGCGCGATCGACTGGACGTTTGGATTGTCGGTGGCCAGAGCGAGTTCGGCGGGAATGACGAGAATGGATAGTGCAAGCATTGAGAAAAGTGAAATGACGCTGCGCAACATTCGATAGGCCCAAAATTTTTGTTACTATTCCGGCCCAGCATAGCTATCTGGGGTTGATTTTCAATATTTGGTTTGGATTTGGAGCGCTGCTGGTTTCGCCGCCATCGGCCAGTGAATCTGGTTTGGGATCGGTCCGCAATGCTGATTTACAACAGCGCAGAAAATAAAGATTGAAATCGGCCCCGCCCACAAACCTTTTATCCGGTCAAACTGTTCTCGCTCCAAGCTCTCTGTGGTAGGCAACCCAAAAGCGCCAATCTTGCGCGCAACAACGTACGTTCTCGATATCGAAGGTAGGCGCTAGCATTGAAGGTTTACCGACCAGAGATCGATGGCTTAAGGGCCATATCGGTGATCGCGGTTATTCTTTATCACGCCGAGTTCACCGTTGCCGGCCACACCTTGCTTCAGGGTGGATACATCGGCGTCGATGTATTTTTTGTGATCAGTGGCTTCCTGATTTCCCAGATTTTGCTGACAGAAATCGAAGCGACGGGGCGGATTGATTTCCTTAAATTCTATACGCGGCGTGCGCGAAGAATTCTGCCTGCGTTGTTCGCAGTTGTTTTCGTGACAATTCCCTTCGCCTATTTCCTTTTATTGCCATCGGAACTCCTGGATTACGCGAATTCCATAGGATCTTCGCTGCTATTTGGATCGAATATCTATTTTTATTTTACTGCGGCCCAGTACGGGGAGCCGGATACCCTTCTCAAGCCCTTTCTTCACACTTGGTCGTTGAGCGTCGAAGAGCAATTTTATATCGGCTTTCCGCTCCTATTGCTGATTACGCGCCGATACTTGAAATCAAGGTTTTTGCCGTGCGTGCTGCTCATGGCAGCCTTAAGCTTTGTATTCTGCGTGCTAACGGTACGGCATGATCAGCAACAGGCCTTCTACTCGCCGCTCACCAGGGCTTGGGAACTCCTGGCCGGGACACTTCTCGCCTATCACCAGGTGAGACATGGACGAGCGCGCCCGCGGCCGTTGCTCGCCGCGGCCGGGCTTGTCCTCGTTCTTGGTTCGCTCATCCTGTTTAAAAAGGACACGGTTCATCCTGGCCTGCTCACGGTGATCCCAGTCATCGGGACCTGTCTGGTGCTTGCATTCGCCAGTCATCAGAATGCAGTCGGGCGCCTGTTGGCTTCTCGGCCTGCGGCACTCACCGGATTAGTATCCTACTCTTTATATCTGTGGCATTACCCGGTCTTCGCCTTCGCGCGGCTGACAAGCCTGGATTTCAACAACGGCGATAAGTTTCTTGCCGTTGCAGCGACGGTCTTGGTGGCGGTCGTCAGCTTTGTCGTCATCGAAAGGCCCATTCGCTACACCAGGAGAAACCGCGCCTTCTGGATCTACCTGAGCTCATCAGTTGTCACCATCGCGGCCGCTGTCGTGTCGGCAATCACTATGGCCGGTTTTCCTCACAGGCTGGATCAGGTCTATCCACCTCTCGCGCAGGCGAACGAAGCACGGTTAGAAAGCACTTTTCTAAGCTTGAACAACAACATTCAAGCCGGGAAGCCCGTTATCTTCATCATCGGGGACTCGTTTGCCAGAAACTGGTCAGTCGCGCTGAAAAACTACATTGATGCCGATCGATATGAAGTCGTGGCAATCAGCTACTTAAACTGCATGGTGGAGATCAAGGACGATAGTGTTAAAGCCCCTTCTCGCGCCAGCATTTACGATAAATACTGCATTCCCTTTGAAAAATATATCAACGACAAGTCATTGCTCAGCCGAACGAAAGCGATTTTCCTCGCGAGTCAACGGCCTTTCGAGTACACCGTCAACCCGTTCAGGTTTGAGCTTCTTTCCTGGATGAAAAGCCATTCGGATGATGCGAAAATTTTCGTTTTCGGAAATTATTACCAGCTGGACCGGTTGCACTCGTGCCTGGGGCTCATGTTTCAGACAAAATCCGATGCCTCGACGTGCCTGCGATTGGCGACCTATCCGCCGGCCAACCAGCCTATAGCGCAGCTGCCTTTTTTCCCATCTGATCTTGCATTCAACTACGTCGATATCATCAAGCTTCACTGCGATTACGACAAGGAGAAATGCCTCACCAGCAGCGGGGGTGTTCCGTTCATGACAGACTGGGGCCATCTGACAGCAGAATTTCTGACGACCTTGCTTGGTGACATTCTGGAAAAGAGAGCCGCCGACCTGCGGGGCAGCGGTCTCCTCGATTTCCTGGTACTGCCGCACGCCAGGCAATCCGAACGAACTGCAAGTTCTGAGCCGCACGCTGGTCCCACGTCTTCCGCTTCTCCATCAAATTAAGCGGCCTGACGCCGGGAACGACGGTGAACCTGGTGTTCAAGTCTGGACTTCCCGCATAGCCCATCGTCTCGATGAGTTGGTTCTCATTGCGATTGAGGAAATAGCACCTCCGAATTATCGAACAGGGAGTACGATTGTCGTGGTTCTCACTTAGGCTGAGCCGGCAATACCGCGGCATCGGAACCCGGTCGGGGCTGCCGACGCACACTTTGAACTTGGACATCCCCTCGGTCGGAGGCTAGTCATCGCTTCTCTCTCTTCGCGCCAAATCAAAAGCTTAGCACTGGATTTGCGGGTATGAACGTAACCGGTGCTCCACGCCCACGTTGTCCGCGCCGCCCAAATCTGCGATCGCCTTTCCATGGACGAGCAACGGGAGTTTTCTACGTGGAACTGCGTGCTGCATAGCAGGCACGATCTCTCACCCAACCGGATGATTGCAATCACTGGTTCGGACTATAGTTTAGAGCGGGTTTCCAGCAACTCCACGCCGAATAGTCGTCGATTGGGGCGCGATCTTCGCGTCGAACTCCTTTTTTAAAGATCATGCCCGAACAAGCAGATGTGGCTGGTGTAAAGGAACCGTCATGGCTGGAGCAGCCTTGATCGGTCCGATTGGGTAACGACATGCGCAAAACGATAGCAGTCGGCCTGGCCGCCTTGATCGCCATGTACTTTCTCGGCGGCATCAGCGCGAGACATGAGATCTTTCCTTGGCCGCAACTTTCCGCGCTGAAGAAAATGGAGGTTGGAGAGAAGGCGGCGGCTCCAAGCCGTTATACTTTCGACGACAAGGAACGACTGATCGGGGATGAATTAAAAACGCCTGTGTCCTGCCCGACTCAAACTGATCGAACTGCTGTCTTACTCATTCTTGGCCAATCGAACGCGGCCAACGACGGTGGCCAACGGCACCGGTCGAATTATGGCGGTCGCGTTGTAAACGCCTTTGACAAACGGTGCTTCATCGCGGCGTCGCCACTTCTTGGATCGACCGATACCAAGGGAGAGTATTGGACGCTTCTTGGGAACAAATTGATCGCATCGGGACAGTATGACAGCGTCATCCTCGCGCCTCTCGCCTATTCCGGATCTGAGGTCGCACGGTGGGCGACAGGCGGTGACCTCAATCCAGTGCTGGTCGATACAGTGAAACAGCTTCAGGATTCCGGTTACCGGATAACGAACGTCCTCTGGGTGCAAGGAGAGAAGGACCTCGTTATGGGCACCACTGCGGAGGCCTATCAGGAATATTTCATGTCGATGGTTGACACATTGCGTCAGCACGGCGTCGCAGCACCCGTTTACATTTCGATCGCATCGAAATGCCTCGAACCGAGCAACGGCGGATTCAAGGCGCATATTCCAGACAATGCGATAGTACGGGCGCAACTGGCCCTGTCAAAAAGTGGCCACGGTATCCGAGAGGGCGCAAATTCTGACGCCTTACTCGATGGAGAGGACCGCTACGACGATTGCCATATCGGGGGCACAGGCGCGGAGAAACTGGCGCAGGCCTGGCTGAACCTTCTGGGCGGCGATCACCGCCACGAAGGAGTAAACATGTAACTCGCAACACTGAACGGGAACAGCACCAACATAGCAATGCCAATGATCATGGGCAGAGGTTCCGTATGTCTTGCCCATGCAGGGCGAACGTTGCCAGAAGGTTGGATAGCCCGTATCCTCAACTCGCCGAGCTTCCGCATCCCCTCGTTAGGAATTTGTTGACCATAAGCTGGCTTTACTGAGCGGGATGGATGCGGAGGTTCCCGCCCGTCGTCGAGTGTTTGGTGTGGGCGGGATTGTTGGCGTTGACGTATTCACTACAAGATTTGTCAGGCGGAATTGCCACACTCCTGTCGCGTGCCGAACGCTTCGTCGCGCAGACCATTCTGCCGGCCCTGTTTGCGCTGCCGGCACTTCTCGGCTCTGCATCATTTGCCTCAGCTGAAGATCGTGCCCTGAAGCTGTTCTTTACCCATACGGGCGAGAAGGCCACGATTACCTATAAGCGCGACGGTAAGTTCGATCCGAAGGGCCTTGCCCAGATCAACCGGTTTCTGCGCGATTGGCGAAGGAACGAGCCGACCCGGATGGATCCCCGGCTGCTCGACCTGGTCTGGGAGGTGTACAAGCGCAGCGGCGCCAGGGACGCCATCCACATCGTCTCCGCCTATCGATCCCCCGATACCAACAACATGCTTCGCAACCGCTCGCGCAGCACTGGTGTCGCCAAGAAGAGCCAGCACATGCTGGGCAAGGCGATGGATTTCTACGTTCCCGGCGTGAAGCTTTCGACGCTGCGTGCGACTGCCATGCAGATGCAGGTCGGCGGTGTCGGATATTATCCGACCTCGGGATCGCCCTTCGTGCATCTCGACGTCGGCAACGTCAGGGCCTGGCCCCGCATGTCCCGGCAGGAACTCGCCCGAATATTCCCGAATGGGCAGACGATGCATCTCCCGGCCGATGGCCGGCCGATGCCGGGATACAATCAGGCGATTGCGAACTACGGGAAACGTGTCAGCTCCACCGCGATCCAGATCGCCAGCACCGCGGGAGAAGACGAAGAGGTGGTGGTGTCGACCAGGTCGAGCGGCGACACCCCGGACGGCAACCTCGTGACGGCGCTTCTGCCCGCGCCGAGAAGCCGAGCCTTGAATGCGCTTGCGCTGCAGACCGGCGCGGCCGAGCGGGATGACAAACGCTCAGCTCCGGATGTTTCATCTTTTCCGGTTCCGATACCGGCGATGCGGCCGGCCGCCCTGGAGCGCGACGCAGATGTGGACGCCAAACTGCAGACGGCATCGATCGGCCCGATTGCCGCACTTCCGGAGAGACAGGCGTCTGCCTCTCCGAGCCACGCCCGCTTCCATCCCCGCATTGTTGCACCCGAGGCCTCCAGGCAGGGCGCTGATATGATCGCCTCGCTGCCCATGACCGCTGCCTGGGAAGAAGCAAATTTCCTTGGATCGACGTCCGACGCGGCGCTGATGAAATGGGCGCTGCATTCTCCCGGCGAGGTCATGGGATTGAGCGCGCCGCGCATTTCCCCCCGCACGGTTCATCGTCAGGCGAATGTCGCGACAACAGGTGAAGACATCATTCCGGTCGCCGCGGCGGACCGGTTCGATGCCAACCGGTTTACGGCGCCCCCGGAGGGCTGACCTCGATCGTCAGCTTGATGCGTTGCGCCTGTGACAAAAGCATTCGTTGAGATCATGCTGCAGAAGCCGAGCACCCAAGGCCGGTGGTCAGAAATCCATTGTCCATGCATCAGGCGCAATAGTCCCGGAGCAACGATTGGCAGCGCGCGGGGCGACATCATCTCGTTGCCGCTGGAGCCGCGTTAGCACCATGTTAGCGCGCACCATCTACTGTGGTGACAACAAGGGAAACCCGGTTATCCATTGCAACCGGGACAAGTCGAGTAGCACGAGCCCTGAGACGCCGACGGCTGACGGAGGATACATGAAACTGGTTCTAGGCAGCTCGATAGTGTCGTGTGCCATCCTGCTATCCAGCGTATCGGGATTCGCCGCCTCTGGCGGATGGCAGTCGGATGGCCAAGGCACGAGATACTGGCACATCACTCCACGGCCCGGACAATGCAACGTAAGCCAGGCAAAAAACCTGGCGCTCCGGGCCGGCATCTATCGCAGCGAGATTATACAGCAGGATGACAATGTCATCGTGCTCAGAGGTCTGGATCAATCGGGCGACCGGCGGGTGATCGGCTTCGGCAACATCAGGGGATGCCCTGAGTTGGATGGCTATGAGGATGCGCATCCCTGAGGGCATGGTCAGCGCGTCCAGCGCCACCTTCAGACGCCTCATTCAGAACTGCTGCGTATGGATTTCGGCCATAGCGCGCCTGAGGTCGTCGATGGGGTCGCCGACCGACGTCTGCGTCCCTTCAAGCTCCTTTGGCATCTTCCAGCCGGGATCAATTCCCTGCATGTTGGGCAGCTCGTGCGCAATGCCCTTATGGCAGTCGATGCAGGTCGCCTTCCCCGAAAGCAGATATTGCGTGTGGATCGCCGCGGCTCTCGGCGTCTGTTTCTGCAGGTCCATTGCGACTGCCGAATGGCAGTTGCGGCATTCGAGGCTGTCATTGGCCTTCATCCGGGCCCACTCGTTCTGCGCCAGGCCGAGACGGTGCTCAAGAAACTCCGATCGGGTGTCGATGGTGCCGAAGATTTTGCCCCACACTTCCTTCGACGCCTGCATCTTGCGAGCAATCTTGTCCGTCCAGTCATGAGGAACATGGCAATCCGGACAACTGGCGCGCACGCCCGAGCGGTTGGAGAAATGGATTGTCCGGGTCAGCTCCTCATACGGATTGTCGTGCATTTCGTGGCACGACACGCAGAACTTCTCCGTGTTTGTAAGTTCCAGAGCGGTGTTGAAGGCACCCCAGAACATAACGCCGCCAATAAAGCCGCCGAGCGTCAGCACGCCTAACCCGATCGTCGCGGCTGGCGTCGTCAATACTGACCATGCCCACAAAATGATGCGCTTCGCCCTAGCGATCATCGTCGTCACTCGCTTCCCGCGGGCTTGAAACCAAGTTCGCTCATATCTTTGAACGTGCTTGGCACCAGTGGTTTGATATCAGCCTGTGGAACGTGGCAAGCCGTGCAGAAATAGCGCCGGGGCGCGACGTCCGCGATCATCTGGCCGTCCCGCGTCATGTAGTGGGTCACGCTGATCATCGGAGCGCCGGAGTCCTGAGTGAACTCCCGCTTGTGACAGGAGAGGCACCGGTTCGCGTTGACCGAAAGCTCATAGCCCTCGATCGAATGCGGGATGACAGGGGGCTGGTCGGGATAGGCGCGCATCTGGCGGCGGTCATCGACCACCCATCTCGGGAGGACGGCGGCGGGCTCGGACTGCATTGCATCAGACGGCCCCTGAAGCTGGGGGACATTCTGGGTGACGACCTGGGCGATTGATGCCGTCGTGACGAACACCAGCAAACCCGCTGCAATGGCTGTCCATTCGGGTCGTCTCAACCGACGACGGGGAGAATCTTGACCGCGCATTTCTTGAAATCCGTCTGTTTCGAGATGGGATCGGTGGCGTCGAGCGTAACCTTGTTGATCAATTGGCTGGCGTCGAACCAAGGAACGAAGATGACGCCGGATGGCATCCGGTTCCTGCCGCGGGTGTCAATCCGGGTTCGGATTTCACCACGCCGCGAGACGATGCGGACTTCGGCCCCCTGGTTGATGCCGCGTTTTCGCGCGTCGTCGGCGTTCATGAAACAGCGCGCACCGGGGAACGCTTTGTAGAGCTCGGGAACCCGCATTGTCATCGAACCTGAATGCCAATGTTCGAGTACCCGTCCCGTCACCAGCCAGACATCGAACTCGTCGTCGGGCGATTCAGCGGGAGGCTCGTAGGGCGCCGCCAGGATGACTGCCTTCCCATCAGCCTGGCCGTAGAAATTCAAACCTTCGCCGGATTTCACATAAGGATCGTAGCCTTCGCGGTATCGCCACTTGGTCTCCTGCCCATTGACCACGGGCCAGCGCAGGCCCCGAACCTCGTGATAGACGTCGTAGGGCGCCAGATCGTGGCCATGTCCCCGTCCGAATGCGGCGTACTCTTCGAAAAGCCCCTTTTGGACATAGAAGCCGAAGGCCTTTGCCTCGTTATTGTCGTAGTCGGCGCTGATTTCCTCGACAGGGTACCGGTCAACCTCGCCGTTGCGAAACAACACGTCGAAAAGCGTCTTGCCGCGAAAAGTTGGATTGGCGTCCAGCAGTTCCGCCGGCCAGACCTCGTTGGTGGTGAAGCGCTTGGAGAACTCCATCATCTGCCAGAGGTCGGAGCGAGCCTCGCCGGAAGCCTGCACAAGCTGGTGCCACACATGCGTCCGGCGTTCGGCGTTGCCGTAAGCGCCTTCCTTTTCCACCCACATGGCGGCGGGCAAAATGAGGTCGGCACTCATCGCGGTAATCGTCGGATAGGCGTCCGAGACGACGATGAAGTTTTCAGGGTTGCGATAGCCGTTGTAAGTCTCGTTGCTGGTATTCGGCGCGGCCTGGACGTTGTTGTTGACCTGCACCCAGTAGAAATTCAGCTTGCCATCCTTCAGCATCCGGTCCTGCTGTACGGCGTGGTAACCCGGTTTCTCGGGAATGAGGCCGTGAGGGACCCGCCAGATCTCCTCAGCGTGTTTGCGATGCTCGGGATTGGTTACGACCATGTCGGCAGGCAGGCGATGGGCGAAAGTTCCGACCTCACGCGCCGTACCGCAAGCGGAAGGCTGACCGGTCAGCGAGAACGGACTATTGCCCGGCTCGGAGATCTTGCCCGTCAAAAGATGGAGGTTATAAACCATCTGGTTGGCCCAGACGCCTCTGACGTGCTGGTTGAAACCCATGGTCCAGAGCGACATGACTTTCCGGGTGGGATCGGCATAAAGCTCGGCCAACTGCTCGAGAAACTCCGGATCGACGCCGGTCATCGCAGCCGTCTTCTTCAGCGTGTAGTCCGAGACGAAGTCCTTGAAAGCCTCGAAATTCATCGGCTCGGTCTTGCCCGGATCGGCCGAGTTTGCGGCCTTGACCTCGATCGGATCATCGGGGCGCAGGCCGTAGCCGATATCGGTCGCGGCGCGGGCAAATTTGGTATGCTTCTGGACGAATGCCTCGTTGACCCGCCCGGTTTGAATGATGTGGTTGGCAATGTAGTTCAGGATCACCAGGTCCGTGCCGGGCTTGAAGACGATGGGTATGTCGGCCAGATCCATGCTGCGATGGGTGAAGGTGGACAACACCGCGACCCGGACATGCGGTTGGCCGAGGCGACGATCGGCGACACGCGTCCACAAGATCGGATGCATCTCCGCCATGTTGGAACCCCAAAGCACGAAGGCGTCGGCATTCTCGAAATCGTCGTAGCATCCCATCGGCTCGTCCATGCCGAAGGTTCGCATGAAGGCGACGGCGGCAGACGCCATGCAATGGCGGGCGTTTGGATCGAGATTGTTCGACCGGAAGCCGGCGCGCATCAGTTTCGTCGCGGCGTATCCCTCGAAGATCGTCCACTGGCCGGAGCCGAACATGCCGATGGCGGTCGGCCCCTTTTCCTTCAGTACGCGTTTGCACTGCGCGGCCATCACGTCGAAGGCCTCATCCCAGCTCACCGGCTCGAACTCGCCTTCCTTGGCGTAGACGCCGTTCTGCTTGCGAAGCAGCGGCGTCTTCAACCGGTCCTGGCCGTACATGATCTTCGAAAGAAAGTAGCCCTTGATGCAGTTCAGGCCCCGGTTCACTTCTGCCTGCATGTCGCCGTGGGTGGCGACGACCTGGCCCTGCTTGACCCCAACCATGACGCCACAGCCGGTCCCACAAAACCTGCAGGGCGCTTTCGACCACTTTATCTCAAGCGCGTCGATGCCTCCAGGCACCTGCTGCGCGGCGGCGGGAAGCGCAATGCCCGCGGTCGCCGCGGCTATCGCTGCTGCGTGCGCCTTCAGGATGTCACGACGGGTCAGTTCACCGGTCATCTACGCCCCCTCCGTTTCGACATGTTCGAAAACCATATTCGCGGAGATGACCCCATCGAACAGCGATATGCGCGACAGGCATTCGCCCATCATGCCTGTGCTTGTCCCTTCGATGACGATGACAATCTTGCCGCCGCCATGGCCGTGGACTTCAACGTTTTTCATCATCGCAAGCTGGCTGAGAACGCTAAGCGTCGCGGTAGGCAGCGTCGCGACGACCGCGCTCGATATGTGATAGAGCGATGGAGTTTCAGGCATTGCGACCCTCCAGTTCATTTGTGCGGGTCGCGATTGCGCCGACCGGACAGACCGCAAGGCAGGCGTCGCATCCGGTGCAGAGTTTTTCGTCGATTTCGGGAAAGAACGGCCCGCCGATCCGCGGCCGGAATCGAATTGCGTTGTCGGGACAGTTTTCGTCGCACGACCGGCAGGCGACGCCCAGCTTGGACAGGCAGGCTTCCGTCACCATGGCCGTATGAGGCACTGATGTTGACGCGTCCGCTTCGGATGCCGGGTCGGGACAGCCAAGGAACAGTTGTCGGCGCGAAAGCGCTTTTGTCTGCATGGAACGCCTCAATGACCTGGAGGCCCGGGAGGTCCAAAGACGATCTGCCACATCCAGACGGCGAACCCGTAGCTACCGACGACGCCGACGGCGATCACCGGCCAGATGCCGAAGGCAAGTGCGAAGAACGTCACAAGCTCGATCTTCCTTCTGTTCGGAGGCTGCGCGCCCGCAGAGCCGCCTTGGACCGGCTGCAACATCTCACTTCCTCTCCGCATGTCATCGCCGGCATTTTGATGCTGGCACTGCCGTGCTGAGAGTTGCATACACCGTGCCTTTGGGCACGTATGTTACGGTAACCAACGGAGCGGGTTGCCAATATGTGGCAAGTCGGGAACTGGGGCTTCGATGGACAGAGAACGCGAGCATGACGACCTGACCGCCGGGATTGACCGACCGATCGTTATTATTCTCCCCAAAGGTGGGTATATCGGCGTCTTCACGGGAGACCCATGAGGCTCATGCAGAGGGATCCATATCTCAGCAAGTTTGGACCACCCGCACCCTTCGGTGCGCCGCGGACTCCTTGTCCAGCCCAACCCTACTCGCTCTGCCGCAGATTCCGTATCCGATCAAACAGCACCGCCAGCACGATCGCCCCGCCAATAAACGTCCCCTGCCAGAACGCATTGATGCCGAGCAGGCCGAGGCTGTTGCGGATCACTTCGATCAGGGCCGCGCCAACCAGGGCGCCGAAGGCGGTGCCGATGCCGCCGGCGAGGTTGGCGCCGCCGATGACGGCGGCGGCGATGACCTGCAGTTCCATGCCGGCGCCGATATTGGTGGTGACGGCGCCGAGCCAGCCGGTCTGGACGATGCCGGCAATGCCGGCCGACAGCGCCGAGATCATGTAGACGGCGACCTTGATGCGGCGGACGGGAACGCCGGTCAGCGTGGCGGCATGTTCATTGCCGCCGATCGCGAAAATATAGCGGCCGAAGCGCGTCCAGCGCAGCACGAAACCAGTGATGAGCGCCAGGATGACCATATAGAGAACCGGATTGGCGATCCCGAAAAACCAGGCGCCGCCGCCAAGCGCCAGCAGCTTGTCATGATCGGGGCCGAACTGAAAGACGACCGTGTTGTTCGAGGCGACCATCGCCAAGCTCCGCGCAATCGACAGCATGCCGAGCGTCACCACGAAGGGCGGGAAATTGAGATAGGCGATCAGCACGCCGTTGAAGGCGCCGATCGCCAGCGCCGTAACGATCGCGGCCGTTATGCCGACCTCGATGGAATAACCGGCGTTCATGGTGACCGCCAGCACCATGCTGCAGAGGCAGAGCACCGAGCCCACCGACAGATCGATGCCGCCGGTGATGATCACCAGCGTCATGCCGAGCGCGATGATCGCGACGAAGGTGACGTTGCGGGTGATGTTGTAGAGGTTCTTCGTCGTCGCAAAGGAATCGGTGGCGAAGGACAGGAAGAGGCAGGCGAGAAGCACGGCGATCAGCACCCAGAATGTCTGGCCGCCGACAAACTCCGCAAGCCGGCTGCGCTGCTTCTGTGCAATCGTCTGGTCCAATGTTACTGCCATTTCGACCTCTCACTCCAGATGGGGCATTCCCGTCAGCGGTATTTCTCCCGCGGGATAAGCGGCGCGGCTCAAACCTGTTCGATGGCGCCGGTGATCAGACCCGTGACTTCTTCAGGCGAACTTGCCTCGATTGCCTTGTCGGCGACTTTCCGGCCGCGGCGCATGACGATCACCCGGTCGGCCACGGTGAAAACATCGGGCATGCGGTGGCTGATCAGCACGACCGCAATGCCGCGGTCGCGCAGCTCGCGGATCAGATTGAGGACCTCGGCCACCTGTCGGACCGAGATGGCGGCGGTCGGCTCGTCCATCAGCACGATCTTTGCCTCCGACAGCATGGTGCGCCCGATCGCCACCGCCTGCCGCTGGCCGCCCGACATCTGCTTGACGAGATCGCGCGGGCGGGTTTCCGATTTCAACTCCCTGAAGATCTCGCCGGCGCGCCGATACATCGTCCCGTAATCGAGGATGCGAAACGGACCGACGCCGCGGCGCAGCTCGCGCCCGAGGAAGACGTTTGCCGCCGCCGTCAGATTGTTGCAGAGCGCCAGATCCTGGTGCACGATCTCGATGCCGTGCTGGCGCGCCTCGATCGGGCGATGCATGACGATCTCCCGGCCCTCGAGACGCATGATGCCCTCGCTCGGCCGAAAGTTGCCGGCGATCATCTTGACCAGCGTGCTCTTGCCGGCGCCGTTATCGCCCATCAGGCCGACGACCTGGCCGGCTTCGAGCGCGAACGACACGTCGTTGACCGCCTGGATGGCGCCGAAATGTTTTGAAATATTGGTGAGCTCGAGAACCGCGACCAGCCGACTACCCTCCCCTTAACTGCAGGCCTGCCTTCGCCGCCGGTTGCCGATACCCGGTTGCCAGTCAGACGCCTACGATCTCGCTCAGCCGATCTCCTCCCGGAAAAGCGATTGCGCTCATTAATGCAAAAGCGCCAGGAATCGTCAATCAATAGTCCGCTAAAACGTCCCCTCATCACAAAAATCTATTTTGTACGATAAATACAGATTGACGCCGGAAACGCATAGATATTAGCTGTTACTGGGGGAGAGAAGTATGCTGATCCTTGTCACCGGGGCTACGGGCAAGGTCGGGCGGCGCTTTATTACTGGGCTGCTTGACGAGCCACAATTTTCCAACGCACGCATTCGCGCGCTTTGCCATAATCGTGTGCTTGGTGAAACCGGCCGGGTCAGTGTGATCAAGGGCTCGATCGCCGATAGCGATGTCGTTGCAGCGGCGATGGACGGCGTCACCCATGTCGTGCATCTCGCCACCTGCAAGGAAATCCCCGCCGATGTGATGGATATCACCGTCAAGGGCCTGTTCTGGCTGCTCGAGGCGTTCCGCGCCAGCCCCACGGCAAAGCAGTTCATCCTCATCGGCGGCGATGCCGGCATCGGGCATTTCTTCTATCGCCATGACGGGCCGGTGACCGAAAAGACGCCGCATCGCGCCTATCCCGGCTGTTACGCGCTGTCCAAGGTGCTGGAAGAGGTAATGCTCGAGCAATTCGCCATCCAATACGGCATCAACACCTGCTGTCTGCGCGCGCCGTGGATCATGGAGAAGGACGATTTCAAGTTCACGCTGTCCTTCGGCGAGGATGTCTTCGGCGGGCCGGACTGGAAGACGCTGGTGCCGGCAGCCGATGCCGAGCGTTATTTCCGCGATGGCACGGTGCCGCTGCTGCGCGACGCCGATGGCCGGCCGCTGAAACGCAATTTCGTCCATGTCGACGATCTCGTCTCGGCGATCCTCGCGGCAATCGACAATCCGCGCGCCAAGGGGCAGCTTTTCAACATCTCGATGGATCGGCCCGTCGATTATGGCGAGGTTGCCGCTTATCTCGCCCGCACGCGCGGGCTCGGCTCGGTCAATATCGAAAGCCAGTTTCACTCGAACTGGATAGACAATAGCAAGGCCAGATATCTGCTGGACTGGAACCCCGTCTACGATCTGGAAAAGCTTATCAATTCGGCTTGGGAATACCAGCGATCGAAGGAGGAGCCTCGGGTCGTCTGGTATCCAGGTTGATGACGCGGCGGGTGCAGAAGCGTCCGTCTTTTTCAATGGGAGGAAGCTATGAGGAAGGCATTATTGCTTACAGCTGCAGTCCTGGCGCTGACGGCCGGACAGGCCCTGGCCGCCAAGAAGCAGCTGGTTATCGTCGTCAAAGGCCTCGACAACCCGTTCTTCGAGGCGATCAACCAGGGTTGCCAGAAGTGGAACAAGGAAAACGCATCCGCCGAATATGAATGCTTCTACACCGGCCCGGCATCGACCTCCGATGAAGCCGGCGAAGCGCAGATCGTCCAGGATATGCTTGGCAAAGCCGATACCGCCGCCATCGCCATCTCGCCGTCGAACGCCAAGCTGATCGCCCAGACGCTGAAGACGGCCAATCCGAGCGTTCCCGTGATGACGCTCGATGCCGATCTTTCGGCAGATGACGCCGCTCTCCGCAAGACCTATCTCGGCACCGACAACTATCTGATGGGCGCCAAGATCGGCGAATACATCAAGAAGGCCAAGCCGAAGGGCGGCAAGATCTGCACGATCGAAGGCAATCCCGGCGCCGACAACATCCTGCGCCGCGCCCAGGGCATGCGCGATACGCTGAGCGGAAAGAAGGGTCTCGCGGCCTTGAAGGGTGAAGGCGGCTGGACGGAAGTTGCAGGCTGCCCGGTCTTCACCAATGACGATGGCGCCAAGGGCGTTCAGGCGATGACCGACATCCTCGCCGCCAATACCGACCTCGATGCCTTCGGCATCATGGGCGGCTGGCCGCTGTTCGGCGCCCCGCAGCCCTATCGCGACCTGTTCAAGCCGATGGCCGACAAGATCGGCAAGAACGAATTCGTCGTCGGCGCCGCCGACACGATCGGCGACGAAGTGGCGATCGCCAAGGAAGGCCTGGTCACCGCGCTCGTCGGCCAGCGGCCGTTCGAAATGGGCTACAAGGCGCCAACCGTGATGATGAACATGATATCCGGTAAGAAGGTCGAGGATCCGGTGTTTACCGGCCTTGACGAATGCACCAAGGACACCGTCGACACCTGCATTCAGAAGTGACCTTGGCATTCCACAAATGATGCGGTTCGGAGCGCCCACACGCGTGGGCGCTCCGATGATTATACAGCGCTCAGCTGCGCACCGATCCAATCCGAAAATGCCTGCATGGCCGCCGTGACCGGCCGCGATTGCAGGCGCGTCAGCCAATAGCTGCCGAGCGATATCGCCGTGGCGAAGGGCTGGATGATCGCGCCTGAGGAGAGATGCCTTGTGAACATCGATGGCGGCGCGAGCGCGACGCCGAGCCCCTGAAGGGCCGCCTCCATCATGCCGACGGAGGAATCGAAGACGATGCCGGCATGGACCTGCGCTGTGGGGGGAACGCCGGCGGCCTGAAACCAGGTGCTCCATTCATCCGTCCGGTAACTGCGCAGCAGCACCGCTCCGGCAAGATCCTCAGGCGATTGCAGATGTTCCGCCAGCTTGGGGATGCAGAGAGGCGAGAGCGGCGCTTCGAACAGGCGGAGCGCCTCCGTTCCGTGCCATGAACCGCTGCCGAAGCGGATGGCGAAATCCAGTCCTTCGGCGGCCGGATCGACCCGATTATTGTTGGTGGACATGCGGAGATCGATGAAGGGATGCCGGCGCTGGAAATCCGAGAGCCTCGGCAACAGCCAGCCGACGGCAAAGGTCCCGACAACGCCGAGAAACAGCAATTCCCGCACCTGCCCGGCTTCGATCCTGTCCAGCGTCGTCGCCATCTGGTCGAACGAGGCCGTCACCGTCGGCAGCAGCGCTTCGCCTTCCGCGGTGATTTTCAAGCCGCGGGGGAGACGCTGGAACAGCGCCACCCCCAATCGGGTCTCGAGCCCTTTGACCTGCTGGCTGACGGCCGCCTGGGTGACGCAGAGCTCGATCGCGGCGCGGGTGAAGCTCAGATGCCGTGCGGAGGCTTCGAAGGCACGCAGGCCGTTCAAGGGGAGGAATTGCCGAACCATTTGAGCCCTTTGTTTTGCTGCATGTCGTTCTCCCGGAACCGCCGCCCACTTCCGGGCGACATGCATTAGATTTTCTTGTGGCTGCTGCGAGATATCATCATTTGTGATTGCAAAATAGCGCAGTTAAACGTCGTCCCCATCCGCTTTTGCGCTTGTTTTGGCGGCCCTGTCGATGTGGAGGATGATGGTTATGAAAAGCGTTGGAATAAGAATTTTATCGGCCGTTTTGCTCTCGGCCTGCGCTGCCACAAGTGCTTTTGCCGCCGACGAGACCAAGTTGAAGGCGATCACGGATGCCGCGATCAAGCCGATCATGGAAAAATACGCCATCCCCGGCGTTGCCGTGGCCATTACCGCCGACGGCCGGGACCACATCTTCAACTATGGCGTCGAATCCAAGGACACCGGCAGGCCGGTGGCATCGACCACGCTGTTCGAGCTCGGATCGATCAGCAAGACCTTCACGGCGACGCTGGCATCCTACGCCGAAGCAAGCGGACAACTCTCGCTGTCGGACAAGGTCGGAAAATTTCTGCCGGCGATGAAGGGAAAGCCGTTCGGCGATATCGCCCTGATGAATCTGGGCACCCACACGGCGGGCGGATTTCCGCTGCAGCTTCCCGATGAGATCAAAACCGAAAAACAGCTGCTCGGATATTTCGAAGCCTGGCAGCCCTCCTATGCGGCTGGGACTGAGAGAAGTTATGCCAATCCCAGCATCGGCATGCTCGGCTATATCGTGGCGAAAGCCATGCACGGGGATTTTACGGCTTTGATGGAGGGCAAGCTGTTTGCCGCACTCGGATTGAAAAGCACCTATATCGATGTGCCGAAAGCGCGGCTGGCGGACTATGCTCAAGGCTATAAGCGCAGCGGCGAGCCAGCCCGGATGATGCCGGCCGTTCTCTCATCCGAAGCCTATGGCGTCAAATCCACCGCAGGCGACATGATCCGCTTCGTCGGCGCCAATATGGGCCTGGTCAAGCTCGACGAAAAACTGCAGCAGGCTATCACCAACACCCATATCGGATATTTCAAAGCCGGGGCGATGACCCAGGATCTCATCTGGGAGCAATATGCCTATCCCATGGTTTTGAACGACGTGTTGGAGGGCAATTCGCCCGCGATGCTGAAGACCATGCCGGTTTCGGAACTGCAGCCACCGATGCAACCGCGCGACGATGTGTGGATCAACAAAACCGGCTCGACCAATGGCTTCGGCGCCTATCTCGTCTTCATCCCCAGACAGCGGCTCGGCATCGTCATCCTGGCCAATAAGAACTATCCCAACGAGGACCGTGTCGCCGCAGCCTATCAGATATTGACCGCGCTTTCGGCCGACTGAACGGAAAACAGCCCTGTCCCGCGTGAGTGCACACCGGACAGGGGGCCTCCACGGCAAACAGCATCGCTTTCTGCTTCGTGCTTCCGAAAATCGAGTCAGACTTTAGCCCGATGCCGGACCGGCGCCCTCGTGATACAAACCGGTGCGATCGACGGACGCGCCGCGCCCGCAGTCGTTCCGATGCCGAATCCGGCGACACTACTTTAAGTAAGACATATGAATAATTAAGATTAATAAGGGAGTATTTTCTAGAATACTTCTAATGAATTGCCACGCCTTAAAGGTGATGCTAATAAACAAACCACATTCTCAAAGTCACAAGGCGCAATCCAATGAAAAGCGTATTGATTTCTGGCGGAGCTGGATTTATCGGATCGCATTTGTGCGACCGGCTTTTACTTAGATCCGACGTCCAGAAGCTGGTTGTTGTTGACAATCTCTGGACCGGACTTTTCGACAATATCGCCCACATCAGGGATCCCCGCTTTCACTTCGTGAAGTCGGACGTCGAGACGCTGCAGACGTCGGAGAAGTTCGATGAAATCTACCATCTCGCCTCCCCGGCATCACCGCCATGGTATATGAAGGAACCGAAAAGGACGATTTCCGCCAATCTTCTCGGGGCATTCCGGCTGCTGGAGCTCTTGAAGAAGGGTGGGCGTTTCGGTTTCACCTCGACCTCCGAAGTCTATGGCGACCCGCTGGTGTCGCCGCAGCCGGAGACCTACAAGGGCCAGGTGGATTGCACCGGACCGCGCTCGTCCTACGACGAGAGCAAGAGGTGCACGGAATCGCTGCTGTTCGAAATGCAGCGCACCGAGGGGCTCGACCTCAAGGTCGTCCGTCCCTTCAACATTTACGGCCCCCGCACACGGCCCGATGACGGCCGCGCCGTCTCCAACTTCATCACCCAGGCGCTGGCGGGACGGCCGATCACCGTGTTCGGCGACGGCAAGCAGTCGCGCAGCTGGGGTTATGTCGATGACGTCGTCGACGGTTTCGCACGCTATTTCTGGATCAATGAAACCGACTATAAGGGACCTTTGAACGTCGGCAATGATCGCGAGATC
Organism: Rhizobium sp. NZLR8; assembly: GCF_019685025.1. Lineage (NCBI taxonomy): Bacteria > Pseudomonadati > Pseudomonadota > Alphaproteobacteria > Hyphomicrobiales > Rhizobiaceae > Rhizobium > Rhizobium sp. NZLR8. The sequence continues at coordinate 15,479 of NZ_JABDVY010000011.1, read as the reverse complement.
TCGGTTCTCGAAGTCGCGCAATATATTTCCAAGCTGGTCGGCGGCGTGCCGATCGTCTTCGAGCCGTCACCGCCGCAGGACCCCACGAACAGACGGCCGGACCTGACCAACGCGCATTATGTCATGCCCGAGTGGTCGTGCAAAATCACCTATGAACAGGGCGTGGCGATGACGCTCGACTGGTTCAGGGACCAAATGAAGGCGCAGGCTGCAGAATAAACCATATCAGCTTTCGAGACTCGCGTACTGAGTGCAGGTGGCGTATATTCACGGTTTGATTGAGATGGTGACGGTGCGAGAACCAATTCCGTCCGATCTGAAGGATATAAGTTTGCCGTACCGATTCATTATCTCGATCTCGCCACCTCTCGCCTCGATGCCGTTTCGCCCCTGATCTTTGATGGGTTGGTGGTCTTTCTGTCGGATGGTCTTCCCGTAGGACAAGCCTATATCGAAAGGCCCGAGACGGCCGCGGCCCTGGCCGAGCGTGTCGTGCGACCTGAGACCATCGAGCATGCGCGTCATGTACTTTCTCCGCGACAGCCGGAACTGCCCCCGCGGCGGGCGCATCGGCATGGGCGCGGTGGGGCGTCTGAACCTGGCGGTCGGCTGCAGCAGCGTCGGCCGCTACGACTTACTCGTATTGTCGTAGAGTGCTGAACGCAGTTTCGCCTGCATCCACTGGACGTGCTGTTCGATCATATGCGCGTGGAAACTGGGGTTATTGAGCGTGTTCAATGTGAAGTCGGACAAATGCGAGGCGACGTTGATCGGCTGACCCTGCCATTCGGCAAGCGCCACAGGAAGATATCTATGTATTGCCTGGCGGTTCAGCCACGGACGGAAATGCCGTGCGTCCCACGGTTCGGCGCCGATCCGGTGACACATGTCGCCGACATGTACCGTCCCATTCATGATACGAGCAGCGAGGGGTCGGCGTTCCGCCAGCATAGCTTCGGCTGCGTCAAGGCCTTGGTCCAGATTGATCTCGAGCACGTCGATTTCATCAGTGGAAGCTGTCGGAAGCCGCCAATCCTTACCCAACACTTCCGCGGCGCCGCGAAGATAATGATATCCATTGAGCTGTCGCTCTACCTTCTCATAGAGCCTGCGAAGGCCAGCCTTTTCCAACATTTGGAGGACGCGAGGGCCAGCCTTGACGAGGGGGTCAAGGACAGAACCGGCGCGGGTAGCGATGGCCCTTTGCAGACGCCTCTTCCGCCCCTTTCTTCCGGCAAACCGATGGATCGCAAGCAGCCGCTGTATGTCGGGGTGCTTACGAGCCATCAAGGCATCGGAGCGTCCCTCTTGATGCCTGCGCACCATCTTTCCGGTGAGTGTCGTCGTTTGATGTTCGAGATGATAGCCCAATGCGTCAGGAGCAAAACGAATTGGAACCCCTTTTTTGATCAGACGCAGACCAAATTCGAAGTCTTCTCGTGCACGGGCGAATTGAGGATCGAGCCCGCCCATTGCGTGAAATAGGTCTGCATCCAGCGAAAGGTTTCCTGTCAGCACATCGGTAAAGGCGAACTGATGTCCAGGGCGGGACACGCGCTCGAAGTGCCTCGTCCACCATGCGCGCGCGCTGAGGCGGAAGCGATCCTTTGCAATGTGCGGAAGTGGCGGGTAGGGGCCTATCACTACGCCCCCAGGGTGGCGCTGATGTTCAACGACGTGCGCCCGAACGAAGTTTTCCCCGGGCTGAATGTCGTCATCAAGGAAGATCAATAAACGGCCGCTCGCGACCTGCGACCCCGCATTGCGGGCGAGTGCCGGACCGACGCCCGGCAACGTCAGGGTACGAAGCGGAACGCGGGTACGAAGCGACGAGAGCATTGTCGACGTGTCGTCCTCACACCCGTCCGCCACAACCAGGACTTCGAAGGCTGGGGTCCCATCTCGCTGAGCGTCGAGCTTGCTTAAAAGCGATCTCAGCATGGCAGCACGATTATGCGTTGGTATGATAACGCTGATGTCAACCACGCTTATGCCCTGCCTCCCCTGCTCGCGCCCGCGCCCTCAGATAACGGACCGGGCCGTTCACAGCACCTCTGACCTGCATTAAGGCGTCGTTGTAAGGCAGGCTGAATTGGTGTCTCCGTCGAGGTTGAAACAAGCGCCGAAGAAGCCTGAGATACGAACGAACCATGCGAGGGAGCGCACGCGGGTTTCCCTCGAACAGGAGGGCCTTCGTCAAGATGGCGAACGATGCAACCTCGTAGCCATACATCTGCTGCTGCAGTTCCTTGCTTGAGCGACGATGGCGGTGCCAGTTCAGAGCCTCGGGATCGTAGATGATCCGATATCCGGCTTCGAGCACACGCCGGAACATGTCTGTGTCACCACCAGCCAGACTTAGCGTTCCAGCGTCAAGAGCCTCGTCGAACCACCCCACCGCATCAACGATCGTTCGGCGCAACGCCATGTTGACACCGGCACCCGCATGCCATCCCATGAATGGGTCCAGGTTATGGGCATCATAGACCTGACGCCTGAAACCACGGCAAAAACCGCCAAAATGCTGAAAGGCGATCTGCGAGTCCGTTTCCAGCTCTGCCGCCATGGTAAGGCCGGTTACGGCCAGCACTAGGGGGTCCTCGAAATTGCGAAGCAAGGTTCTAAGCCATAGCGGGTCGGGGACCGCATCGTCGTCGATGAAGGCGACGACGTCTGCTTCTGTGTTGCGAAGGGCAGTATTGCGCGCGACGTCAAGACCAGGACGCGGTTCGCGCAGATATCTCACAGTGTCGAAGCGCCCGACTAAATCTCGCGTGGCCTCGTTCGATGGGGCATTGTCGACGACGAGAATATCGGCCTTATCGGGCATAGCCAAAAGCCCGGTGAGGCAGCGCTCCAGATCTTCGGTACGATCGCGCGTGCAAATCACCACGGAAGCTTTCGGCAGCTGACTTGGAGTCGGCGACGGGTCAGGGAGGGCCAGCCGATGCCTCAGCCAAGCCTCGAACACCGACGAACTGGCCGCAGACAGAATCCGGTCTTTAATTGGCGTCTTGCAGCCATCGGTGTCGAAGGCGATCACAGCTTGGCCGCACGGACGACCGGCGACCCGGATCAGCACAAGTGCACCCTGATAGTCATCGGTCGGTTCAAAATCTGGCGGAAGGTCAAGAATGTCGATGTCTCGAACCGCAAGGCGCATCAGGAGTTCCGATCCAAGCTGCGCTGACCCAATGAGCCGTGGTCCGGCGAGGTCGCGGTGGGGCGCGACTGCACCTGCTCCCACTGTGTCGGAGGATTCAGCATACCCTTTCTTGGGCCGGGGCCGGTCACGGCGAGAGGATAGACTTCGGCGTGATAATCGTAAACCTGCTGCCAGTCTGCCGAAAAAAGGCCTACAGTAACGCGATAGTCGCCGGGCGCCAGGTCGATACGATTGAGTGATGTTTCGATGCGCACCGTGTCCGTGTCTACGACAGGGGCGAATTCGGCCAACTTGCTGTCGGTCTCGAAGCAGCACGTATCGTCCGCCGCGTAGATGCCGATGACGATAACGGCGTTGCGATCTCTGGTGGCGCCAACATAGGTCAGTGAAATCGACAGCCGGTCGCCCGCAACGATGGTACTTGTCGGCGTGCTTTGCTCGTTCAGCAACACTACGGCTGTGATCTGGAGTTCGCCATTGCCGAACCGGTTGACCTGCGGCACAAGTTCGACGGGCAGTTTTGTAACGGCGAACGGTTCGTGCGGAACGCTGGCGACCTTCGCCTCGACAGCCGAGGTATAAAGCGGGAGCATTTCGTCGATTGGTCCGTAGCCCACGACGCGTCCGCCTCTCAGGAACAGCACGTGATCGCAGATTTCTCTTACCTGCGAGACGTCGTGTGACACGAAAAAGATAGTGGCGCCGTCCTTCAGTATCTCCTTCACTCTTGCAATGCACTTCTGCTGGAAGGCTTGGTCGCCTACGGCGAGGGCCTCATCGATAAGCAAGATGTCCGGGCGCACATGAACTGCCACGGCGAATGCCAGGCGCATACGCATCCCGGTGCTATAACTGCGAACCGGATTCTCAACGGCCGCGTCCAACTCGGCGAAGGCTACAATCTCGTCAAACCGCTCGGCAACCTCGGTCCGCCGCATTCCCGCGATAACACCCAGCAGGAAGATGTTCTCGCGCCCCGTCAAATCGTCGGTCAGGCCCGCCCCGATGTCGAGCAAGGCGCCAATTCGACCCATCACCTTGATCTGCCCTTCGTCCGGACGACCAACACCGCCGATCAGACGCAGCAAAGTGGACTTCCCGGCCCCGTTTAGCCCGACCACGCCGACAGCTTGCCCTGGCGCAACCGCGAAGCTGATGTGGCGCAGGCCCCAAAAGCTTGTCGACTGTACCACGGACCGTCCGGACAAAAGGTAACCCTTCAGGGTGGTAGAGCGTGCACCCCCTTGCGCACGGTAGCGCTTGCCGACATCGTGGACGGTGATGGCGCCTTGTCTCATAGGTCGTCCACTAGGCGTGCGCTGCCACGCTCGACCAGCCAAATGCCAGCAAATAGCATCGGCAAAGAAATCAGCGCAGTCTTCCAATAGATATCAACGGGAGGCCACGCGTGTTCGACGAAAATGGCGCGGTACCCCTCGAGAATCCAGGCCATCGGGTTCCAGGTGTGAATTAAGGCCATCGGCTCACTCGCCTTGAGTGGGCTGTAGAACACGGGTGTCAGGTAGAAACCCAGCATCAAAACTACGCCTACCAAATGTTGAGTATCCCGGAAGTGGACATGCGCAACCGCAACAAGATAGGACAGGCCCATCGTGAACAGCGCCTGCGCAAGGAAGACGAGTGGAAGTGCGACGACGCTCAAAGTCGGGCCCCCGGTCTCGATAAACGAGATGATGAAGAGGAGTGGCAGAGCGAGCAGAAGGTGAACTGCCTGTGTGATGACTGCGACAACAGGAAGTATCCCGATCGGAAAGCCCGGCCGGCGCACCAGTTCGCTGCTGCCGGTTATGGAAGTCGTCGCTGCGGGCACCGCAGTGCTGAGCCAACCCCAGGCCAACACGCCGGAAAAGACGAAAGTGGTGTAATGGGGAATATCTAGGGGCAGGACCTTACGAAAGATCAGCGAAAAAACCAACAGCTGGCTCAATGGCCGCATCAAGGACCAGCCGAGGCCAATTGCGGACCGTTGATATCTCATCTTCAGATCGCGTGCCAGAAGTTCTAACAGCAAATCGTTCCATTGCAGACAGACGTGGATCAAGGGCTTCCACTGATCACGACGCCAGCATTGGTCCCGTCGCTTCGCGCGATCAAGCGCATCATCCTTGAGATGTTCAGGCATTTCGGCTCACTTCTGCCACCGGTTAAATACACCTTGCCTCAAAGTAGTAAAGATCATCATACTCGCGAACTGACCCGGTACACTAGCGTGATCGTTATCGTAGGAAGCAACAATTATGCCGATGGTTTCCATCATTACACCGGCGCATGGAGCGGAAACAACGATTTCTTCGACTTTGGAAAGCCTGATAGCGCAAAGTCATGCCGACTGGGAATGCTTCATCATTGATGATGGTTCAACCGATCGGACCGCTGAGATCGCGGACCGTTTCGCGGCTCGGGATACGCGCTTCCGTGTGCTGCGGCAGGAGCAGCGCGGCGTTTCAGCTGCTCGCAATGCGGGACTGGCACAGGCGAAAGGCGACTGGGTCGTCTTTCTCGACTCAGACGACGCGCTGGCACCCTTCCATCTCGAAACCATGCTGAATCACACTCGAACTTTGCCGCAGGCCGACATTCTGCATTGCGGTTGGCGCCGTCTGAAAAATGGTGCTCCCTGGTGGCAGTCTCACCCCGCAGTGAAAATGGACAATCCGTTTGCCGAAGCAGCGCGCTATTGCCCCTTCGCGATCCACGCCGCCTTGCTTCGCCGGTCCCGGCTTGCAGAACTCGGCGGCTTCGATCCGGAGATGGCAATGTGCGAGGACTGGGACCTGTGGCAGCGCCTCGCTCGAGTTGGCGCCGAATTTGCGCCGGTCGAAGGCCTGATGGCCGACGTTAGCGTAGAGGCCGGTTCGCTGTCGTCAAACAGGGTTAAGCATCTCGATTTTGGTCTTAAGGTGATCCGGCGCGGCCACCATTCCGATCCGCGCATCGCCTATCCGGTGCCGGCGCTCGCCCAGGGAATAACAAAAGCTGCGTTGGGAACGGCGTGCTGGTATCTCGCGATCTGGCTTGTCGGCGCCTCAATAGGTCAGGGCGACAATCCTGGCGAACTGCTTGAGCGGGTGGCGGAGCCTATCCCACCTGACGCTGACGCCTACGCGCTCAGTGCAATAATAATGGACGGGATTGTGGTCGGCGCCTTCCCCGACGAGCCGATTTGGCCCGGACTTTGGTCGAAGATCCAGGGCAAGCTTCCGGACCTAGAGGCTTGGTTTAATCGGCATGGTCCCCAAGAAGCTTTTGGTTCCCTGTTGATTCGTTCACTGGAGCGAAAGGTCGCGGACCAGCTGCCGACCGACGTGCCCAGCACGATCGGAACAACAAAAATAGAGCCAATTGATTTGGATCGACCTATCGTTGACCTTATCTTGCCCGGCATTGAGCGGTTGCGCTGTTGCATCTGGCGAGGTTCGACGCTGCTGGGGCAACTGGAGTTTGTTGTCTTCGGAGCAATCGAAGCGGATGCTATCCGAAGTCGACTTCGGACGATGTTCGGCCCGGAGTTCGACGATCTGAAGCACTCAACAGCGGTTTTGTTGGCAGAAGATGACTTCGTCAATCTTCCTGATCAGGATGACGGGCGCGCCGCCTCCGCCAGCATGGCAGCGCCAAGCTACAGCGGAGTAGCTCAACAGGTGCTGAAGCTCATGGCGAAAATATCATATTGGGCCGAAGCTAAGACAGTAACGGGTTGGTGGAGCAAGAAGGAGCCGACACCAACACGTGTCGACTCGATATCAGGCATGGCGCATGCCGGGCGCGCCGAATTCGATCGAATCGTTGAAGAGGAAAGCCAGCGGGCGGTTGCAGCCTCAACGCAGATATCCAAGGAGACGCCGTCGAAAAAAACCGGCCCGGTGGGCGATGAGGTGCCGAGATACGATACGGAGGCGTACTGGGAGGAGCTGTTTTCCCAGGTCGACCCTTGGGACTACCGAAACAACTATGAGACTGTGAAATATCTTCAAACACTCTCGTTGTTGGACGATCGGCGCTTTTCAAACGGCCTTGAGCTGGCCTGCGCGGAAGGAACCTTTACACGGATGTTGGCCTCCCGCGTCGACAACCTGCTGGCGACCGACATTTCGGCGTCGGCAGTCGCTCGAGCGGCCTCGCTTCAGGACCATGATTCCGCGGTAACCTATCGGCAGTTGGATCTTTTGAGCGACGAGCTAGAAGGGCCTTACGATCTCATTGTCTGCAGTGAAGTTCTGTACTATTTCGAGAACAGAGAAAAACTCCAGCAGATAGTCGATAAGATTGCGGGCAGTCTTCGCATTGGTGGTTGGTTCGTTACTGCCCACGCCAACCTCCTGATTGATATGCCGCATGAGACAGGATTTGGGTGGCCGCATGAATTTGGTGCGGTCGGCATAGGTGAGATGTTTGACCGGCATCCGGATTTAACTCTCTCGGTCGAAGCCAAGAGTCCGCTCTATAGAATCCAAAGGTTCGAGAAGGTGGAGCACGGGGGTTTCCTTGAGCCGACACGCGTGGAAGTAAACACGGCGCAGCCCTTGCCTCTTCAGGTCGCCAGCCAAGTACGCTGGAGAGGGGGGCAAGTTGTGGAAGTGGTCGCCGACTGGAACGATGTCCCGATCTTGATGTATCATCAGGTTTCGGACGACGGTGCTGAACAGCTTGCTCGATACCGCCAGTCTCCGGAGGCTTTCGAAACTCAACTGGCCTTCCTGCGCGACGCCGGATGGCGCGGGATGACTTTGGACCGGCTGCTTGCTTGTTTCGACGAAGGTGCCAAACCGCCAGAAAAAACATTAGTCCTGACCTTCGACGACGCTACGCGCGATTTCATGACGCATGCCCTCCCACTGCTACATCGATACGGCTTCCCATCCTCACTCTTTGTCCCAACCGATAGGGTCGGCGGCTCCGCAATATGGGATTCGGCCTATGGATCGCCGGCTCCACTGCTAACTTGGGAGGAACTTGCGGCAGTCGCGAACAGCGACGTGACGCTGGGCGCCCACGGTGTCCGGCACGTGCGTTTACCTGCCCTGGCACCGGAGAGCCTATTGCGAGAGCTTGCTGGCTCCAAAGCTATGATTGAAAAACGCCTAGGTCGAGAAGTGCTGGCGGTCGCTTATCCGTACGGCGACTTCGACCCCGCTATCCGGGACATAGCCGAACAATGTGGTTACCGGATCGGGTTAAGCTGCGTCGGCGGCACGGTGCGGGCGGATGCCGATAAGCTCGCATTGAAAAGACAGGAGGTTTTTCGCGGGATCACCCAGTCAGAGTTCGCAAATCTGCTATTTGGCTGAGACAAGAATGGGGGGGTCCACCGTCCAACCCGCATCGTACTTTGTTCCTAGAGCAAAGCGATGATTGGGATTTGGAGAGAAATTAGGTTCCTGCTTCAGCCATGATCGGGCCTTTTTTTTGAGGCTCGTCATTGCCTTTGATCTCGCGTCAACCACAAGCATCTCGGCGGCAATTGGCTTGTTATGTCGCGACATGGTAGCCACAAGTCCGATGAGCGCGCGATATTGGCCTTGTTCAACAGCCCTCTGGGCGAGCCACCGGCCACAGCGGCGTAGGCCGGCCCGGATTGCAAAACCCTTTTCCGGGTGTCTCGTTAGCATTTCATCCGCGACCAGAATCCAGGACCGAAGCATTCGCGTCAGATTGGCTGACATGTTGTCGGGGGTTTGGCGATAGCCGACAAGATGATCCGGCACCACTACAAAATGCGAGAGTTCAGCGGCCAGGCAGTAGAAGAAATAATCTTCACATCCCTGCGCCTCGCGCTGTTGGAGTGAGGAGTCAAATCCTCCGGTCGCCTCGAGGACATTCCGCCGTACGAGTGGCGAGCTTCCATTTCCAATGAAGTTTTTGGCAAGTACTTCGTCGAGCACATCTCCCTCGACGGAAATCTCATTGCTCCGGTAAATGACGTAATTCTTATGGTCGATCATCGCATACCAAGTGTAGACTAGCCCGACTTGTGGGCCGCCTGTCTCCAATGCCACCAATTGTCGCTCAATTTTATCAGGTGACCAAAGGTCATCAGCATCTAGGAATGCCACTAGGTCGGCAGGGGTAGAGCGCCAACCCGCATTTCGAGCAGCAGCGACGCCTGAATTTCTTTGCTTCAATACTCGCACGCGCGGATCAATTTTAACGATTTCTTGCGCAATGGCCAGGGTATCGTCCTTAGAACCGTCGTCCACCACGACGATATCGAGCGCATGATGCGTTTGATTGCGAACGCTGCTGATTGTTTCAGCCAGAGTTCGTTCCGCGTTGTAGGCCGGGATTACAACAGCAACAGTTGCTTCACTTCTTGCCGATTTCTTCAAGCTCTCAACTCCACACGATCGCAAAGAAGTTACACCAAGATGGACGTTTGAGTTTCAATAGATGGAGTAATGGTTATTCGACAAGATATTTCTAGCCAGCAGCTGTTCGTAGTCGACAGATTGCCGGTGCAAAAGCGACGCGCGCCGCCAAAAAGACGGTCACCATCTACCTGTGAGGAAGCTGATCTGTATCCATCCCGCCTTGCGCTTTAGCACCGTGGTGGGAAGGAGAATATTGCTCGCCTCCTTCGCCGCGACGCCGGCCGCGGCCATCAGAAGGTTTGCTAGCTTGGCGACAACGGTACTCCGTTTCGCATCGCTCAGGCCTCGCATCTGCGGTGGATCGAACGGTAGGCTCAGTTGCTTGATCGGCATTCTCGCCGGCTAAGGCCGCCCGAAATGCGATCCACAGAACTCTCGTCATCATCAATTTGATACAGGAGGTTGGTTGCGGATCCGGTGTTGCGTGGCTTACCGCGCTCAGCAAAGGCACAGTCGCCGCCTGCTCCTAAAAATGATGGGTGGTTGAAAATGCTCGTCGGAGTGAGCTCTCCATTCGGCGACCCTTGAATGATACTCCACCGGGGAACCAAAGTTAAAGTAATAATTTAAGTAGAGTATAATCACCCCAATAATAATCTTGGACAACGTCGAATTTAACTGCGATTATATCTACGCACTGTGCAAGCATTCCGACGGGAGGACCCGTCAACCACCCCGGCGGGTCCTCGACTTTGCTTTTGGAAGGCCGCCGCAAGTGCGATTGCTGTTGCCCATGTCGACATCGCAAAAATATTGCATCGAACAGTGATATCGCACGCTGGAGATACGCGCGATGAGACAACCTCACATTTTCGAATGAGGATGGTAGTTACGTCGCTCGCCCACCCGCATCAGAAGCTATATTTTACTGTCGGAATCTGCATTAGGCGCACACGAACGTAACTTCATCGATCCTGTCATGTAACACGGTCGATATAGACGGACGATAGACACTAATAAAATCACCGAGACTATTAATAGATACATCCTGGGATTATCGCGTTTATAATTTGTGTCGTCTTTTAATTGATATTTAAATGCAACCCCTGCCTGAAACTTATTATTTAATCCTTTGACAAAACTTGTCTTGATCATCACGAAGATCCGTCGCAGTTTATTCTGTCTCTAATCTCCGCCGGCCTCTGTTTCGGTTCCCGGTAAATCGGCTGGAACCGGTACCGGCGGCCGCCCGACAACCTGCCGGACATACCGACGACGGGCTCACAGTTGCTCGCCCTGACAATCACGGAGACGATGGCGCGCCCGAAAGCTGCCGGTGCAACTTAGAATCGCCGGATGATGGCAGCGGAGATGTACAATGGTTCAATATATTGCAGAATCAGATAGTTACATCGCACGATGTGCAACGATTGCGCCGCTCAAGTCGGCAACAACCGGTCCGTCGATTTCACAATTCGGCGCAGCGGCTCCGAGATCATCTGGTTGCGATGGCGGCGCCATGCCGTGGCGTCGGCCCCGTGCTGGATGCTTTCGGCACGACACGTCCGACACCCCTAGACCCCGTCTTGTTTCAGCACTCCGGAAGGTCTTATGGTATGCCAAACCTGTGTCGAAATGGTCGCACCTCGACAGGGAATTAACCCTTCATAAAGCATTTGCTTGCTCAACTTATAATTTGTGTCATGGTCACTGTAAGTAGTGAGGGAGCCGACCTGATGAGTGATATGGCATCGCATATTCCGGAATTTGGTTACGATGAACGCGTGATGATCTGCCGGAAGCAGATCGAGAAGGCGGTTTATCAGTTCATTGCAAATACGAGGGTCGAGGGGTGCGATCCGGCGGAAGTCGCAATGGCCATCGCAGACATTGCCGACGATTACATTCTACTGCTGGCCCAGAAGCGCAATCTGACCCATTGAGACCAGGGATTGGCCGGTCGACCGGCCGGTCGCGCAGGAGATGTGTGAACACGAAATCGCGCCGTTTCCCTGCCTGGAAGCAACGTCAAGGAGAGCGTTTATCGCTCGGTTGAACCCAACCATGTGGCGGCTCCTGCAAATCCCAACGCGCCGACCGTCAGCGACCCGCAACAAGCCGGGCTTCTCCAAGTCACAGTTGATCGATCGCCAAGGAAGGGGGTCCGCTTCAGCCCGTTATTTCCCCCGCGACGGGATCGAAGGGCTCTGCTTCGATCGACGAGTGCTCACATACGCATAACCGCGAAAATCGATGTTGATTTTCGCGGTTATGCGTGGGTTCGAAGGTGTGAAGTCGCGTGATCGACGCGTTAATGACATCTCACGCTTACTTGCGGGACCGGCGAACTCAATTCGGCCAATTCCTTGGTCAACCCCTCCCCCACCTCCTGCTTCACGGCCTCGAGCGCCAGATCGAGGCAGTTCGTCGCGAGCTGCAGTTTGACATCCTGAGCGACCTGCCGTGCATAGGCGATCATTCGCGCCAGCGCGATGAGTTCGTCGGGACCGTCTTCCGCCGCGCGGTCTGCGTCTCTCTTGGCAGCCAATGTCACGCCCATGTGCATTTCTCCCTTCAATTGAAGGAATGATACGCGCGCTGACGTGATCCAGCCCGTGAAAAAAGCGTGACACAACCCCCGGTGACATTGCCGCCTTCGATTCACGGTGCAGGTCGAGTGCGGAATGAGGTCTCATGCAGTGTCCAAGGCAGATCGGCATTCGAGCGAATGTCGCGGGCGTCCTGCACGGCCTTCAGCAATTCCAGCGCGTCGATACGTTTTTGATCGACGGAATTCGAAGCAAGGGCCGCCAGCAGTTGCGGACGGCCGGGCTCGGCCATGTCAGCACATTGCTCGACGATCGCCCGCCAGGTCCGCTTCTTGAAAAAGATCGCGCTTGCGGCATCTTCGAGCTTTTGGCGCAACCCGGCTGCCAACAGCCCGCGATCCTCCATCGCATCGAGCGTGGCGCTGACATTGACAAGTGGGATCGTCAGTGGCTTGCTGCTCAGTGCGCTCGGCGCGTGGATGAGTGCGACGGCGGCATCGTCGACCAGCCGGCCGGAGCGATAGTCCTCGAAAATGCGGCCGATCCCGATCATCCCAAACGGATGACATTCCGCGGCCCGCAAGGCGCCCATGCTTGCTGCCCCAAGGACGGCCACGCCAAGCGAGAGAGCATGGAGAATTTCCTTGTGCCAAACCGGTGCGGCATATTCGAAGCAGCCGTCGATCAAGCCGATGACATTGGCGCCCTGCTCCACCTGAGCCAGGACATCGCCTTGTATGGCAGGCGACAGGACGCGGATCGCCTCGCCGGCAAGCAACGCCGCATCGGGAAGACTGGGACCTGCGAAAATGATCTTCAAAGCCCTATCGCCTTGGCCAGTGCCCTAGTCCCAAATCGCCGGGCGCGTTCCCCCTCTGGATTTTCGAGTTCAGGGATAACGACTTTGACGACGCTGAAGGGAAGCGTGTCGTCGCTGAGGCGCACTGTGATGACCGAAGCAATCCCTCTGCTGCGCAGCGCGTCAAGCACATGTTGCAGCAGATGCGTCAAATCCTGTTGCTGGCCTGCCGCACCGTCACGATGGAGGGTGGCAGGCGGTGCGGCAACCGCATCGAAGGCTCGCCGCATCAGCGGCGGGAGGGATCTCGAGAAAGTTGCAGGCGAAATATCGTCCCTGGCGCCGCTAATATGGGTCAGCCGGGATTGCACGGCTTCCGTCACCGCGCGAATGGCCGCGCGCACCGGGAACGGATGCGCCCCGGTGCCGCCGGTTACCTCGACAAGGCGAATGTCCCTCTTACGGCGAAGATCCCTGCCACCGCGAAGATCACTCCTGACGTGAAGATGCCTGGGGGCCGGAACAGGCTCCCCGGGGCCCAGCATGGCGGTGAAGCAGGGGATTGCGATGTCGCTGGTAATATCGAACAGCCTGAGCGCCAATCCCGATGCTTCGATTTTGTCGATCAGCCCGTTGAGGGCGCCATCCCCAAAACCGCGGGGATCGACGCAGCGGGCATAAAGATCGGCTTCCCCGCCGACCTGCCACAACACATGGGCGTCGCGCTCGATACGCTCCAGTACGCCATGAAAGATTGCCTCCTCGGCATTGTTTCCCGAAGCCAAGCCATCCGACGACATCCAGTATCGCGCATTACGCGTCCGGTCGAGCACCACCGCTTCGAAGGGAATGTGGATCTCGCCGCCGCTGAGGATATTGACGCCGGCAACCCATTCCGTCTCGTCGTCCGGCCCGAGATCGGGTTTATGGACAGCGGTCAGGCAGCTCAACCTGTCGACCTCGCAGCCCATCGCCTGCAGGCGAGAAGAGGAACCGTGAACGAGCTTGACGAACGGCTCGCCGGCGACCGCCCGTTCGAGGGCTTCCATGACAGTGGATACCTTGGCGTCCAGATCGGTCAGGCCCTTTCCCTGCGCAATCACGATCGACCGCGAATTCGGGGTATATGCGCACCAGACAGGGATTCCGATGTCGTCCAATCCGGTATGTCGTGCAACCCTGGTAATGCCGAATCTGGCCAAAAGAGGTTCGACGCGGGAAAGAGTTTCCCCCGGCGACATGATCCTGTCGGAATAGTGGGCGCGGTGTGTCAGGACACCGCCTCAGCCATCGACGTAGCCGAAGGCACCTGCGCCGACGAACGACGGCGCCTGCCTCGCCAGGTATGCCTATAATGACTGGAATGGCCGGCAAAAATACAGGCTGTCGTCAACAGCCCTTTGATCCGGTAGCGAACCAAGTCGCCACTCGTCTCGATCAACCGCAGATCGCCGAATGCCTGCAGATGAAGCACGATCCGTCCTTAGCCGTTTACAACCGGATCATGCAACTCACCGTCGATCTCAGAGAATCCCGCGACCGCCAGACTTTTGGCCAATGCCACCAGTTTTTGCCTGATATTCGGATCCTCGATGGCGATGAATGCCTTGTTGAGCGCCAGCCCCTCCTTCGAGGACAAAAACTTGTTCAATTCGCTAGTCTCGCCTTCGATCGGTCCAGAACCGCCGTTCTCGAAGAAAAAGCCGATGGGCACGCGAAGAATCTCGGATATGCGCTGAAGACGGCTGGCGCCTATTCGGTTCGTGCCTTTTTCGTATTTCTGGATCTGCTGGAAGGTAATGCCCAGAAGTTCGGCCAGACCATGCTGGGTCATCCCGAGCGTCTTTCGCCGGATCCTCACGCGGTTGCCAACATAGACGTCGATCGAATTCGGGGATTTAGCCTTCATGTGAATAAGTCTCCCACCTCATCAGCACGCCCAGCTGTATAATGGAGAGTTTAAGCAAAAATGCAACTAAAAGTAAATATTTGGTAAGGACTTTTTTTCAGCACTGCACACAGTAAAAAAACAACCTGTGGATTATTGCAGCGGATGCCTTGGAGAGGCTGCATAAAGCGCTCTCTCTCGCTCTGCCGCACCCCTCGAAATTGACGAATGCTGTTCGAAATCGGCGCCACTTCGACGCCGTCTCTAAAGAGGCTTTTGAGCGACGAGAGTCATAGGCCGAGCCGATATTCCGCGGGAGGTTGGGATAGTTGATATTGGCCTTGGCAATACCATCGCCGGAAGATCGACGCCGACGACATAATAACCCTTGTCCGCGGGAGCAGCGGCTGCCCGCCAGTACCACATCCCAAAGGCGTCCAATTGCCGACACGAAGCCAAAGATATTTAACGGATAAATGTATACTGCTGGATTTAGACAGCCCGATCGAAACCCTTCTCGCACCGGAGAAGACAAGCTTGCCTGAGAATTCATCGTCCGCAAATGCGAAACTGCCGGTGGGAAAACGGAAGATTCCCGTGGTCTTCTGGTTGCTGCTGACGATTTCCCTCTCGCTGGTCATGGGAACGGTGCTTCTTTCCAACGATATGAAACACTTGAAGACGGTGGGCCATTACTTTGGCTTCGATCTCTTTCCTGCTGACGTTAAGCCGCCTCCCCCCAAACCCC
>NZ_JABDVY010000010.1:0-262771 GCF_019685025.1 Rhizobium sp. NZLR8 | reverse complement strand
ACGCTTTTCGACGTGTCCATACCAATTCTTACAACAGGCTTCATGGTATGCGCTCCTCTCGCTCGTGGTTCCATGATCATAATGCCATGGATCGCCGAGGTCTCAGAGCCGTCCACACCAACACATGTTTCATTGTCGCTATGCGGAGGGGTTTTGTAGGGTTGCCGACATGTCGTGTCGCAATCCGCCCCGATCACCACCGCGAACGAAGGGCGGTCCGATAGGTTTCAGGCCGGGTTACTCATGACCGCTGTGTTAAGGGCCAGGAGTTTAACGCCCAACAATCCTCGAGACATTTCATCGTGTTGAAATTCTGGCGCGGCGGACCCCGTATCGAGCTTCGGTTGACCCTTGACAATCTGACCAGCGACACCGTATGCGCGATCAGAAGCAGAGCGATCGAGAAAATAACCCTGCGGGCGTCTAGTGAGGTTGGACAAGCGATTTAGCTGCTGTTGCGGCGTGAGCAGGATCAGTGCCAGAAGCGTGGAGAAACCCTTGCTGGGGTATCTATTGAAAGAGAAACGTCCATAACCGCTGTTGCAGCGCGTCGAGTTCTTGGGTCTTCATCGCCTCAATCGTTGGACCAACGGCCGTCGCGCGAGATCTTCAAGACGAGGCAATGCCATCCTGCCGATAGGTTCTCAGCTCAGCGAATTAGGCAGCGAGATGCTTGTATCCGGAGAAGAACAGGGCGGGCCGTTGTTGACACTGCCGATTGAGCAGGAGCCAAATGCATTGGCTTCACAGGAGACCATAATGGCCGACCAAACCGATATGATGGCCAATGCTGAAACGGCGACCGCCGCGGCGCCCGATGTACCGAAGAAGGTGCGCAAACCTCGCGCCAAGAAGGCGGTGCCTGAAACGGCCGCAGCCGTCGTTTCCGTGCAACCGGCAGCGGCTCCGAGTGCCACAGCTGGAAAGCAGAAGAGAGGACGCAAAGCAAAGTCTGACGAAGATACGATGAGTGCCAAGCGCGCGCCTGTCAAACGTGCTCCGAGGGCTGTGCAGACAGCGACTACGCCGTCAGTGGCAGCTGTTGATGAGATCGCGGACCTTCTGCAGCTCGAAGAGGAAAACCAGAGGCTGCGCAAGCTGCTGGCGGAGAAGCTCCGCGCTGAAAATGCCGATCTGCGAAAGCGACTCAACCTCGGTTGATTGGCAGCAGACGGCCAAGTGCTGGCCGCATTCTCATGCTTATTGAAGTGAACATTTTGGCGGCGGTTAGCCCTGCCGCCAACGCCTTTTGCGTGCAGTTTGCATACGGGATGGAAATCGAGGTGGAAATTTGAGCATTTTGGTAGCGAGTAGGACCGGGCGACAATCGCAATCTTCTAGGGAGGAGAGCGGTGACGATGACGGTGACCATCAAACTTCGTATTGTAACGGGCGCCTATTTCGAACGATTTGGTCCTTTTGACCTAGGAGGCAAGCGTCCTGAACAAGATGGCTCGAAAAGACGCGTGCTGGAACCTCCCACTGGAAATGCGACGGATCCAAATGGCAGATGCTCTTCCATCAACCGCCTTATCTCGCAGATGAGCTGCCTCAGCCGCGTCACGGCTGAACCCTGCCGCATACCGCCAGCCACTCCCGCAGAATGGCTTTGTCAATTAGCCTCGACCACCAAAGGGCGCGTGATATCGTGTTGTACCTGCGCATCAGCTCACTCGGGCCGAAGAGCGGCAGCGTGTGAAATTCGCAGGCCGTTATGGACACCGCCGGCGCGATAGTGGTTATTTGCAGGCTTGTTGCGATGCTGAAGGCGTCGCTAAAAAAAGTACCACTGACACCCGAGGCTTATTAAAGTGAAAAAAGTACAGCGCAGCTTTGCCGTCGAATACAAATCTGGTCGGCGAAAACTAAACTCCAAGCCGAACTCGATCTGGGCAGACACCGATCTTAAGTCCGTTGCGCAAGATCTGCAGGACGAGGCGATGCCATTTTTATCATTAGCTCCTCAGGCAAGGAGCAGCGAGATGCTTGTATCCGGAGAAGAACAGGCCGGGCCGTTATTGACACTGCCGATCGAGCAGGAGACAAATGTATCGGCTTTACAGGAGACCATAATGGCCGATCAAAACGATACGATGACCAATGCTGAAACGGCGACCGCCGCGGCGCCCGATGTACCGAAGAAGGTGCGCAAACCTCGCGCCAAGAAGGCGGTGCCTGAAACCGCCGCAGCCGTCGTTTCCGTGCAACCGGCAGCGGCTCCGAGTGCCACAGTTGGAAAGCAGAAGAGAGGACGCAAAGCAAAGTCTGACGAAGGTACGATGAGTGCCAAGCGCGCGCCTGTCAAACGTGCTCCGAGGGCTGTGCAGACAGCGACTACGCCGTCAGTGGCAGCTGTTGATGAGATCGCGGATCTTCTGCAGCTCGAAGAGGAAAACCAGAGGCTGCGCAAGCTGCTGGCGGAGAAGCTCCGTGCTGAAAATGCCGATCTGCGAAAGCGACTCAACCTCGGTTGATTGGCAGCAGACGGCCAAGCGCTGGCCGCATTCTCATGCTTATTGAAGTGAAGATTTTGGCGGCGGTTCGTTCTGCCGCCAACGTTTTTGCTCGCAGTTTGCATACGCAGTAGAATTCGAGGTCGAATAAAATGGCGTCTCCATGGAAACTTCTTGCTGGGCTGGTGTCACGGCGACGCCAGCAGAAGCAAGAACACGGCTTGACCGATGACGCGAAGCCGGACGTATTGGCCATCGCCAAGCCGACTGAAACAGCAGACAACAACGAGTTGGACGGCGCAGACCGTCCGGCGGACGAAAAGCCAGTTCTTCATGGTCATTCCGCGGCGGTTCCGGCGGACCCGGATCATTCCGAGGAAACGGCAAGCGTTGTTGATGACACGACAGATGTCGAAAGCGCCAAGCCCGTGGAAGCGTCGGACCGGGCTTTGTCCGATGAGGCCGATACAGACGCGCATGCCGCACCAAAAGCCTTTCGAGTTGTCGAAGGTCAAACGCGAAAGCGCGGCACGCGGGGCATGAAAGCGAAAACGATTACAGTCGTTATCCCACCTTCTCCAAGCGCTCTCACCGCTTCTGACGATGCAATCAATCTCGACGAAGAAATCAGGCTTCTCCGGGACCAGTTGGCGCGCAAGCTTCAAATGCAAAATGAACAATTGAGGAGGATGCTGGAGCGGTTCGGACGTCAAGCGAAATGAAGAATTAACCCCAGATTGCCTCACGGTGATTGTTACCGATAGGGTCTCTATCCCGAGTGGATGAAGCTGTTGTTGGCATCCTGGTTCGGAGGATTTATGACGCGGTGGTCGCATCGTTTCCGTTGCGGTCATCATCGCCATCGGCGTCAACAGCGATGGCCGCCACCAGGTACTGGACATGGAAGTCGGTACGTCCGAAGCCGAGCCGATCTGGACGAAGTTCCTGCGCAAGCTTACGCGCCGAGGTTTGCGCGGCGTAAAGCTCGTCGTCTCAGGTGCGCATGAAGGGCTCAAGGCCGCGGCCACCAAGGTTCTCAGCGCCACATGGCAAAGATGCCGGGTTCACTTCATAAGGAATGTACTGGCGCATGCCGGAAAGAGCGGCAGGCGGGTCGTCTCCGCCTTCATTGCCACCGCATTCGCTCAGGATACGGCGGAAGCTGCCAGCACGCAGTGGCGTAATGTTGCCGACCAGATACGACCGAAAGTGCCGAAGCTCGCCGCCATTATAGATGATTCAGAAGAGGATGTGCTTGCCTACATGACGTTCCCGAAAGAGCACCGGGCAAAGCTGCACTCGACCAATCCAATCGAGCGTCTCAATGGCGAGATCAAGCGCCGCACCGAGGCTGTCGGCATCCCATACAAGCTGCTGTCCCTATTGTTAATATTTCCAAGCGTCGTGCTAGATCGCTGGAGAATCGGCGAGTTTTTGTGCGCTGCTATGTCAGATATTTAAACTCCAAAATGAGAGACTATGATGGATCCATGTCGCCGTATCGGCAAATTGTCGTGACAATGTAGCATGCTGTGTCTCATGGATGACAACCGGCGAATTCCCCTTGGCTGTTTGATGCCATGGCGAGTGTGAATTTCACCGCCGGAAGCGCTCCAATTAGGGGCAAGCCGGCCACCGGGCCGGATGTGCTGCGTAGTAAGGCCGGTGGATGGGAAACCCGCTCTGCTGGTCGCTGTCTTACCCGACAAGCGGTCCTGCAGCCTTCATTCGCGAGGCCAATTTGGCCAAGATCTTCAGTCCATTTTCAATAAGCAAATGTGCCTACCTTGTGTCGGATTTGTCGGACCGCGGCACACAACGTGCGATCCCCGGGCGCTGCATTCGCGTCGGAACCACTGGAACTGATGACATTTCAACTACGCCAGCCGATTTGGCATGGATCTTGAAAGGAGAGACCCGTGCCCGACTAATCAAATTGTGATCCGGGATTCACGGGTGTGATAGGGACGGCAATTTTGTCGCTGTTGATGTTTCGCGGGCATGATTGATCGAAATCAAAGCGGCTCGACCTGATACCTGTCATGACGCGCTTATTCCGGGCGCACGAAGCGCGGGTAAAACACTGGGGAGGACAACATGGCCTCTGGTTTGGGTATTGGCTCGCCAGCCCCGTCGATCAAAGCGCTGGACTGGCTGCGTGGCGATCCGCTTTCCAACTTGCAGCTCGGCACGATATACGTACTCGCGTTTAGTTCGACTACCTGCGGTGTTTGCGGACCGGCGCTGTCCTATGTGGCGCAGTTGCAGGAGAAATACAGCGACATGGGAGTTGAGCTCATCGGGGTCGCAGCAAATGAGGAAGCTGCAACGGCTGACGAGGCCCTGGCTCAGATGGACGCATGGGTAACCAAATGGCTCCCGAATACGAAAATTCGGATCGGGTTCGATTACTCAGGCGAAATGGCTAAGCATTGGCTGCAAGCCAGCCTGACTTTCCATGTTCCAGAGGCGTTCATTGTCGACCGAGACGGCAGCATCGCCTTTATCGGTGATCCGGATGTGGTCGAGGACGTTTTGCCAAAAGTGATGAACGGCAGTTGGCGCGCCAGCGCGGAAGCAAAAAATGCCGAAATCGAGCGCATTGCTGAAGTCGACATTGATGCTCCGGCGAACGCGTTGCGTCGTCGAATCCGGGCGGCGACCGAGATTGAGGATTGGAAGGCGGCGCTCTCGGCCATTGAAGAGGGCATCAAACTTTTCCCGGACAGCATCTCCTTGCGCCAGTCGCATGTCTCTATGTTGATGGGAGAAATGCGCGAGATAGGGGCGGGCTGGATCGCATTAGACCAATTTGCTCGTGATGCAATTGAACGAAACTCTGAAGATTGGCTTCTCGCGGCCATGCAAGAACTCTTCGGTCCACACTACGATTACTCGGGCCTTCCATTGGCGGAACGCTTTTCGATGGGCAAGGAGCTCTCCGATCGAATCCTCAGATTGTTTCCGCAGCAAGATGCCCTCTCACGCGCTGAGTCTTACGAGACGATTGCCTTTTACTGCCGTGAGAGCGGCGACAACGGCCTGGCAGTGGGGTTGATAGAGCTGGCTTTGAATTTGGTAGACGGAGGGCCACTTCCAGACGAAGATAAGCAGGAATGGCTGGCGCATTTGCGACGGGTCCTGGCGGAGTACAAGGGCGAGGGGGCTTTTTACGGGGGAATTTGCATGCCTCCGCCGAAATAGCCTTGAACATAGCAACCTGTTGGCGCGGCTTAGGCAGCGTCGACAGGAATTCTGACGAACCATTGGAGCAAGAACATAGTGTTTGATCCGACCGGATCGCTCGCTTTTCGCGCGAGCTTTTGCATTGGATAGGTTCGTGGGGTTTGTGGCCCGGTCCCAAGTCCTTGCGAGAGAGCATAGCCAATTGTGCCCTGAAAGGTGTTGGGTTCTATGAGCCAGCGATGTCGAGCCGGGGCACCCCCTGAAAACAAATCGCGGTTGCCGCAAGCCAGAAAAAGCAAACACGCTCGTTTCCGGCGCCCCTTTTGTAGGTGGCGTGATGTCTTGGGGAGAGGCTTTGGCGAATGAAGGAATGTCTTCAATTTGTCACCGCCTCCTTTAAGGGCGAATGAATGAGCTTCGCCTCCTCAAACCCCTTGGAAGGTTCTGACCTTTTACGGTCCTGAAGAGCGACGATCAGTTTACAAGATAATCCGTCACTTTTGTCATCTCTGCGACCAAGCAATGTTTCCCGAACCGTTCATTGTCCAATCTGAATAGATAAATAATAGGGAATGATCTAGTGCGGCTCACCGCGACCCGCCACGTCGGTTGAACAATTGATTCAAACACCAGGAAGCGAAATGGCACATGTACGTCAGATCACTTCTGGGGGAAGCTGGTGTTATCCGCAGGTCTACCAAGTCCGAAGGCATAGCCCGCGTTGGCATTCGGGATATTAGCCATGGCTTTGGAGATTCTGACGGTGCGTCGCGTCAGGGAGAGCACCACTTTGAAGCCATGACAACTTAAGGGATGAAGATATATAGCAACAGAATCGATAGGGAGCTTGCGTTACATGGCGTCCGGTCCGGTGCGCCCCCAAGGCTGATAACCGCCGCCTTGGGCACGGGACGCCGGGGCCGCCACATATGGACCGTTTGCGTATTGGCCGCGAAAATTTCGCGGTCTGTAGGGAGCCCGACGCCATACATTTAGACATCGAAAGCGTTACCACGCGAAGTCGCGAGACCGGCTGTCGTGGCGGCTCCCGCGCGAAATACATCCCAGTCGATGTTTGCAGAAAATTCCTTGGCTCCCCTTTGGGACTTCTCACCTCAAAGGCCAGCGTCCCTTCATTCAGCGTGTCCAACCGTATGTCGGCAAGACCGTCCATTTCTTCCGTTGGCCAAACGTCTTCCGGTGACTCTGAAGCTCTCTTCATAAATGGATTGCCCCTTCGTTGGGTGCTCACACATAAACCTGGCCCATAGCTCGTTCCTTCAATTGCAAGGAAATGATGAACCGTCAAAACCCGGGATTGAACACTCAAACGCAAATGAGCCTCCGAGTGGGCTTGCCCACGGGCAACAATGGATGACGCGACGTGAACTTGACGGTGGAATAGTCAGCGTGTGTCAACGGATTAAAAGCCTTTGCATTTATAGCCGCAGCGTCGTCCCGTCTTTCTGTCCTCTCGTTGATGTGGATCAAGGAGCAATTTGCGGCTTCGTGACAGTTCTGGCGAGAAAGACGGCCGCGACGCGGTCGTCGGCGCATTGAGGACGACATCATGAATTACACAACGGAAACGATGGTGATCGCGGTCGCGGCGTTTCTAGCGCTGCTAGTAGCCGCATTCGCGCATGATCATCTCTTTGCGGTCCATATGGGCATACTTTGCCTCTGCCTCGTTATGGGGGCTGTGCTGATGGTCAGGAAGGTTGACTTTTCGCCGGCAGGACAACAGCGCAACGTCGATAGGTCCGGCTATTTCGACGAGGTGATACGGTATGGCTTGATCGCCACGGTATTTTGGGGCGTGGTTGGCTTCCTGGTTGGCGTGATCATCGCGCTTCAACTGGCCTTTCCTGACCTCAACATCGCCCCTTATCTCAATTTCGGAAGGCTGCGGCCCGTTCACACGTCGGCAGTCATCTTCGCCTTTGGCGGCAACGCGCTGATCATGACGTCGTTCTACGTGGTGCAACGCACCTGTCGCGCACGTCTTTTCGGCGGCAATCTGGCTTGGTTCGTATTCTGGGGCTATCAGCTTTTTATCGTGATGGCTGCGACCGGATACGTTCTTGGAATCACCCAAGGCCGTGAATATGCCGAACCTGAGTGGTACGTCGACCTCTGGCTGACCATCGTTTGGGTCGCCTACCTAGCAGTATATCTTGGAACGATCCTGAAGCGCAAAGAGCCGCACATCTACGTGGCAAACTGGTTCTATCTCAGCTTCATCGTCACCATTGCGATGCTGCACGTGGTCAACAACCTGGCGGTTCCCGCCTCGTTCCTGGGCTCCAAGAGCTATTCTGTCTCCTCCGGCGTCCAGGACGCGCTGACCCAATGGTGGTACGGCCACAACGCCGTCGGCTTCTTCCTCACCGCCGGCTTCCTGGGCATGATGTACTATTTCGTGCCGAAGCAGGCCAACCGACCCGTCTATTCATACCGGCTTTCGATCATCCACTTCTGGGCGCTGATCTTCATGTACATCTGGGCCGGTCCGCATCATCTGCATTACACGGCGCTGCCCGACTGGGCCCAGACGCTCGGCATGGTTTTCTCGATCATGCTCTGGATGCCCTCCTGGGGCGGCATGATCAACGGTCTCATGACCCTTTCGGGCGCCTGGGACAAAATTCGCACCGATCCGATCATCCGTATGATGATCGTCGCCATCGCCTTTTACGGGATGTCGACCTTCGAGGGCCCGATGATGTCGGTGAAGACAGTCAATTCGCTCAGCCACTATACCGAATGGACGATCGGTCACGTGCATTCCGGCGCTCTCGGCTGGGTGGGAATGATCACCTTCGGGGCGATCTACTACCTGACGCCGAAACTATGGGGACGCGAGCGTCTCTACAGCCTGCGGATGGTCAACTGGCACTTCTGGCTCGCAACCTTCGGGATCGTCGTCTACGCCGCCGTGCTTTGGGTTGCCGGCATCCAGCAGGGGCTCATGTGGCGCGAGTACAATTCCCAGGGCTTCCTCGTCTACTCCTTCGCGGAGACGGTCGCGGCGATGTTCCCCTACTACGTGCTGCGCGCCGTGGGCGGAACGCTTTACCTGGCGGGCGGTCTCGTCATGGCCTGGAACGTGTTCATGACGATCCGCGGCCATCTGCGCGACGAAGCTGCGATCCCAACCACTTTCGTGCCCCAAGCACAGCCTGCCGAATGAGGTGAGACATGGCATCGATACTTGATAAACATCAGATCCTCGAGAAGAACGCGACGCTCCTTCTCGTCGGCTCGCTGCTCGTCGTGAGCATCGGCGGCATCGTCGAAATCGCACCGCTTTTCTACCTGCAGAACACGATTGAAAAGGTGGAAGGCATACGGCCGTATACGCCGCTCGAGCTGGCCGGACGAAACATCTACATCCGCGAAGGCTGCTACCTCTGCCATAGCCAGATGATCAGGCCCTTCCGCGACGAGGTCGAACGTTACGGCCATTACTCGCTCGCGGCCGAGTCCATGTACGATCACCCTTTCCAGTGGGGATCCAAGCGAACCGGGCCGGATCTGGCCCGTGTCGGCGCACGCTACTCCAACGAATGGCATGTCCAGCATCTCGCCGATCCTCGGGCAGTGGTGCCGGAGTCGATCATGCCGAGTTACGCCTTCCTCAAAGAGCAGAGGGTGACGGTCAAGGACGTGGGAATGGACCTGAAGGCCAACGAGGACGTGGGCGTGCCTTATGACGACGACATGCTGGCGAACGCGGAGGCCGACATGAAGGCCCAAGCCGATCCGAACGCAGATACCACGGCCCTGCTTGCCCGCTATCCGAAGGCGAAGACCGGCGATTTCGACGGCGATCCTGCTGCGCTAACCGAAATGGATGCCCTGGTGTCCTACCTGCAGATGCTCGGAACGTTGGTCGATTTCTCGACCTACGACGATGCGACCGGCTACCGATGAGGTGATCCATGGAAACCTACACTGCGATGAGACACTTCGCCGACAGCTGGGCCCTCCTGGCAATGGCGGCATTCTTCGTCGGCGTCGTTGTGTTCACCCTTCGCCCAGGCAGCAAGCAGACGGCGAAAGAGGCCGCCGATATTCCCCTGAAGGATGATTGAGATGTCGGAAAAACATATCGATGAATTTAGCGGCGTCGAAACGACCGGACATGAATGGGACGGCATCCGCGAACTCAACAATCCGATGCCCCGTTGGTGGGTGTGGACCTTCTACGCCACCATTGTCTGGGCTTTGGGCTATGCGATCGCATATCCCGCGATCCCGATGATTACCGACGCTACGAAGGGCATGCTGGGCTATTCCAGCCGCGCCGAGCTGCAGCAGAACCTGGATCAGGCCAAAGCATCGCAGACGACACTTCATGATCTGATCGCCGCCAAGACGGTGCACGAGATCGATTCCGATTCTGCCCTTCGCGAATTCGCGGTCGCCGGCGGCGCGTCTGCATTCAAGGTGAACTGCGCGCCGTGCCATGGCTCGGGAGCAAGCGGCGGCCCGGGATTTCCGAACCTCAACGACGACGATTGGCTGTGGGGCGGAGACCTGGATGCCATCCAGGCGACGATCGCGCATGGGATTCGCTTCGACGGGGATACGGACACTCATGCTTCCGAGATGCCGCCCTTTGCCGATGTTCTGGATCCCGTCCAGACAAGGCAGGTCGCGGCTTACGTCTGGGGACTGACGAATACACCGTCGGACCCCGGTCTCGCAGAGGCCGGAAAGCAGGTCTTCCTCGATAACTGTGCCGCATGTCACGGCGACGACGCCAAAGGAAAGGCCGACATGGGCGCGCCAGATCTCGCCGATGCGATCTGGCTGAAGGCACGCGGCGAGGATGCGATCATGCGCCAGGTAGCCGCTCCCAAACACGGCGTCATGCCTGCTTGGGCAGGGCGTCTCGGCGACACGACGGTCAAGGAACTGACGATCTTCGTCCATTCGCTCGGCGGCGGAACCTAAGGAGGATGCCATGTCAGATCATGACCACAATCTAATCCTCGGCCTCTACGGCACGCCGCGCGCTACGATACGATCACGCGGCTCGACGCGCCAAGGCCACGCCGCCACCTTCCAATCAGGACGACCTAGCAAAGAGCGCCAGTTCGATCATCAGTTGGACCTGCCTCAAAGACCACGAGCAGACAAGCCGGTAGCTGTAGCGTTGTCGAGGACGTTCCAGCGAGGTTGTTTGTTCGCCCGCAGCCCCCGAGGCCACGCCCTCTCTCCATGGCGTTTTCCTTTCGCACGAAGGCCTCCGCTCTTGATCTGCATCAATGATAAATGCGCAGCAGTTGGGACAACGGCAGATGAAATCCGATAGGTCCCATGAACCTCTGCACCGCACCAGATCCCGATACACCAAAAGGCTCAGTGGCGTGCCAGTCAACGCCCGTCGCAGCCGGCAGCCTCTCTACGCTCCTCGGAAGAAGGTTTTCCCCAAGCATGCAGAGGGACGTTTCCGTCGGTTCAAGTGGATCGTCCTGCTGATTACGCTTTGCATCTACTTTCTCGCGCCATGGATTCGCTGGGATCGCGGTCCTTACGCGCCCGACCAGGCAATCCTCATCGATCTCTCTTCGCGACGCTTTTTCTTTTTCTTCATCGAAATCTGGCCTCAGGAATTTTATTATGTAGCGGGTCTCCTCGTCATGGCGGGGTTCGGCCTGTTTCTTGTCACTTCCGCGGCTGGGCGCGCATGGTGCGGCTACGCCTGTCCGCAGACCGTCTGGGTTGATCTCTTTCTCGTCGTCGAACGTGCGATCGAAGGCGATCGAAACGCGCGAATGAAGCTTGACGCTGGCCTCATGAGCTTTGCCAAGCTGAGGAAGCGCGTCGTCAAACATTCGATCTGGCTGCTGATTGGCGTGGTGACAGGCGGAGCGTGGATCTTTTATTTTGCCGACGCGCCGAGCCTGCTTGTTTCGCTGTTCACCGGCCGCGCTCCTGCAGCCGCCTACACCACCGTCGCCATCCTTACTGCAACCACCTACGTGCTCGGCGGTCTCATGCGAGAGCAGGTGTGCACCTACATGTGCCCGTGGCCACGCATCCAGGGTGCGATGCTCGACGAGAATTCTCTTGTCGTCACCTACAATGACTGGCGGGGCGAGCAGCGGTCGCGTTACCCGAAGAAAGCTCGAGCCAGGGGCGTGCCGGTCGGGGATTGCGTCGATTGCAATGCCTGCGTGGCCGTGTGTCCGATGGGAATCGATATTCGCGACGGGCAGCAGATGGAGTGCATCACGTGCGGGCTCTGCATCGACGCCTGCGACGGTCTCATGGAGAAGCGCGGGAAGCCTCGCGGCCTGATTGCCTACGCCACCCTGAGCGAATACTCGAGCAACATGTCGCTCGCCACGGACGAAGGACGAATGGCCGTCCAGCCGTCCAGGATTCGAAACGATAATGGGACGTTCGTTCCGGCGATACGGCACTTCGACTGGCGTATCATCTTGCGCCCGAGAACACTCTGTTACGCGTTCGCCTGGGCGTCCGTCGGCGTGGCCATGCTGGTCCATCTCGGCTTTCGGGAGCGCCTTGAACTCAACGTCGTTCACGACCGAAACCCCCAATATGTTCTGGAAAGCGACGGCTCTCTGCGGAATGGCTATACGCTTCGGATCCTGAACATGGTGCCGACGCCGAGGGATGTGAACATAAGCCTGGTCGGGCTGGAGGGGGCGACGATGCGCATTCCCGAGTTGGGCAAGGAAGACGCTCGCAGCTTTAGAGTCCCTGCCGAACCCGACGCGGCCACGACGCTGAAGGTCTTCGTTACGCGCAAGCCTACCGGAGCCGCGATCAATGAATTTCTGTTCGTTATCGAAGATACCGATCATGCCGATCGGGCAACCTACCGCGCGGCGTTCAATGCACCGGGAGACATCAAATGAAGACCTCCGCTCTGGGTTTTACAGGCCTGCACATGCTGCTTGCGACCTCGGCATTCTTTGGCGTGGTGATCGCGGTGAACGTCACCATGGCCTTCTATGCCTCCTCCAGCTGGAGCGGTCTGGTCGTGGAAAACACCTATGTCGCCAGTCAGGAGTTCAACCGCAAAGCCGCGGCGATGAAGGCAATGGCCGCTTCCGGCATCGAGGGCAACCTCTCCATAAAGGGGCACGAGATCCGCTACGATATTCGCGACAAGAGCGGATCGCCTGCGATCGTCGACGACGTCGTTCTGAATTTCAAACGGCCCGTCGGAGACCACGAGGACTTCCACCTTACGCTCAGGAAGGCAGCCGCAGGGCGTTTCGAAGCGGAGCATGACCTAGCCGAAGGTGACTGGATCGTCGAGGCCATCTCGCGAAACAACGGCGTGGTCGTCATGCATGAGGCAAAACGCATCGATACCGGGGAGTTAGGCCAATGACCTGCTGTACCATGGACGCGGAAAGCGTACTTGCCCTCAGCACGAAATCATTCAGTGCCGAAGAGGTCCGCCTTGCCAGCCAGCCGCTCGGCGAAGGATTGCGCCAGCTGGACCTGAGCGTTTCCGACGTGCACTGCGGCGGCTGCATTTCGACCATCGAACGGGCGTTATTGACGCTTCCCTTCGTCAAGACAGCGCGAGTCAATCTCACGGCGCGAAGGGTGAGCTGCGTCTACCTGGAGGAGATCGAGACGGGCGCAACCGATCCATCCAAGATCCTCGCAGCGATCAACTCGGCCGGATATCGCGCACATCTCTTCACCCCCTCCGCTCCCGAGAACGACAAGACCAGAAATCAGCTTCTCCTCGCGATCGGCGTTTCCGGTTTTGCGGCTGCCAACATCATGTTGCTCTCGGTTTCGGTCTGGTCGGGCGCAGATGCCGCGACGCGCGATATGTTTCATTGGATCTCGGCGATGATAGCAGCGCCCGCGCTGGTTTATGCAGGGCGCTTCTTCTTCAAATCGGCCTGGAATGCGCTGCGGCACGGGCGCACCAACATGGACGTTCCGATCTCACTCGCCGTGATGCTCTCCTATGCCGTTTCATTGTGGGAGACCGTCCATCACGGCGAGCATGCGTGGTTCGACGCTTCGGTCTCGCTGCTCTTCTTCCTGCTGATCGGCAGAACCCTCGATCATGTCATGCGGGAAAAGGCTCGGGCGGCGATCAACGGACTCGCAAGACTGGCCCCGCGCGGAGCATTGCTGATCAATCCGGACGGGTCGCGACGCTACATTGCGGTAGAAGAGATCGCGGCGGGGGATGAAATCTCGATAGCCGCAGGCGAACGGGTTCCCGTCGATGGCATAGTCGTCAGCGGAGAGAGCGACCTGGACCTCTCCATCGTCACCGGCGAGAGCAGCCCCGTCGCCGTCGCCAGCAACAGCGAAGTGAGTTCCGGGGCGATGAATCTGACCGGCTCGCTCGTGTTGCGGGCGACGAGAATTGCCAAGAATTCGCTTCTCTCGGAAATCATCGGCCTCATGGAAGCCGCCGAGGGCGGAAGAGCTCGCTATCGCAGGATCGCCGATCGCGCTGCGACACTCTATTCCCCGGTCGTGCATCTGCTGGCGCTGGTCTCCTTCCTTGCCTGGGGCCTCCTGGGCGGAGACTGGAAACAGGCCATGCTGGTCGCCGTAGCGGTGCTGATCATTACCTGCCCATGCGCATTGGGTCTTGCCGTACCCGTGGTCCAGGTCGTCGCCGCGGGAGAGCTTTTCCGGAAGGGGATCATGGTAAAGGACGGCTCAGCACTCGAAAGACTGGCCGAGACCGACACCGTGGCCTTTGACAAGACGGGCACCTTGACGATGGGCAGTTCGCGCCTTGTCAGAGTGGACGCCATCGACGAGAGCGCCACCGCAATCGCCCGTGGATTGGCCGCGCATTCACGGCATCCTCTTTCTCGGGCCCTGGTACGGGACACCGAAACCGACCGCATGTCCTTCGACATCGTCACGGAAATCCCCGGCCGGGGACTGGAAGCCAGGAGCGGAGCGGATGTCTATCGATTGGGCAACGCGGCGTTTGCCTGCGGAACCAGCGTCGTGCCCCGCATCGCCGACAGTCCGTTCTCGGAAGTGGTCCTGTCGAAGAATGGTGTCGATCTTGCCCGCTTCTTCTTCGATGACACGCTTCGTCCGGGTGCTTGCGAGGCCATCGACCGGCTCGATGCAGCCGGCCTTGAAACGCTGATCGTGTCGGGCGACAGGCAGACCGTCGTCGACAATACGGCGCATGCCCTGGGTATCGACAGGGCTTTGGGCTCTCTGACGCCGAAACAGAAGGTCGAGGAATGCCAAAGGCTGAATGGCCAAGGTCGTCGCGTGCTGATGGTTGGCGACGGTATCAACGACGCCCCGGCACTTGCTGCGGCGCATGTCTCGATGGCGCCGGCCACGGCCTCCGATATCGGCAGACAGGCCGCCGACCTCGTTTTCTTCAACGATCGCCTTGACGCTGTTCCGGAAGCGATCGCCGTTGCGCGAAGTTCCGCCAGCCTCATCCGGCAGAACTTCGCTCTCGCCATCGGTTACAACGTTCTGGCGGTACCGATCGCCATCGCCGGATTGGCGACGCCGCTCATAGCGGCGGTGGCAATGTCGACATCCTCGATCATCGTCGTGACCAACGCACTGCGCCTGAACGCGTTCGGCAAGCGTCAGGATATGCAAATTCGAGGGGGGATCGGCAGGAGGGCGGAGGTCAAAGCCGCATGAACATGCTGATCTATCTCATACCGATCGCGCTGCTGATGGGAGGAATAGGACTCCTGGCATTCCTTTGGTCGCTGAAGAGCGGCCAGTATGACGACCTTCAAGGCGCCGCCTGGCGAATCCTCGCCGAGGACGAACCGGATCAACGAAAACCCTAACCGCACACTGTGTCCAAACACGAAATGAATATGGACAGTCGCGACAATCTGCACTGTCGTCGTTTGTCGGCTTCGCGACAAATGCCCTTTCGCAACCAAGTTCACTACTCGCCATAAATCACTGAAACTCAAGCATATTCTTTTTCGGAATCCAGTCGATGGTTTGGCACGCTTCTTGAAAGCTATCACGCGCCGCGGCGCCCAAGTTGCCCCAAGTGGTTCATGATGCCAAGCGTGCCAATTTCACGTGAAGGCATCGATCTCCGTGCCCTGCGGTCATGATCAGGCATGGTCCCAAGAATTAAGTGGAACTTTATCATGAAACTGTCCGCCAATCTCTTACTGCGCCAGAGCCAGTCCCTGGTGATGACAGCGCGACTGAGGCAATCCATCCAGTTGCTGCAGATGACGCACTTCGAAGTCAACCAGTTTATCGCTCAAGAAGTGGAACAGAACCCGCTGCTCGAATTTCCGTACAACGATGATGAGGCGGGCGGCGATGCCGAAGAGGAGCAGTATGCTCATCAGCCGGAGGATGCGGGATCGGACGATGGCTATGACAACCGCACCGAGGCGCTCTCCAGCGACTGGTATGATAACGGCGGCAGCGCCAGCACCAGCCGGCTGAACGACGAACTCGACGCCAATTACACCAATGTCTTTCCCGATGACGGTGCCCCGCAGCGCCTCGATGCGCCGGAGCTCGTCAGCCAGTGGAAATCGATGCCGGGCAGCGGCGAGGGCGCCGACTACGATCCTGACGATTTCGTCGCCGGCCAGGTGTCGTTATGCGATCATCTCGCCCAGCAGATCCCCTTCGTCCTGCCTGACATGGCCGACCGGCTGATCGCGCAGAATTTCGTCGACCAGCTCGACGACTGCGGTTATCTGCAGGCCGATATCGTCGAGGCGGGCGAGAGGCTGGGTACGAGCCTCGCACAGGCCGAGCGCGTGCTCGCCACCCTCCAGAGCCTCGATCCGCCGGGTGTTTTCGCCCGCAGCCTCGCCGAATGCCTGGCGATCCAGCTGAGGCAGAAGGACCGATACGACCCGGCCATGCAGGCTCTGGTCGAAAATCTCGAACTACTTGCCCGGCGTGATTTTGCCACGCTGAAGCGGCTTTGCGGCGTCGACGAGGAAGATCTTCTCGACATGCTCGGCGAGATCCGTCAGCTCAATCCGAAGCCCGGCAGCGGTTTCGAGGCAGGTGTTTCCGAAGCGATCATGCCGGATGTGGTCGTCAGAGCCTCCTCGGAAGGCGGCTGGCTGGTCGAGCTCAATCCGGATACTCTGCCGCGCGTACTGGTCAACCAGTCCTATTTTTCTCGCGTGACCAAGACCAAGGATGCAGAGGTTCAGGCCTTCCTCTCTAATTGCATGCAGACCGCCAACTGGCTGACGCGCAGCCTCGATCAGCGGGCAAATACCATCATGAGGGTGGCAAGTGAAATCGTCCGCCAGCAGGACGCCTTCTTACAGCACGGCATCGATCACCTGCGCCCGCTGAACCTGAAGACGGTCGCCGAAGCGATCAAGATGCATGAATCCACCGTCAGCCGCGTCACGTCGAACAAATATATGCTGACGCCGCGCGGCCTCTTCGAACTCAAATATTTCTTCACCGTCTCGATCAGTGCCATCGCCGGCGGCGACAGCCATTCGGCCGAGGCCGTGCGTCACAAGATCCGTGCGCTGATCCTGCAGGAGAGCGCGGAGGCGGTGCTTTCTGATGACGATATCGTTGACATGCTGAAGAAGGGCGGCGTCGATCTCGCCCGTCGCACGGTTGCAAAATACCGGGAGGCGATGAACATTGCATCTTCGGTCCAGCGCCGCCGCGAGAAGCGGGCGCTCGCCAAGGTCGCCGGTTTCTGAGGCTATCATGCTTCGACCTGAACCGAAAAATCCTGCCTTAAGCGGCGCGACTCTATGAAAGCTAGCCCTCGGGTGACTTTGGATCACGCCCGCGGTGCTTGCGCTGGCCAAGTCTGCCATTTTTATTGTGGGCCCGCGGGCATGTTTTGTGTCCGAAATGTGCCCGGCACCACATCCGCCGGCACCGCGCTTAGCGTCGCAACCGCAATCGGGGTTAGATCGCACCCTGCGCTCGAGCTGGATCAAGAAGTGCGGCGGCTATGACAGCATCTGCGACAGCAAACTCAATTCCTCAGATATCTCGGCGCAGGAACAGGTTTCGCGGTGCCACATCGTACAGGGGCGACGTACATTTTTCGACAAGCGAGCCTGCCCTAGGTAGCGATTACCTGGCGCTGCATGGCCATTCTGCGGAACAGTTTAACGAATATCAAACAGCGCAATCATCTTCGTGAGCTGCGATTTTTGTGCCGATTGATTGCGCCAGCAGTCCTCTCAAGCGTTGCCTTCTGCGTCAAGGGGACCATACGCCCCTGGGTTTTCCAACCCGATCAGGGCGTTCCGCCGGCAGAGTTCTCCTCCCGCCGTACAGG
Source organism: Rhizobium sp. NZLR8 (assembly GCF_019685025.1). NCBI lineage: Bacteria > Pseudomonadati > Pseudomonadota > Alphaproteobacteria > Hyphomicrobiales > Rhizobiaceae > Rhizobium > Rhizobium sp. NZLR8. The sequence goes on along the minus strand of NZ_JABDVY010000010.1, from coordinate 244,849 downwards.
GGCTTGCGCGAGCCGTTGGCAGCTAGGAGGCGCGCTGAAGACCGACCGCTATGTCATCAAGGGGCCGCTAGTCATATAGCACCGCGGCGCGGATTGCCGCCGGCCGCATCAATGGGCCGAGAATGCGAAGTACCTGCGCGATGAGTCTAGCGACCAAGGGCCGGCGCAAGGGCATCAAGAGCGCGCCGGAACGAGGACGAGATGCTGGCGCGCTGCAAGGTGAAGGGTTGATTTCAGCCGCTTTGCACTGTCCTCGTCTACCACAACTGGAAAGCGGCGATCCAGAACCTGCATTCGACAATAACTTTTTCGAATTCACCGGTCGCGTCTGTCCGCGCCCTGTCCCTGCGATGACGACTGCATGTTGAACTCGACGATGTGCCGGGGTTATCAGGGCGGTGGAACAGGCGATCGTCGCTAACGATCACCCGGCTACCAAGTCGAAGCATCCCTTAACCGATGGCCAGATCAAGCGACTTCGCCGCCGCCTCCATTCGGGCGTCGCCTGTGGCGCTGTTTAGTCGTTCTCTATCACAAGATCGCGAACGGCTGCAGGATACATTTGTTCGTGGATGTTTTGCGCATGTGCCAAGGCGCTCTCGTAGTCAACGTGAAGGTGGACGCGCGACATCGCGCCATTAAGCTCGGTCACCACGACCCTTGATCCGATGGCGACCGCGCGCGTGCCTGCCGATGCGACAAGGCGCATCGCAAAATCGATGTCGGTTATGATGCAAAGGCAGGGCCTGCCGTCCTCTTCAAAGAATATCGAGCTAATATCGTGTTGATCAAGAAGCACAAGGAGAGTGTCGCGTTCTGCAACACTCGCGACAGCTAATACTGCTGCGTCGCGTGCTACTGTCACGGAACCGGAGTATCCGTGGCCTGTGATGATCGTGCCCGTCGCCACTCCGTCACTAGTCAGTGCTTTGCAAACTATGGTGACTGCGTGCTTTTTAGCATAATCCACTGCCCTATGGTGCAGCACCTTAGCGCCCTGCCGCGACATCTGCGCAATTGTCCCATACCCAATCTTCGGGATGAATCGTGCCCCTGGTACAAGATGAGGATCTGCCGTGTAGACGCCCTTAACATCTGAATATATTTCGCACGCTTGCTCTCCTAACATGGCAGCGATCACGACTGCTGTCAGATCGGAGCTGTTTCTGCCGAGAAACGTTAGTTTGCCCGACTGATCAATTGCCTGACCACCCGCGGCAATGACAATGTCATGCTCCTGAAGTGCAGCCCTGATTGGCTGAGGATCGACGCTTTCAACTGACGCCCGGCCGAAGTCTGAATTAGTGCGTATCCCGAGGGCATAGCCATTCAACGACGTTACGGGAATCCCGAGGCGACTGACTGCAGCCTCCAACATGCAGGCACTCAGCATCTCGCCCGTGGCAAGTGCCGCATCGAGATTCGATGGTGATGCTTCTTTGTTGACGCCAAGCATGGTTGCTTTCAGCTTGTCGGTCATTCCATACATTGCGCTGACCACGGCGATAATCTTGACTCCGCCTGCAGCCCGCAGCTCAGCTAGATGCTGAGCAACTCGAGCGTAATCACAAGGATCTCGAAAACTCGAACCCCCGAATTTGACAATGGTCGTCTTCATGTTTCATCCATCAAGTTATTGGCGATCGCAAGCTGTGCGATGAGGAGTGCGTTCAGTGCGGCCCCAACCTGAACGTTGTCGGCTACAACCCACATCCACAGCCCGCGCGGATTCTCTGGATTAACTCGGACCCGACCGACGTGAACATCTGCAGGATCTCCCAGATAGCGCGGCGTTGGATATCCGTCGCGAATTTCATCAGCATAAAGTCGAACACCTGGTTCATTTGCCAGGAGCTCACGGACCTGTTCTAGTCGAACATGATCGTCGAACTCGACGTATACCGCCTCGGAATGGCCCGTCTTTACCGGCACTCTAACGCAGGTGGCGGTTAACTGCAGATGAGGCATACCGAAGATCTTCCGTGACTCTTGAACCAGCTTGCGTTCCTCTAGAGCCACGCCTTCACGGGAAATCTCTCCGATCTGAGGTATGACATTGAATGCAAGAGGGACAGGGAAGCTCTCCGCAGCGGGTCCGGTGCTCCCCTCGAGCCAGGCTACGGCACCGTCTTCTAGCTCGTTAATCCCGCGCAGGCCAACTCCTGAGGCGGCTTGATAGGTGGTCAAAAGAACCTGGTTAACGCCGAACGTCGCTATCAGCGGTCGCAGTGCCCGAACCAGCTGTATCGTGGAGCAATTTGGGTTTGCTATTATTCCAGACGGCGGACGAACTGTAAGTGAACAGGCGTTAACTTGTGGTACGACGAGTGGTACGTCAGGGTTCATTCGAAAGGAGTTCGAGTTGTCAATCACCAAGGTGCCTTGGGATGCGAACGGAGCCGCCCATTTGGCGCTTACGTCACCGCCTGCGGAGAAGAATGCGATATCGGTTTTGGTATCGCCGATATCGCCGATGTCGCGGAGTGCCTCAACTAAATATGTTTGGTCTCGAAACTTGAATTGGCGCGCACCCGAACTGGAGGCGAACAGTCGCAGTCGATTGATCTTAATCTCGCTTTTTTCCAACAACTTGATCAGGGCCGTTCCGACCGCCCCGGTTGCTCCAACGACAGAAATATCTAATGGTCTCATGAGTACCTCATTTAGACGCTCGTGGTTGGATCTTGCTTTCAAATTTCGAAGCCCGCTTCGGCCGCCCAAGGATGTAACCGGAAGGCTGTCGTCGCGGCTTAATGCACAGTTCAATGCCTCCTCTCTTCAGATCGTTGGACTTTCGACCTGGTGTTTCCTGTGATGATTGCCCCCGAATGGCAGATTGGATGCCTAGAAAGAGCTTCGCGTCGCAAGCGGATTTGCTTTCACGCTAAGCTGCCATGCCGCCTTCTCCACGTCTTCGAACCGATGCGATAGTCTCGCAATGTGGACGGCGCCGGCGGCTTCTACCGCTCGGAACGGAATTCAAGATTCGTGCACCGCACGATGATCAACGGCGATATGAGTCTGGCAGTTCTTGGGACAGACGCGGGCGCACGCTCCGCAGCCGATACAGCGGCCGGGATAATCAATGACCATGATCACGCGACTGAGCTCACCATTAAAGTCGTCCTCGCCATCGCAGACACCCAGCATTTCGCCTGCTTCATCGATACCGTAGGGATGCATGACCTCACGTGAGCAGACCTTGAAGCAGCGGCCGCAGCCGATGCACGTGGCAGGGTTGATCGAATTCAGATATTCCGGCATCCATCGGGACCCGTCGCGAGTCACGGATGAGCTTGTCATAGATTCCTCCGATTTAGCGAGTTCTGCCGATGACAAATGTGACCGCCGAAGGCGCGCCCATTGCGAGACAAAATGCGAGCCGGCAGCTGTCTAACGCCGCTATCTTTGTCCCGGTGCAATCCTCACCTTCCCTTCGGTGTCTTCCGATCTCGTCGGAGATGTCTTCTAACCCAGCGGCTTCCACGACGGTCCACGCGTCGCGTATCGCGTCGTAGTTGGCCAATCGTTTGGCCGATTCAAACTGCGCTTTCAGTCCTTTCATAGCTTGCGTGGCGATCGCGGTTCGCAAAGCGCCCAACTGCCGTTTCGGCCGCTGGTGATGGAATCTGCCATTGAACTGCGAGAGGCGACGAACTGATCTCATTTTTGCGATTCCCGCCTGTCGGTTGAGTCAAGTGGGCCAGGGGTTCGGAGGGTGGTTAGTCTGAAGGATGTTCGCGAAGTCGAAGATCACGTCGCGGGTCCCTCGGTACAAGATTGTAAGCTTGTGCTGGCTGCCAAAGCGGTCGAACATGGGGAACCCCACCCGCATCAGCGGGACGCCGAGACGTCTGGCAGCTTCTCGGCCGTGCGAGTGTGTGACGATAAGATCGGCAGTTGCGGCGAGACTTTCCAGATCACTGAGATTGCCGACTTTGACGGTCTTCGCCGGTACCATCTCGAGCGCCTTCGAAGTGCCGGTCGTGGTGACCGCGGCCGCAATTTCCGCACCCATGGCAGTAAAAAAGTCGGAGAGCTGGAAAAGTTGATCCGGCTCGGAGGCGATTGCGATCTTCTTGCCAGCCATATGAAAATGTCCGTCGAGCATGGCATCCTGCAACTGCATTCGGTTGCGGCGGACATTGAGCGGTGTCTGTTTGCGTGACATAGCGGCAAGCACGCGAATAAAGCGATCGACGTTCTCTAGGCCCGTCAGCGATCTAAACAGCACATACGGCACGCCGGTCAGTCTCTGCAGCGCTTCAGCCGGTCGCCGCATATGCTCACCGATTGCGATACACTGCATCGTCGCACCGAGATCGCGGATCTCCTCCACTTTCGTGCCGCCATACGTTGTCGGCATCCATTCTTCCGGGATGGAGCCGTCGAGCGCTCCGGATACGTCCGGCAGAATAACCGGGTCGAGGCCGAAGCTTTCGGCCGTCTCGCGCAGATGTTCTATGTCAGCAACCGTTAAGTTCCAGCCAGGCAAGATCGCGATCTTCCTCGGATTGCGATACTGCTTGTCAGGTCGCGCTATTGCCTCGATCACGGCGGTAACAGCTTTAGACCAACCCTCCTCTATGGCGCCGTCAAAGTCAGGCGTGTTGGCGACTATCACTTCGGTGCCCACAAGTTCTATCGCCCGCCTGCGTTTGATGTTTTCGACGTCACCGGCGACATCCTCGTCGCGGGCCTCTACCGATGCGGTCGTGCATATCCCGATCAGTCGTGGCCTTGAGCGGGCTTTGAGGCTGAGAATTGCCTCTTCGAGACGATCCGCGCCGCCGACGATTATCGCGGCTTCGTTCATCGCCGTCGTTTGCAGCGGGATCGCTTCATTGAAATGCCTCACGAGCAGTGCGAGCGCGAAGCTTGTACATCCCTGGCTGCCATGGAGCAGAGGTATTGCGCCGTCGACGCCCAGAAAGGCGAAGGCAGCACCAAGCGGCTGAGACGACTTCAGGGGGTTGACCGCCGCCGACTTAGTTTGAGATACGACGCGTGCCATAGTACGACCTCAACATTTTTTGCGAGTGATCTCGCGGTTTGGTTCGACGCGCTTACACTTTTCTTTTCGCTCGTTTTTCAACGACTAAGGCCGGCTCCCATGGCGCCGGCGCGCGCACCTGCGGCCACATCGGATTGTGGATTGCCAGGTCAATTTGTCGAGCAAGTTGCACCATTCCCTCATAGCCAGCGTAAGCGTGATGACGCTCCTGGTTAATGTCGAGCCAAGGTAGTTTAGCCTTTAACGCTATATACTGGGTGCGTCCGCCCGACAGCATGATGTCAGCCTTTCTGTCGAGTAGAAGCGAGAAAAGCTCGCGCGGCGACTTCGACTCGAACAGGAGGTTCTCCTCTTTCAGGGTCTGCTTCACTCGCTCCCTATCTTCGAGCGTCGATTTCTTGACTGATGTGCCGACGATCTCCATGCCGATCTCCATCAAGGCATGGACGACCGACCAGGATTTCACGCCGCCTGTATTTAGAAGCACGCGCTTGCCCTCAAGGCGAGGTCGGTAGGCTTCCAGCCTCTTCCACACCTTTTCCTCTTCTTCCGCTACAAGGATTTCCGTGCGATGCAAAAGCGAGGGGTCAGCACCCTTCCTTACAAGCAGATCGGCGATCCGCCGGAGCGCCTCCGAGGTGCCGGAAATGCCATAGAAGGAGCCCTCGAAAAATGGAATGTCCCACCGCTCCTGCATCTTACGTGCCAACGTAACGAACGCTGTCGAACACACCGTCATCGCTGCGCGCGAGCGGTGGGCGGAGGCGACTTGCAGATATCGCGCGTCTCCGGGAATACAGGCGCGGACGCGGATGCCGAGCTTATCCAAGAGCGGCTTCACCTGCCAGAACTCACCAGAGAGGTTAAATTCGCCGAGTATGTTGATGTCGCAAAGGCCTGGTTCATCGGGCTCCACGGTACCTATGACATGCTTGAGCAGCGCCTCGCCCGCTAGCTTGTTGCCGAGGTTTTTAGATCCGACAAAACCTGGCGCATTGACCGGCACCACCGGTAAGGCAAATTCGTCCGTCGCTCGCTTGCAAACAACGTCGATGTCGTCACCGATCATCGCTGTAACGCAGGTTGAATAGACGAAGATTGCCGCGGGCGCATACCCATCCTTGATTTCCCGGATCGCTTTAAAGAGCTTCCGTTCACTGTGGCCCATTACGATGTCGATTTCCGTAAGATCAGTCGTGAAGCTCGTGCGCCAAAGTGTTGGACCTGACGAGGCAGCGCCACGGTTGTCCCAGGAATTTCCCTCGCAGGCGAGCGGCCCGTGAATCAGATGTGCGACATCGGTTATCGGCTGCAGTGCGACCTTGGCGCCGTCGAAAGCGCAACCGCCGACGGCCGTTCCCGGGGCCATTGGCCTCGCGCAATTCCTTCGGCGCGCCTTAGGACCCTTGCTGCCGCTCCTTTCACTCGCTAGCTCGTGGAAGGCATCTTTGACTTTGGCGTTGAGCGAGGACATTCGTCTGCCTTCATATCTGGTTGAGAGATAGGCCGCCTGGCCGGCCGCCGCTCTTAGCGCGTGAGGTCATACGAATAGTCTGTCACACCCGCGTGCATTGTTTCGCGATCGAGGTTGTCGAAGATCTTGTCGAGGATCGCCGTTAAAAGACGCAGTCCGCCTTGGTAACCCATGAGTGGGAATCGATGATGATGGTGCCGGTCGAAAATTGGAAACATCAGCCGAACCAGTGGGGTACCGGTGTCCCGTTCGAGATACTTCCCATAAGAATTTCCGATCAGGAGATCCACCGGCTCGGTGAACAGTAGCGAGCGCAGTGCCCAGAGATCTTTGCCTGGCCAAACCTGTGCATTCTTCCCGAAGGGCGAGGATGCGAGGAGTTCCTTCATCTCGTCCTCCCAAACTGAGGTGCCATTTGTGGCGAGGCAGTGGGTTGGCTCGCCGCCGGTCTCCATGATGAAGCGCGCCATCCCATAAACGAAATCTGGATCGCCGTAGATCGCGTATTTTTTTCCATACAGCCAAGCTTGGCTGTCCGCCATCGCGTCGATGAGTCGCCCGCGCTCCAGGCGGATCGTCTCGGGAATTTCTCTCCTGGAAATCCCAGATATCGCCATCAGGAGCTCGTCGGTAGCTTCGACGCCGAGAGGGTAGCGGAAGGAGATCGTCGCTTGTCCAACGTCTCTGCAGTAGTCTAGCGTCTTGCGAGTGTTGTAATATTGCAGGGACAACGTCCCCTCCGCGTTCAACGCCGCCTTCACGTCATTGATTTTGGTCCCCCCGTCATACATCCGAAAGTTACCATCGGAGGGGGTATCGAACTGATCTGATGCGTCCTGGATGAACATGTAATTCACTTGCATCAAGTCGAGCAGGCGTTTTAATTCGCGATTGTTCCCAACGCAGAAGCCATCAAATCCAGGAATGATGTTGATAGAAGCGGTGGCTTCACTTCGCGCGGTGCCCTTCCAGAAATTCTCCAGCACACCTTTTACCATGCTGTCGTAGCCATCGACATGGCTGCCGACAAAGGCTGGTGTGTGGGCGAAGGGGACATCGAAATCGCGCGGGACCGAACCTTCACTTTTGGCATTTTCGATAAAACCATGCAGGTCATCTCCGATGACCTCGGCCATACATGTGGTCGAGACCGCGATCATCTTCGGGTTATAGAGCTTGTACGTGTTGGCGAGACCGTCGACCATATTCTTCAGGCCACCAAATACAGCGGCGTCTTCTGTCATCGATGACGAGACCACCGATGACGGCTCCTTGAAATGGCGCGATAGGTGCGATCTGTAGTAGGCAACGCAACCTTGGCTGCCATGGACGAACGACATCGTTCGCTCGAATCCCGCCGCTGCGAAAACCGCGCCGAGTGGCTGGCAGGCTTTGGCTGGATTGACGACAAGGGCTTGGCGGGCCAAGTTTTGCTCGCGGTATTCCCAGGTCTTCGTGAATTCGCGTTGGTCTGACACGACCTGATCAGGGTGTGGGCATTCGAAGTTCAACTTTTTCTCGGCTAACATCTGCCTGTATTCCGGCTCGCAGAATAGGGGCGCGTGGTCGAGAGTTTTCTCAGCTGATTGCGGCATAGGGTCACCTCTTTCGATCTGGCCGCGGCTCAAGGGCGGTCCAGAAACATGCGTCGCTTAAGCCGTTGCGCGTTTTTTACGCGCGAACGCTATGTTCTCACCCAGCAACCGCCGCCAAAGCGCGGTCATTTTTCCAGGGCGCGTCGTAGAGACCCCAAACTGGATTGTTGATGGCCATGTCCATGTCCCGAGCGAAAATCGCGAAGCCGTCATAACCGTGATACGGACCAGAATAGTCCCAGGAGTGCATCTGACGGAATGGAATGCCCATTTTCTGCACCGGGTATTTTTCTTTAACGCCGGACCCGACGAGATCGGGCCGAATTCCCTCAATGAATTTCTCAAGTTCATAGCTAGTCACATCGTCGTAGATCAGCGTGCCTTCTTTTACATAATGGCCAGTGCGCTGATAGTCGTCGCCGTGACCGAATTCGTAGCCGGTTCCTACGATTTCCATACCGAGGTCCTCATAGGCGGTGACGACGTGACGAGGACGCAATCCCCCGACGTAGAGCATCACCCGTTTGCCGGAAAGGCGCTGCCAGTATTTGTCGATTACGGCCCAAACGAGGGGTTGGTATTTGGCTATGACCTTTTCGGCTTTCTCTTGGATCTCCGGCCCGAAGTGTTCGGCTATGTTGCGCAGCGAGGCATCGATTTGGGAGTGTCCAAAGAAATTATACTCCATCCAAGGGATGCCATATTTTTCCTCCATGTGCCTGGAGATGTAATTCATCGACCGATAGCAGTGAATGAGGTTGAGTGCCGCTCTCGGCGCGCGCTCTACTTCGGCGAGAGTTGCATCTCCCGACCAGTTGCCGACCACGCGCAATCCGATCTCTTCGAGCAGGATGCGCGAGGCCCATGCGTCGCCGCCAATGTTATAGTCGCCTATGACATTTACGTCGTAGGGACCTGGGTCGAATTTTATGTCTTTCTTTTCGAAGACCCAATCTCGAATTGCGTCGTTGGCGATGTGGTGGCCAAGCGATTGCGACACGCCACGGAACCCTTCGCAGCGTACCGGCACAACGGTCGTCGCGTGTTCTTTGGCCTTTTTTCGCGCTACGGCCTCGATATCGTCGCCAATCAGGCCGATCGGACATTCTGATTGCAGGGTGACGCCATTGCTTAGCGGAAAAAGTTCAGCGATCTCATCGATGACCTTTTCCAATTTCTTGTCACCACCGAAAACGATGTCCTTTTCCTGAAAATCGGAGGTAAATTGCATGGTCACGAACGTGTCGATGCCCGTCAGGCCGACGTAATAGTTGCGACGTTGCGACCAGGAATATTGACCGCAGCCCACAGGCCCGTGTGAAATGTGAACCATATCCTTGATTGGTCCCCAGACGACACCTTTTGAACCGGCGTAAGCGCAGCCGCGGATCGTCATCACGCCTGGAACAGACTTGATGTTCGACTTTACCTCGCATTCGCTGGTCGCGTTTCCGTCCTTTTCGCTCGTTGCAAGGCTAAGGTGCTTACTGCGGCGCTTTGCTGCTTTGTCCGGGTATTGGGAGAGCACATCCGCTATAAGCTTCGCATGGAAGTCACTGTCATTGTGGTATTTGAAGGTCATTGACGCTACCCCTTGAAAAAGTCTGGGTGAAGTCTCATTGGCGAAACCTCCCTCACGCGATGCCGGGCGCTTTGCGTGTCGCTGGTCGCACGTGTCAGTGTGATCACTGGGCAGCTGTCAACTTGGCATCCCTGGCTTGAAGTTCGGCAAGCATCTGCTCATCGGTTTTCATGATCCCGAAATCGAGAAGCATGTCCTCAAGTTCTTCCATGGTGATGGGGGTCGGGATGGTGCCTTTGCCAGAATTGTCATGTATTCTTTGGGCAAGTGTCCGGTACTCGGCCGCTTGCTGAGAGTCCGGCGCATATTGGATCACCGTCATCTTTCTAAGTTCGGCATGTTGGACAATGTTATCGCGTGGCACGAAGTGGATGAGCTTGGAATTGAGTTTGGCAGCCAGCGCTTCGGCGAGGTCGAGTTCGCGGTCGGTCTGACGCTCGTTACAAATGAGGCCACCCAGGCGCACGCTGCCGCCTGCAGCATATTTCAGGATGCCCCTGGCGATATTGTTGGCGGCATAGAGCGCCATCATTTCGCCGGACATGACGATGTAGATTTCCTGAGCTTTGTTTTCACGGATCGGCATCGCGAAGCCGCCGCACACAACGTCACCGAGCACGTCATAAGACACGTAGTCGACATCGTTGTAGGCGCCGTTCTCTTCGAGAAAGTTGATCGACGTGATAACGCCGCGTCCCGCGCAGCCGACGCCTGGCTCCGGACCGCCAGACTCCACGCATTTGATACCTTTATAGCCTACCTTGAGCACGTCTTCGAGTTCAAGATCTTCAACCGAACCTCTCGTTGCTGCGAGATCAAGAACCGTATCCTGGGCCTTCGAGTTCAAGATCAGGCGCGTAGAATCAGCCTTAGGGTCACAGCCGACGATGAGGATCTTCTGCCCATGGTCTACAAGGGCGGCCAGCGTGTTTTGGGACGTAGTGGACTTGCCAATTCCGCCTTTTCCATAGAATGCGATCTGACGCAGAGCTGCCATGCTTGGCGTTCCTTCATGTGTTCGAAGCAATTTGGTTACCCGCAACGCGGATGCGGCGGCCGTTCCGCTGCCTCTCAATAGCTCTCAAGATTCGTGCCAAGCGGCCGATTGAGCTGACGAACAATAATTCGCCGCGATTCCAGCTATGTGGGCGTAAAATACGGGATTGAGAACACAAACGCTTGTCAAGTAACCGACAAAGGTGATGACAATGTCGAAATAGATTGTCACCCTCTGAGGGCCAATGAATGGTGGCCGTTTGTGCAATATCGGACCAACCGGCAGGATGTCTCATTTATCCATGCGTAGCTTCTAGGACTTTGTTAGAGCAGCCATCACCAGACCGGCCGTAACAAATTCTGATCACTTGCCGCAAAGCGCTGTCTCCGGCGATGACAAGCGCCATGCCGCGTCTGGTGCCCGCATAGGGTTAACGTCCTACTCTGCTGTCCATTATGATAGTGGCAGTGATGTCAACGAAGCTCTCGCCCCCGCACACACGGTCAGCAATCATGACCCTTAGACGACGAAGAAGGCGCCACTTGTGACCACACGTCGTGCGGCATGGTCCAAGTTGCCTAGCTGCTTCTTCAAGGGCACCCGCCCGGCGTAGATCGTTCAGAAAGCTCGGCTTTTCAGTAGCGTACCACCTTTGCCAACTTCAGAACAAATGATCTGCTCGTAATTTTCGAGCCTTCGCCGAGTACCATTTCTCCGCGTCAGGGATCTAAGTTGGCAAATTCCAAATGGCCTATTTAGTTGGGGTACGTCATGAGTTACGGCGTTGTCGCTACCTTTGTCGGTTACGTGACAGGCGTTCTTGTTCTCAATCCCGTATTTTACGCCCACATAGCTGGAATCGCGGCGAATTATTGTTCGTCAGCTCAATCGGCCGCTTGGCACGAATCTTGAGAGCTATTGAGAGGCAGCGGAACGGCCGCCGCATCCGCGTTGCGGGATAACCGCGTTGGTTTGAACACGTTAAGGAGTACAGGCATGCCCGACTTAAAGGTAGGAGACCTAGCACCTTCAATCAACGATTTGGAATGGGTTCGTGGCGAGTCTCTTGAGGCTTTTCAACGTGGCAAAGTTTACATCATCGCGTTTATGACAACTACCTGCCCAGCCTGCGCGCGCGAGATGCCCCGTCTCAGGCAACTGCAGAAGAAATACCGAGATGTTGGTCTTGACGTCATCGGTGTCGTGTTGCTTGAACGCGATTCAACGGCGGCTGAGGCTCGAGCTGATGTGCACGCATGGCTGAACCGGACGTGCCCAAATCTGAATTTTGGAATAGGGGTCGATTTAACAGGCCAAAAATACAGGCTCTGGATGGAGCCGAGCCATTCTACAGAAGTGCCTACCCTTTTCATCGTCGACCGCGACGGAAACGTCGCCGCTATCGACCCTACGGGCCTCGATTACGTTGTGCCGAAAGTGCTTGACGGCAGCTAGCGCAAGGCCACGCAGCCTGCTGAATGCGTCGATCACACCCGCCTCCACTGCCGATTCAAAGGGATCACATCAAAAACATAAACTAACTCGCTTATGAGGTCCGCACGCCACAAGCGGTCTTCCGTGCATAGGAGACACGATGTACGACATTGTCACGACAATTCGCGGGTTCAGCGACATGCCTTCATTTCTCAGTCCCATATTTGAGCGCCTAAATAGCTGGCATAGCAGTGAATAATATGGGTCGGCTACAACGAAGCTAACTGGCACGAAACTTGAAAGAAATGGGCCGGACGACGAAGGTCGCCAAGTTATAACCGCTGTGCCAGCCGGCATTCCGTTCGGACCCTGGCTTGTGACAGCAGACCGAAATCGCAGCGGAGGAAGATCGTGTTGATTGACAGCAACTCCAACTCGCTTTCTGCATTCCAAAACCTCGAATCGAATGTTAGGTCGTATTCGCGATCCTTTCCCACCGTATTTAGGAAGGGCGTGGGAGCCATTCTCGAGGATGAGAAAGGTTTTGAATACATCGACTTTCTCACAGGCGCCGGCGCTCTCAACTACGGTCATAACGATCCCGATTTGCTCAACGCCGTGGCGGAATACCTGAAATCGAATGGAATCATTCATGCATTGGACATGGCTACGTCAGCCAAACGAGAGTTTATGGAGTGTTTTGATGCGACAATTTTGCACCCACGTGGGTTGAAATATAAGTTTCAGTTTCCCGGTCCCACGGGCACCAACGCCGTGGAAGCTGCTCTAAAGCTCGCACGCAAGGTTACGGGACGTCGCAATATAATATCATTTACCAACGCTTTTCATGGAGTGAGCCTGGGCGCACTTGCGGTCACGGGCAATCGACACTACCGCGATGTGGCGGGCCTTCCTCCGGCAGGTGGCATATTCATGCACTATGACGGCTACTTTGGAGCCGATATAGACACGTCGGAATACTTGGACAAGGTGCTGTCTGACGCAAGCAGTGGCATTGATCTGCCAGCTGCCATCATTTTGGAGACCGTTCAGGGCGAGGGGGGCATAAACGTTGCGAGCGAGAAGTGGCTGCGGTCGGTTGAGCGACTTTGCAGAAAGAATGACATTCTCCTCATCGTTGACGACGTTCAAGCAGGATGTGGGAGAACCGGCAGTTTCTTCAGCTTTGAGTTCGCCGGTTTATCACCCGACATTGTCGTTCTGTCGAAGTCACTGAGTGGCCTTGGGCTGCCGCTATCCCTTTTGCTGCTCAAGCCGGAGCTCGACGTATGGCAGCCGGCAGAGCACATCGGGACGTTCCGAGGCAACAATCTTGCGCTCGTGACAGCGACGAGCGCTTTGAGGAAATTCTGGGCGAATGACAATCTGTGTGACGATGTCATGAAAAAGGGAAGCGTCATGAGCGAGCGCCTGCGGCAGATCGCGCAAAGCACCCAAAAACACAATCTATCCGTCCGGGGAAGAGGCCTGATGCTGGCGCTCGACTGCGCTACTGGCAACTTGGCCGAAAAAATCCAACGCAAAGCCTTTGAGGGGGGGCTTGTGGTCGAGAGATGCGGTGCGGAGGACCACGTTATCAAGTTTCTTCCACCCCTGACGATTGATGCGCAGACGCTTCAACGGGGTCTGGACATTCTGGACCTGTCTGTCCACACAAGCGCTTGACGCTCAAACCCTTATGGGCACGAGCTTCGATGCAGGGGCCAAGCGAGCCATGAACTCACTTCGAAGACACGTTGAGGGACGTTCGCGGAAATAATGTCGAGATTCACTCCAGCGGCGAGGGGAGCGAGCATCTCGATGGAACACCAAGGGAGTTCTGGCCAAGAGGAGCGACATTGCAAAACAGCAACCCGAAATGAGCGAGAGCGAGCTCACATGTCTTGGCCAAACTGGTCTTTGTTGAGCGTTGCAACCCTCGTCCGTACCGCGTGCCAAGCGATAAAGGGTCAACAGCCGATGGTCACAAGAGCACTCATTTTGGTTGAAGGCGATCCCGCGAGCAATGGTTTGCTATACGTTCAAGCGGCGCAGCGGCTTGATCTTCATCCAGTTATCCTGTCGACTGATACAGCTCAGTACGACTGTCTTGCGGACGCAGGGATTGAGGCAATCCGCGTCGAGACAAACAATTTCGATGCGGTGATCCGCGAATGTTACCAGCTGCGTGCGACCTACGACGTTGCCGGCATTACGTGTGCCAAGGAGGCTGTATGTGCGGTGGCCGCCAAAGTCTGCCGGCATCTCGATCTGCCGGGGCCAAACCCCAAATCAATTGAGCAATGCTGCAACAAATTCGCTCAGCGCCAGTTGCTCGAGGAGGCCGGCGTTCCCGTACCTGCTTATCGCGTCGCAGCGAATGTGAAAGGCGTATTAGGCGCTGCAGCGGAGATCGGCCTGCCAGTGATACTGAAGCCAGCCGTCGGAAACGGCAGCAGTGGCGTCTGCTTATGCAGCGACGTCAATAAGATAGCCGAACATACAACCTATCTGTTAGGCGGGACGTACGCTTGGCGGTCGTCGCCGAGAATATTGGTCGAAGAATTCGCACAGGGCCCCCATTATATCGCTCATACGATGGGACATGAAGTCATTGGAATTGAGGCCGCCGACTTCGATCGTCCACCGCATTTCGTCTTTCGTCAGTCGATTTTTCCAGCGTTGCTAACTCGTGAGGAGCGTCAACGTATCGACGATGTTTCGCTGAGCTGCTTGCGAGCTCTCGGTCTTGGCTGGGGACCTGCTAACATCGAACTCCGGTGGACAGAGCGTGGCCCGGTCGTCATTGAAGTCAATCCGCGTCTTGCCGGCGATCCTCAATTGGTTCAGCTGGCTCACGGTGTCGATCTCGTTACCGAGCACATCAAACTTGTTATCGGCGACAAATGTGATTTGCTTCGAACGCGTTCGCAAACTGCGGCGTTTCGAAATCTACTTCCCGATCGCGATGGCACCCTCGACTGGATCCGAGGCGCTAGTCAGGCAGCGGCTGTACCAGGTGTCGTTGAGGTGAAGCTCCATGTCGGACCCAAGGCGCCGATCATCAGGAAAGGCGATTACCGAGACAGTATCGGGCACATCATCGTCACTTCGCCCTGTCGGAAACAGACGACGACCATACTTCAGCGCGCCTTCGACCTAATCGATTGGTCGATTAAACCGTTTGATGACGCGGAAGCCAGCGATGATGCTTTTAATGTTTCTTAAAACGTTGAAGCTGTTGGAGACATCACGGACATGACCTTCGAACGACAAGCGTCGTCTGGGCCGCTCTACATGTTTCCGTCCGCTTTTCGACGCAGAATGACTGTCGCTCGCGAGCTTCGAGTTCTTTGCAAACGGCCGGTTGTCATTGGCTTTAATTCAATACCTTGCGCTAAGGAAGTCACCATGACTACCCGTTCAATCAGACTTCGTATCGCCGTTCTCTTTGGAGGGCGATCTACAGAACATAATGCTTCAGTGCTTTCGGCGACAAACATCATGCAGGCTATAGAGCCAACCAAATACGATGCCGTTCCCGTCTTCGTCACGCGGGAGGGACGATGGTTGTTGAGCAAATTTGAGAATGATACGCTCGCGACCCCATCAGCGGGAACAGAGGTCTGCCTCGTCCCCGGCGGACGTGGGCGCATGATAGCAGTTATGCCAGACGGCAGCATAAGTGGCGCTGGGACAATCGATATCCTGTTCCCGGTGCTGCATGGGCTCCATGGGGAAGATGGCTCCGTGCAGGGGCTTGCAGATGTCGCGCGAGTACCGCTCGCCGGCTGCGGCATCCTCGGTTCAGCGACGTCGTTGGACAAGGAAATCGCGAAACAGTTGCTCAGGTCGGCGGGGCTGCCAGTTGCGCGTTCAGTCACCATTCACATGGGCAAGACGCCTTCGCTGGCCGCTTTGCAGCGCGAACTTGGTTCGCCGATTTTCATCAAGCCGGCACGGCAAGGTTCGTCAGTCGGAGTGAGAAAGATTTCTGGGACGCAGGAGTTCGCGCTAGCGCTTGCCCAAGGTTTTAAGCATGACTGCAAGCTGCTGGCTGAGGAATTCATCCCCGGGTTTGAGATCGAATGTGGCGTGCTGGAGGATACGAAAGGCGGACTCTTTGTCTCTCGCCCGGGTCAGATCAAAGCATCCGAAAGCCACGGTTTCTACAGCTATGACGCAAAGTATGTCGACAGGGACGGTGCGGCACTGACGGTTCCCGCGGAACTGCCGGAGGATGTCGAGATGCAGATCCAGGAGGCGGCAGCCTTAGCATTCAGAGCTTTAGGTTGCGACGGCATGGCTCGTGTCGATTTATTCCTGACTGCGAACATGCAGTTCTATATCAACGAGGTCAATACCATCCCAGGCTTTACCAGTACCAGCATGTATCCGAAGGTGCTGGCAGCGAGCGGCGTCAGTTATCGCGAGTTCATTAATCGGCTTGTAGAACATGGATTGGCAAGGGCGGCACGAGCAACCTGAACCGAGTTAAGATGTCGCCGGAGGTTAGGCGCTGCATCGTAGGCTCTAGCTTTCTAGATCTCGCGTCGATCGAGTTGCTCGCCACAAAAAGCAGCGACTGGCGGCAGGGCGAACACGAATGTTCCCTGGTCAGCGTCATGAACGGAGCGACCTGAGAGCTGCGACGCGCCATGCTCGACATGGAACAAGGAAGCCGCACCCTCGAACCCACATGGAGCGCGCAAGCAGAGATTCATTTGTACCTCCCTCTATTACTTGCGAACTCAGACTTCGGTCTGACCTCGGTAAAAAGTGTGATCCGAAGCTTTTGATGACCTTCCCGCCAAAACTCATCCAGGTTTTAATTCGCTCGAAGGGCCGAACGGCGCAGTCCCGACATGACAACGAACATCCGAAATCAACTGTCGGGTTTGTAATGTCCGCGCCACATTCTTGTCGAACCACTGGTTTGCCATTTTTAAGCTAAGCGACGGAATCAAAACGTAAATACATGTCCATGGCTCACCGCCCGAACTCGGCACGAACCTTGCAAAGAGGAATTCGGCAGGAACAGCCACCCGACCATGTCGCGGAAACGGAGATCGATAGATTGAAAAAAGCAACGCAATGTCTGCTCGTTATACAGGTTTTCCCCGGGCTAACGGCATCGGCATGCACAGAACGGCTTCCAACCCGAACTCGCGGACCTCGATGCCGTTCGGCAGTGGCGACACGTAGCGGACCTCATACTGAGCGCAAAGGGTCAGGACGGTCCTGCGTCTCGCGACAGAGCAAGGCTCGATGAAGAGCTTCAACTCGTGACGTCGTCGAAAACCGCTTGTGCTTCAGTCCTTCAGGAGATAGCGATGAGCGAACTTGTTGGCATTTATGTTGATCATCAGATGACCTCGCCACTTGCCATGGCGCAACATTCGGCGAAGATCAAGCCGATTGCGGGCGAACTAGCGCGAAAAGGAGTTCTGCTGGTTACGACCTGCCTACGGGTTGAGGTCTATTGTAACGAGTCGGCACTCGGGGACATCAATAGCACGGTATTTTCTGGCTTTGCATGTGGACGCATTCAAGGTGCGGTCCCTATTGTTCAGCGTCTTGCCGAAATCGCAGCCGGCGCCCGTTCCCAGATCCTCGGCGAGAACTACGTCAGCGATCAACTCGAAAAAGCTAGTGAACTTCTTGATCCAAACCTTCCGATTTTTCAAATAGCACGGTTCGCGATCGATGTGGGTCGCAGAGCGCGTGCGCGACATGGGTTCATTGCACCGTTCAACTATGACCAAATCGTCCGGGACATCATAGATGACCTGTTCAAAGACGGAGCGCCACGCGACCGCCTTTTAATGATTGGGGCGGGTATGCTGGGTCGTGACCTGATCAGGAGTGGCGTGGGAGAGCGTTTCCGCTCGACAGAAATCGTAACGCGGAATCCCAAGAAACTTCGCAAACGTCTCCGCAGATTGACTGACGTAGAAGTCGCGCTCATCCGCCCGGCAGAGGTTGGACGCGCACGCGGACCGCGGTCGATCGCTGTGATCGCGACCACCGATGTGAATGATGAATACGCAACCATTCTTCGGAATGCGCTTCTGTGTCTCGAGCCTCGCGCCGTAATAGATCTGTCATCAATCCCGGTTTTGTCGAGCTCAGCAGTCGGGAAGCTCAACTATGTGACCATGTACGACGAGGTGTTTCTCAAATTCATCGAGAAAAACAATAAGCAGCTGGCTGCGAAACTGCCCCTCGTATGCTCCGAGATTGCGGCAACAATCGGTGTGGCGCAAATGGCCACTAACTGAGTTTTGGAGATCACGGCACGCATGGCGTCAAAGGCCATTGCCGTGGGTGTTTTCGAGCACGAGCGTGGACGTCAACAACCACAAATGACAAGTCGCAGCACCTGCCGAAACTATAGAGGATATGCGAATCGTACAAAAAGAATACGCCGATTTAGGCTGAGGCTATCCCACCGCAACGAGAGGGCAATGCAAGTGGCAACAAGAGCATTTATCCTAATTGAAGGTCATAGGAGTAATGGGCTACTTTACATTCAAGAAGCCAAGCGCAATGGACTTTACCCAATTACCCTGGCAGCTGATCCAGCTCAATACGACTACCTTTTGGCGGAAGGCACTGAGGCGATCCGTGTCGATACAAGTGATCTCGAGGCGCTGATTCGCGAATGTTCCGGGCTACGCGCGACCTATGACATTGTTGGCATCACTGGTTTTTCTGGCGTCGACGAGTCGCTTTACGTGACTGTTGCAAAGCTCTGCGAGCATTTCGCTCTACCCGGACCAAATCCCTCATCGATTGAACAATGTGCTAACAAGTTTACTCAACGCGAGCTCCTCGCAAAGGCCGGCGTTCCCATGCCTGAATATCGCTTAGCAGCGACCGCGAAGGAGGTAGAGAGCGCGGCAGCCGAGATTGGGCTGCCGGTGATTATTAAGCCAGCTGTAGGCGGTGGCAGCATCGGTGTCCGATTGTGCCGCAATGCCAACGAGCTGACCACACATACGGCCCATCTGTTGGACGGGACGCCCTTATGGGGGTCTTCGCCGCGGATACTGGTGGAAGAATTCGCAGAGGGCCCATTCTATGAAACAACGACGATGGGAGACGCGGTCATTGCGGATGGCACGGCCAACTTCGTCCCCTCACCGCATTTCGTCCCGTGCGGGAGCGTGTTTCCGGCAGTGCTATCTGATGAGGGACGGAAGTCTATTGCCGATATTTCGCTGACCTGCTTGCGCGCTCTTGGGCTCGGCTGGGGGCCCGCGAACATTGAGTTCCGGTGGACAAAGCGTGGCCCCGTGGTTATTGAAGTGAACCCACGCCTCCCCGGCTGGACCACCCCTTGCTTGATTAAACTCGCGTACGGCATCGACATCATCGAGCAACATATCAAGCTTGCCATCGGTGACGAATGCGATCTGCGGGCAAAGCATACGAACACTGCGGCCGCGCGGTTCCTAGTTCCTGATCGTGACGGCATTCTGGATCACACCGAGGGTACCAGTCTGGCGGCGGCTGTGCCAGGAGTTATCGATATCCGATTTTATATCGAACCCGGTAGCCTTATCATCCGGAAGGGCGATTATCGAGACATGATCGGACATGTCATCGCTGCCTCTACCAGCCATTCTCGGGCTGACGCGATACTTCGACGTGCTGTTAGCTTGATCACTTGGCCGATCACACCATTTCCGACCGTTAACGATTAGCAACAATCTACATCCTTCATCTCCCCGCGCCAGCGGCGCGGGCATGGGACGGGATTTTCAATCGAACATTGATGTGATTAGGAACGAAGGGAACCGTCGATGACAGCTCATATCACTGTCACGGGCGCGAAAGCTTACAGACGCCGCGTTCGTTGTCCGAAAGATCTCTCCCAGCTCGCTTGCACCCTGAGGCTGCTCTTATCAACGGCTAAATCCGGTCAGCCTGTCCTGTCGCATGACCGTCTAGCAGATGCGAGCTCCTCGTCGCGCAGCCTAGTGAGACCACCATGACATTCAGGATGAGCGATACGGGAGCTCCGTCGCCTGTGCAAACTGCTTCTCCACCATTCGTTCCGCCGGCTGATTGCCTCGGTCTGGGAACGGGTCTCATACCTTACCAACAAGGGTCCCGCACCTGCGTGACGCGCTCAGTGCGTGTCGCAAGCGCAATGCACCGAGTGGGAAGTCCATGACGAACGAAAATGATTACCTTCCGGAGCCAGGCCCAACGGCCCTCGCCCCGCTAAACAATGCGGCGTTTCGATCCATCTGGATGGCCATGCAGATCGCTGATATGGGATGGGTCGTGCAAACGCTTGCTGTCTCTTGGCTGCTCACGAGTTCCTCTTCTCCGCGAATAGTTGCGCTTGTGCTGGCTTCCACAACGTTGCCAGCCTTTTTTGTCTCGATCATCGCCGGAGCCATTGCTGATAATTTCAGCCGCCGTCTGTTGATGCTCGCGGGGCTTTCCGTGGTCGCGATAGCCTCGATTCTGACAGCGCTATCTGCTGCCTTTGACTTTACCAATCCCTGGTTGTTTCTTGGATTGAATTTTCTGGCTGGCTGCGGCTTTGCGCTGTACGAACCCGGTTGGCATGCTTCCGTGGGCGACATCTTTCACAAGCGCGAAATTCAAGCCGCGGTGACGCTAATCTCTGTTGGCTACAATACATCGCGCAGCGTAGCGCCAGCCTTGGCAGGGGCGATCCTGGCATTTCTATGTCCGCTGTCAGCCCTCGGCTTCGCCGCGGTTACCACTTTGGCACCAATCGGCGCGGTGTGGCGCAATAGCTGGCCCGCGCGTTCGTCCATCCTACCTCCTGAACGAATTGCGACCTCAATCCAAAACGGTTTACGCTTCACGGCCCTAACCCCAGATCTAAGGGCGGCGATCATACGCGCCACGCTGTTTGGGCTGGCATCCAGTTCTATCCTTTCGCTTCTGCCAGTGATTGCTCAGGATCGAGCAGCTGGCGATCCTATGGTCTTAGGCATTCTTTCGGCGGGCTTTGGAACGGGCGCGTGCCTCGCTGGAACAAGCAGCCGTTATCTGAGGATCATGCTGCCGCAGGAATTGTTGATGACGCTCGCCGCTGGCGCTTGTGCTGTGTGCTGCCTCGCGCTTGCCCTCACGTCGTCGATGATCCTCGGGACGATAGCGCTGGCCTTGGGGGGTGCCGGTTGGCTTATTACCTGGTCCGGGTTCGATGGTTGGGTACAGCGGGCTAGTCCGAGGTGGGTGTTTGGGCGATCCTACTCAATATATTATGCCCTTCTTAGTGGCGGTATCGCTGTTGGAAGTTGGATTTGGGGGACCGTTGCTGAAGGCCTGTCCCTGAATTCAGCACTCATATGGGCTGCGGCCGGCTTGTTTTTGCTCGCAGCCGCTGGATATCTTATGCCGGCCCATGTCGTGGTGGAAAGAGATCAACGTTACTCGGAATTTCGGCCCCCTGAACTTGCTCTCAATTTGGACCCTCGAACCGGCCCCATAATCTCAAAAACAGAATATTTCATCGAAGAGGCCGATCTTGAGATTTTCCTCCGCTATATGCGAATTCGTCGTCATTCTATGAGTCGAGCAGGCGCGCGAGGCTGGAGTCTTCAACGAGATCTTCGAAAGCCGTCAAAGTGGACGGAGACGTTCCGCACTCCAACGTGGACTGACTACCTTCGCCTGAACGGCAGGCTTTCTTTCGCCGATCAGGAGGTTGGTCAGTTGCTTGTCGCGCTGCATGTGGGTACGCCGCCCCAGCTCGAGCTTGCAATTGAGCGACCAATCTAGCCGCCTGCACGTCGCTAACGGCTAACATAGTACCATTGACGTGGCTTCGAAATGAAGCTCATTCTTGAAGTGACAGGAGCTTGAAAGGTTGAGCTTCCGCTAAATGGCAAGCGGCTGAAAACGAAGAGGATGTTCATGCTCTGTAACCGATCCTCTGCCCAAAGACCGTGGCGATGACTAATTGGATTTAGCTTCGAACCGGTATTGGTGTCTCCTTGTTAGCGTATTTGCCTACCGAATTTGTTCAGGTGCTCGGAGGCCGCCTAGTATTTTCGTTGAGGCGCGACTAGATCGTGACGGGTGATCTCGCATCGTTTGCAAGCTCGCCGTGTGGCCTACAATGGGCTTTTCAGGCGAGCGTGGACTACGGCTACGCACCATGAATATCACAGTCATGCGTTTGATGCCGATAACGGCCTACTACATTGCAAGGAACTGCAACGAGGGTTGCGGAAATTAATCTGCTGTCGGCAGCTTGAGCGGATCGTTTCGCGCCAAACGCCTGGCTTTTCATTTCCAGCATTGTCGCTACACGGCCTTGCCGTTGCAGCCTCGATTGAAGCCGCGCGTGTGAACCGCACCACCGCTGTTTAGACAATCTGCTGCAGTGTAATTGACTACGTCCGTTCGAATTAGTCGAGGCAGTTGCGCATGGCGAGATCACTTTGCAGCGAACTGGTTGGGGCTGAGGCGAAGTGCTGCGGCACGCCTATGTCCTTCGAGCCTTTCAGTTGCACTTTGACGAGTAGCTGCCGGAGCAACTGCGGCGACCCCGCGTTCGTCAAGCCATTGATGGGTTGCTACCTTCACGTAGGAGCCCACCCAGAGGCCGCCCGTGTAGCGCCCCGCACCCATAGTCGGCAGAGTGTGATTCGTGCCACAGCATTTGTCGGAATAGACAACGCTGGCAAGGTCGCCAATGAAAATCGAGCCGTAGTTTCGAAGCTTCTTCGCGGTCGCGTGCGGGTCACGGGTGTGGACCTGCAAATGCTCGGTCGCAATGTGATCAGAGTAGGCGATCATTGTCTCTTCGTCTTCGACGACAGTAATCTCGCCGTAGTGATTCCAAGCCACGCCTGCCACCGGAGCCGTCGGCAGGTTTTGCAGTTGTTTCTCGACTTCGATGAGAATTCCTTCAGCGAGATTGCGGTCGGTAGTAACGACACCAACTCGCGTACGAACATCGTGCTCGGCTTGGGCAAGCAGATCCGTGGCAATCGTGAATGCATTTGCCGTTTCATCAGCGACGACAAAAATTTCGCTTGGCCCGGCGAGCTGGTCGATACCCACCTTGCCGAATACCTGGCGCTTCGCTTCGTTGACGAAGGCGTTGCCTGGACCGACAATCTTGTCGACCGCTGGGATCGTCTCAGTGCCATATGCCATGGCGGCGATGGCTTGCGCGCCACCAACGCGGAAGATTCGGTCGGCGCCGGCTAGATGGCAACCCGCTATCATTGCAGGGTGAGCGTTGGGGGGCAGGCACGCAATGACTTGGTCGCAGCCCGCGACCTTAGCCGGCACGATTGTCATCACCGGAGCCGACAGAAGCGGGTAACGACCGCCGGGCACATAGCAGCCAACCGTTTCGATTGGGATCACACGGTGACCAAGGTGGAGACCGGGAAGGCTCTCGATTTCGAGTGGTAGAATGGTGCCGAGCTGCGCCTTAGCAAAGCGGCGCACGTTAGCAATTGCAAACTCGGTATCTTCGCGCGTCTGCGGCTCTAGATCGGCGACAACTTTCAGCTTCTCCTCTTCTGTGACCTCGAAGCTCGTGACATCGACCTTGTCGAAAGCGATGGAATATTCGCGGATCGCTGCATCGCCACGCTCGCGGACATTCGCAATAATATCCTTAACGGTGTTTTCAACCTGAGCCGTATCGGAAACGGCGTCTCGGACCGGTTGTTTGATCTGGATGAACTTGCTTTTCAGCGCATCAAAACGCGGTGTCATCAAAACCTCCTAAATTGGGATGAGTAAGGCCAGCATCGGGCAGTCCGACCAGTCCGGCAATTGCAACTCCAAACGGTGTTCAGTATATTCACCGCACGTAGTCGCTATTTGGTCCTAAGGCTTCTTTTCAACGTGAGGAGTGTCATTATCATCCTCTTTTGAACATTGCGGGAGCAAGTGTCACATGCCCAAGATTGGGAGCAAGCTGCACGAACTGCGCCGTCGACGTAACTTGGGTGTCAGAGAGCTGGCCGCGCGTTCAGGGATTTCTCATTCAACCATTTCGCTGATCGAACGTGACAAGATGAGCCCTTCGATCGATACACTCAGCGCAGTGCTTGAGGCCTTGGGTACGACAATGCCCGGTTTCTTTTCTGATTTACAATCAACCCTGCCATATTCACCATTCTACACAGCGGCTGATCTAGCTGAGATTGGAAACGTTGATACGATTTCGTACCGCGTGATCGGACTGGACCACCCAAACAGACAGCTCCTGATGTTGCACGAGCGCTATGCGCCTGGTGCAGACACAGGGGAGGGGTTTTCACACGCGGCTCAGGAGGCTGGGATGGTGCTATCGGGGATGGTTGAAGTCACGGTTGGAGACAAAAAACGAGTGCTCAAGCCAGGCGACGGATATTATTTCGATAGCCGTCTTCCTCACCGCTTTCGCAACGTCGATGATGGACAGAGCGAAATTCTCAGCGCGATCACGCCGCCTACATATTGAGCTAGCAGTGGTGAAGATAGTAACCAGATCGGTTAGACCTACTTCTCAACCGCGTGGAACGTGCTTGTATGGGAGCAATCCACAACGCGAAGGCATCGGATCACGGTTCCATTACAGCCGGTATCAGGTGCAGGACGCTTTTTGAACAGGACGTCTCAAAGATTGTGGAAGAAAAATCTTAATGCTTCCGCCGATCGAGGCGAGTAGCACACAAGAGGGTGAACAAAATGAACATTCTGATCAATCGCCGTCGTTTTATGCAAGCTTCTTCTGCAATCGCAGTCGGCGCTCTGGCTGCTCCCGCCGTCAGCGCGTCCGCGCAGGCAAGGGGCGAGCTCCGCGTGTTGACCTACGGTGGACAACTTGGAAAAATTGTGATCGACGCTTACGCAAAGCCGTTCGAGGCCGAAACGGGTATCACTGTAATACCGGTTACGCAAGACTTTGAGCTCGCTCAGCTTGAGTTGATGCAGAAGACCAACAGTATCAGCATTGACGTGGGTCCGATGGGGAGTGGAGCGGCGCTTCAGGCTGACAAAAAAGGCTACCTTGAAAAGATTGACTACTCCTTGTTCAGAAAGGAGGATGTCGAAGGGCTCCTGCCAACTGTAAAGCAGGATTTTGGCGTCGGCTTCTTCTTCTACTCGCTCAATCTGGTCTACAATACCAAAAAATATCCTGCTGATAAGCCGCGCCCCAGCAATTGGGCGGAATTCTGGGACGTCCAGAAATTTCCGGGCGTGCGCTATATGGTTTCAGGACAATATGGAAACGAGGGCCCTTGGGAAGAAGCCCTTCTGGCAGACGGTGTTTCACCAGACAAACTTTACCCCATGGACATCGATCGCATTTTCGCCAGCTTGGACAAGATCAAGCCTCACGTTCGCAAATGGTGGACCTCTGGGTCGGAGATTCAGCAAGTCATGCTCAGTGGCTCTGGCGACTTGATGCAAGCCTACGATGGCAGGGCAGCACATTCCATCGCCCAAGGCGCCGCGCTTGAGATGAGCCGCAGCCAAGCGAAACTGACATGTGATTATTGGGTAATCCCAAAAAATGCGGCGAACGCGCAGAACGCACAGAAGTTCGTCGAATTTGTCTCCCGCGCTGAGAATCAAGCGAACTTCGCTAAGCTCTACCCTGAGGGCCCGACCAACAAGAACGCGTTCAAGTTGCTGACAGAGGAAATCGGGCTCACGCTTCCCAGCCATCCCAGCAACGTCCAAAAAGCGATTCTATTGAACGGTCCGTGGTATTCTGAGGTGGGCTCCGACGGGCTTTCGAACATGCAGCAACTCGTACAGCGCTGGAGCGAATGGGTCCTTCGCTGAGTCTGTCGCCAATAGGCTCTGCAAGTGCCTTTGCGTTATGGCCACCGTGTTCTCGCTCACGTTTAGAAGGATAGCGTCATGACACCTCCCGCTACATTACGCTCGGACGCCGCGCCTCCATTGAGGCTGGCGGACCACACAAATATCGAGGATCAGAGCTTGGAAAGCAGCAGTTCCGCTCAGATAGAGTTTCGCGACGTCACCAAGATGTACGGTCCTATTGCTGCGGTTAGTCAACTCTCACTTTCCATTCGTTGCGGTGAGTTTCTCACCATTCTTGGTCCCAGTGGTTCCGGAAAAACCACGGCTCTTATGATGCTGGCCGGATTTGAATCGCCGACCAAAGGTGACATTCTAATCTCCGGGAAGTCGGTGGCGGCCGTGCCTTCGTACCGACGAGATCAAGGGATCGTCTTTCAAAGCTACGCGCTTTTTCCCCACCTCACGGTACGACGGAACCTGGAATTCCCGCTTGAAATGCGGGGCGTTAACGCCAGAGATCGCATGTCGCGTGTCGACCGGATGCTAAAGCGCGTCCATCTCGAAGCTTTCGGTGAACGAATGCCTTCGCAACTAAGCGGTGGACAGCAGCAGAGGGTGGCGTTGGCGCGGGCTCTGATCGCTGATGCCCCGATTCTCTTATTGGACGAACCGCTCGGAGCGCTTGACAGGAACCTTCGTGAGCAGATGCAAGGCGAGATCAAAGCTCTCCATCGCGAGTTTGGGAAGACGACAATTTGCGTAACGCACGATCAGGAGGAAGCTCTGACGCTCTCCGATCGGATCGTCGTTATGCGAGGCGGCCGGATCGAACAATTAGATACACCTGAAGCGCTCTACGACCGCCCCGCAACGCGCTTTGTCGCGAATTTCCTCGGTGAGGCGAACATGTTGGATAGTCCTGAATTCGGTTTCGAGAAAGAGGCCAATCCTGGGACTGTGCCAATGATTAGGCCCGAACGCGTTCGGATCGCTGCGGAGCGCGCCACGCCGCTTTCAGATCGAGACAAGCGATGTGTGGCCATCGGTACTGTTGAAGACATGATTTATGCCGGTCCGCTGAGAAAATATCAGGTACGGGTCGGCACTAATCTGCTTGTTGTGCGGGAACATGTTGCGTCTGCTCAGGAAACTTTCCGGCTTGGCGATACCGTCCGACTTGATTGGCTGCGCGTTGACGTCCGATCGCTGGGCGAATGAAGCTGAGGGTCAAAGGCATGCAACGACTTCAGAGACTGGTACAAGCGCCATTCACCTTGGTATTCCCGGCTCTTGTCATACTCCTCGCGGTGTTTGGGATACCGACAATACAGCTGTTTCTAGAGAGCGTTAACGCACCCAACTTCAGCCTTCAGAACTACACGTCCTTCCTAGGACAGTACGCCAATATCAAGGTGCTTTTCCAGACGCTGGAGATCAGTGCGATCGTCACCCTCGTTTGCCTTCTGATCGGTTACCCGACGGCTTATCTCATCTCAACGGCTGGAAAACGGGCGCGCATAGTTCTCGTGGTGCTGGTCGTCATTCCTTATCTCACTAGCGCGCTGGCCCGTACATACTCCTGGATCGTCATTCTTGGCGACAATGGCTTAATCAACAGTATCCTTATGGATGTTGGTCTTATCTCCAACCCGAAGCCTCTCATCTACAATCGTATTGCAGTCTATATCGGGATGGTCCACATCATGCTGCCAATGATGATCCTTCCACTTGTCAGCGTGATGATGGGAATCAATACATCGCTAATTGCTGCCGCAAAAAGCATGGGCGCGAGAAAGTCCACGGCGTTCTGGCGGGTGTACTTTCCCTTGAGCATATCTGGCGTACGCAGCGGATCGCTGCTGGTGTTTGTCATCTGCCTCGGTTTCTACATAACGCCGGCGGCGTTGGGCGGCCTGGGCGATGCGATGCTTTCGACCTTCATCGCGTCCCAGGTGGCCACTGGCTTCAACATGGGTTCTGTAAGCGCGTCATCGTTCGTGCTTCTAGCAATCACCATCGTCCTGCTGTCGATTTTTGGCCTTAACCTCTCAGGAGGGCAAGATCCCGCACCGAAAGTCAGAAAGAGATGGCCGGAGCGTGCTGGGATCCTTCAAATGATCCGTACTTATTTGAACGAGCTCTCTGTCGCCTCCAAAGCCAAGCGATGGCCCGTGGAATTGTATCAGGCCACGGATGACCTGGGTTTGTCCTGCTTTGCTGCACCAGCGTTCCTAACGATCGTGATTTTGTTCCTGCTGTTTCCGGAGATCGTCGTCATCGTCATGTCCTTCAGCGATGGTGCGACATTGCAGTTTCCGCCGACCGCGCTGTCGCTGCGGTGGTATGTATCGTTCTTCAGCGACTTTTCCTGGTACGGGGCCGCTTGGGTAAGCGTCAAGATCGGCCTGTGGGTCACTTTCTTGTCAACGATAGTCGGAACGCTAGCAGCCTACGGACTCAGCCGCGTAAGGTCCGATTTACGCAGCACCATCACCATGGTTGTCCTGACGCCGATCACCATTCCGGTTATCGTTGTTGCCGTCGCCAGCTACTTCGGCTTAGCCAATCTTGGCCTTATCGGCACAGAGACTGGGATCATTCTAGCACATGCAATCGGAGCAATTAGCTACGTGGTCGTCATCGTGGCGGCAACGCTTGCCAACTTTGACAGGCGGCTTGAGCAAGCTGCACTGAGCATGGGCGCTCGGCCTTTGAAGACGTTCATAAGAGTTACGCTACCGCTTATCCGGCCGGGCATCCTTGGCGGCGCCCTGTTCGCCTTCATCCATTCATTTGATGAGGTCGTTTCTACATCACTAGTGAGTGGTTACTCGGTCCGAACTTTACCGCTGAAAATGTGGGAGAATATCCGCAACGAGATCGATCCCACCGTTGCGGCTGTTGCATCGCTGCTCACGCTTTTGCCGATACTGTGGATGATCGTCCTTTATGTCACTTGGTGGAGGGCCCGAGCACCGTTGGGTGCGCCGTTAGATGTCCAAGCTTAGAGGGAAGCTGTGTATGTCTGCTTTGCATGGCATCGCGAGTGCAGCGCAACCGCGAGTATCCTCGCGAAGTCTCATCGGACCTTTGGCGTTATGTCGGACTTCTGGGCTCAGCACCGAGAGCTTGAGCGATGGTGATCAACACGAGGCGGCCGGACTATTTCTTTTTGAGGCTCAAGAGGCGATTAACTGGCGGGTGACCCCCATGATTGTGAGGAAAATATGAAAGGTATTGGCTTGGTTACTCTCTCTACCGATCCAGTGGGCGAAGATGCGTTCAAAGCTGCCATGGCGGGCGCTCCGTTGCGCGTTTTCACCACGCGGACTGGCTACGATGAGGAAAATCATGAGGAAGGCGGCTTCATACCGAGACCGGATTGGCCAGTGCTCCTGGCTACCTTGCCGCCTGACGATCTGGTCGATGTGATCGTCTTTCTCTGCACCTCGGCGACAATAGCACTTGGAAACGATGAACTCGTTCATCGCCTGAGTTCAGGGCGTCCCGGTCTTCAATATACTTCACCGGGCATGGCTGCGGTCGCAATGATGCAAGAGTTCAATATTAAGCGGATCGTCTTGCTCACACCCTACGGACCCGCTCTGCACAATGCCTTTGCACCCTATCTAGCTCGCTACGGAATTGAGGTCGTCGCCGATCTTTCTCTCGCGCATTCTATGAACCTGGTAACCGACGACGATATTGGTCGCGTGCCGGTCAATCGGATACAAGCAGAATTGAGCCAACTCCTAGGGAATGCACAGCCAGTAGACGCGGCCTTCGTATCTTGCGCGGCCTTCACGGTAAAGCCATCTGACTTGGTGGAGATGACTAGGGCGCTTGGATGTCCGGTGTTGGCTAGCGTGCATTCCACAGCATGGCATGTTCTGGACCTCGTAGGCGAGCATGACCTCAGGGATAAGTTCGCTTTGGACCTTGGGCTGCAACGCGTGTCTCAACCAATGAATTCGATTTCATGACCCGTAGCCCGACAGTGCTCACGAACGATCTGCTCTCCGGTGAGGAGCGTGAAGCCGTTATCGAAATGCGGCATGCAATGCATCGCGAACCAGAGTTATCAAACCAGGAGACTAAAACGCAGAAGCGGATCATCGAAGCGTTGAGGCGATTTGGACTGGATGGAGCTAAGACGTTTCACAATACCGGTGTCTATGTCGATATTGAAGGCCTGGCTCCCGGCCCAATACGTTCGATCGCCTTGCGAGGCGACATAGACGCGCTGCCCATTCACGAAAGTCGTGACGATCTTCCCTATCAGTCGCAAACCCCAGGCGTTATGCACGCGTGTGGGCATGACATGCATGCCTCGATCGCACTTGGAACGGCTTTGGCGTTTCACCGGATGCGACAGAGCTTCTCCGGCAAATTGCGAGTGATTTTTCAGCCCGCGGAAGAGGCAGAGCCGCTCGGCGGACGGAGTGTCGCGGAAGAGGGGTTGTTGGTCGGGTTCGACGCCGCGGTCGGTTTTCATGTCGACACCGATATTCCTGCAGGATCCTTTGGCGCCTGTGCCGGCGCAGTGACAAAATCCTCTGAACAATTCGAGCTGAATATCATCGGCACAATGGCGCATGGCGCGGAGTCATACGCGGGCGTTGACGCCATCACAATAGCGGGGGCCTTCATCAACGAGGTTCAAAAGGTAGTGTCACGCGAGATGCCCGTCGATGACGGGGCAATCATCACCATTGGCACCATTCACGGGGGTGAGGCTACGAATATCATCTGCCCTTCAGTTGTTATGACAGGAACGATCCGGACCAGCAGTCCTGAGCGGCGGAACCTCTTGATCCAGAGGGTTCGTGAGGTCGCCGAGGGTGTGGCTGCTACGCACCGCGGCCGGGTGGAATTCAGCTGTCAGTCCGGCGAACCTGCCGTCGTCAATGACGCAGGGATGGTCGAGCGTTTTCGTCAGATCGTCATCCGATCCGCCGGAGAAGATAAATATTTGCAGGTAAAACCGAGCTCTGGCAGCGATGACTTCGGTTTTTACTCTGGTTGCGTACCCTCGGTCTACTTTCAGTTTGGTAGCAGAGAGCCTGGAAATGAAACGGGGGTACACACGCCGACCTTCGGAGCATCGGACAAAATCCTCATTCCTACCGCCGAGCTTGCCATCCAATATTGTTGGGAGCTCCTGCATGATTGACTGCTCTGACAAACCGACGACGCGGAGATGCGTCGCGCGCTCTGTGAGGAAGCATTCAAGCGATCCTCAAAATGCTCAGCAGAGAGTCAGCCGCTTCCGGTGCTACATCGCACCGGAAGAAGAATTCAAACCATCCAGAATCTAAGAAAAGGTTGATGTCATGGCAATGCCACAGGGACCGCAGGTTTTTCCACGAAGCGAGTATTTGAGGCGCTTAGCTGCCGTAAAAGCCGAAATGGTGCGGCGCGAAATCAGTGCTCTGATGGTGGTCGTGCCTGCCAACATCACCTACCTCACTGGCTACACCGCCAAGTCCGGCTATGTGCCACAAGGTCTAATCGTCGCGCTCAACAATGAGGAACCAACCTTCATCACACGCCGCATGGACGCGCCAGCTGCGATACATCAAATGTTTGTCGATCGCAGCGGGGTTATAGGCTACCCCGAGAGCCTCATCGCAAATCCTGAAAAAGATGGCTGGGATGCGCTCATCGACCACTTGCTGGAAGCTGGGTTCGGAGAGGCCAATATCGGGATCGAAGAACAAAGCCTATCAACTCGGACGGTTGAAAAATTCCGTGCACGGGTGCCAGCAGCGAAAATCGTGGATTTTAGCAATACCGTTTGCTGGATCCGCGGGATCAAATCCGATTTGGAAATCGCGCTCATGCGCGAAGCGGCGGCTATCGCCGATGCGGGGATGTTGCGCGCAGCCGAGGTAATCCGTCCGGGTGTCAGTGAGGCTGACGCCGCAGCAGAAACTATTGCGCAGCTTGTTAGAGGGACGGGAGGTAAGCACGGCACCGATGCGGCTGGCTTCACTCTTTGTGCTTCGCCGCGAACATCGACTGCACATATCTCATGGGCGGAAGATCATTTCCGAGATGGTTCGCAGATCAATATCGAACTCGCTGGGGTTCGACATGGTTATACTTCAGCCCTGATGCGAACATTTTCGATCGGCAAGCCGTCTGATCTTTTGCAGCGACTCCATGAAGGGGAGGTGGCGGGCCTTGAGGCTGCTCTCGCTGCTGTGAAACCAGGCGCGACCTGTGGGGACGTTGCCACCGCGTTCAACGAAACGTTGGGAAGATTCGGTTTTGAGAAGGAATCCCGATGTGGCTATGCCATCGGCATTGACTGGACCGAACCGACAGCGAGCTTTAAGGTTGGAGATCCCACTATCTTGAAGCCGAACATGACGTTTCACCTGATGTTGGGTAACTGGATTGGCGAAGATCTCGGTTACGCAATCAGCGAAACACTTCGGGTTACGGATTCTGGCGCTGAAACGTTCAGCACCCTGCCACGAGAGATCTTCCAGATCTAGAACGCGGATTGGTGCGGAGGCTGATGCAGGTGCAGTGCCGCCGCTCGGCGTTCAATAAAGCTTCAGCTTATCCCACCCAACTCGCGAGAATTTGGATGGCCATCGATTGTTGGAACTCCCGGCTCCGCTGGAAGTGTCGTCTGAGGAAAAACAGCTAAGCAATTTCGCCCGGGCGCCACGAACTCCTCGGAGGGACCGCGCGTTAGAATTGAGTCTTCTCAAGTAGCCTTGATGTTAGCCCAACCGCAACAACAGTCAGGTGAACCATGGCAAAAAGGCGAATACTTACCGGTGGGATCGCCCAGGAATCCCATAGCTTCAATCCGATCGTAACGCGACGCGAGCGCTTTACCATAGTCGAAGGCCCCGCTGCTGTTGAATTAAACCGCGGTGCGAATTCCACGTTTGGCGGGGTGATTGACGCGGCATGCGAGGTGGGCGTCGATCTGATCGTTCCCACGCTATTTCGAGCGCAATCCGGTGGACCTGTTCAGGATCGCGTCTTCGAGGAGGTGAGTGAAATTATGGTCGATGCCGCGAAACGCGGCAACTTCGATGCTATTGTACTTCCGCTGCACGGAGGCATGCTCACCGAGAGCTTGGCGGACCCTGAAGGCGTGTTGGTTGAGCGCCTCCGTGCGATCGTTGGGGGAGATGTGCCGATCACAGCTGCATTTGATCTCCATGCCCACGTCAAAGAAGGCACACTTGAACCTCTCGACTTCCTTTCCGGTTACCTGACAAATCCGCATGAGGATCAATCGGCGACCGCAAAAAGAGCTTTCCAGGCAGCAATGAGAATTCTGGACGGCACTTTCAACCCGGCGCTCGCCGCGACATTTCTTCCCATGCTGACACTGGGAAATGATACGACCCTGTTGGGGCCGCTCGTGGAGATCCATGCCCATGCAAGAGACGCGGTAAATCAAGGCAGGGTTCACGACGTGTCGATCTTCAACTGTCAGCAATTCCTTGACGTCGAAGGTATGGGACAGACCGTTTTGGCATATGGAAATGGCGAGATTGATGAAGCTCGGGAGGTTGCTGGCGAAATCATGCAAATGATTTGGAACTACCGTGACAATCTCATTGCAAAGTATCCCGATCTTGACGATGAGCTGAGAAAAGTCAGGGAATCAGAACGGTCGATTATTATCGGCGATCAGGGAGACCGTGTCGCTGCAGGCGGACCAGGCGACAGCACCTACATTCTCAACTATCTCTTGGCGAACAATATCGATGTCGAAACCTATTTTCCAATCTACGATCCAAACGCAGTGGAAACATGCAATCGCGCAGGCGCAGGAAAGATGATTAGCCTAAGGTTCGGCGCAAACTATTCCATAGTAAGCCCCAGCGTGACCGTCGATGGAACAATTATCAAGATTGGAGAAAATGTCCCTGTGGTATATGACGGGCCGTCTGATGGAGGCACCAAAACATACATAGAGAAATATGCTGTTTTCCAGATCGGAAAAATCAAGGTGCTGCTCACAAACCAACCCTACGCCTATATCGATCCAGATTATTTCAGGGCTATCGGTCTAGAACCCGAAAACGCAAAGATCATCGTTACTCGGTCTGGGTACCATTTTCAACTCAATTTCGCAAAAGTTGGTCGCGTTGTTACAGCCGACACTCCCGGAATGACGTCCTACAATATCGACCAATTCGGTTGGCGTCATGCGCGGCCGTTCTATCCGCTGGATAAAATTGAATTTGAACCGCGCCGATATGAAAAGCTTCGCCGTTGAACATTCCGGCGTGATACTCGAGTTGTATCGCTAGGGATGCTTCTCGCCAACGCCGCGACTGAGGCTCCGATCGGAGCCTACTCCGCTGCAACATTTTCAGGCTGCGCAAAAGGTATAGGGTAGCTCCGTTGTTGAGGACTCGTTACCGCCAGTTAAACGCTTGCAACGTCGCTAACCTGATATTTTTTGGAGAGGCGACTACGCCCGGTTTCGACATCCCCCCGTCTCTAGCTCGAAAGGTTCCGCGCTTGCCAAATTTGCCGCATGCCCTTGCTCTCGTGCTCCAAGGCCAACCATCTGCGAATTTGAAACGGCGTCGCGTGCACGGATTTTCGCACGGTCCTGTGGAAGAATTGAAAGGTGCACGGAGTATTGGTGGGCGATGACGAAACGTCGCCGACAACCATTGGCCGCCCGTAGATCCACATCGCGCGGATTGAGTAATAACAGCTGTTTGAGGCGCTTACGGTGATTATAGTGAACGGCCGCGAGGCGAAAATCGCCCCAGGCCCCTACATGTCATGGCAATTGCTGGGTACGCGTCTTCATTTTAACTCTGTGTCGGTGACTTTATCGTCCAGCCCACATAGGACTACTTTCAATTATTCAGTCAATCTTCTTATAATTCGGAACAAAGGGGATTCTAATACCCCGACGAAATAAAAGGGAACGAAGAAATGTTGAATACCAGGCACTATCGCCCGCGGTGGAATTCGCAGGTTCCGCCTAAAGCAATTTTTGAATTCAATGCTCCAACTGTTGCCGGTCCCTATGTAGACGCTCCTGTCAGCATGCGACTGATGTAGAAGCATCAGAGGTTGCCTGAATGTAGCCGTCGGAAGCAAGTGGCGGCCTGCCCATTCTGCAAATTGCATCGGACAACTCAGCCTCACCTTCAAGGAAACCTCTTCGCTGTCTCTAGCGGGGGATGATGCACCACGCCCTTATCGGGACGAGTTGGTGAATCCGAATATCTCGCACCGCCCACTCTATAGAGCCTCCGCGGCTCTCTATCACTAGTTGGAAGGAACTCGATGAAGAAGGGGACGCGGAGAATAGCGATAGGTGGATTTATTCATGAGACGAATACGTTCTCGCCCATCCCGACGACCATGGCGGACTTCATGAATGACGGCGAATGCCCAGGCATTCTTCGTGGAGAAGAGATCATTCGTCGCTTGAACCGAGGCAACGAATCCGTTGCCGGTTTTCTTTCCTCGCTTTACGAACTCCAACCTGATTGGCTGCCCATGGCGACCCTATGGGCCGGCGCGGCACCATCCGCCGCTGTACCAAGATCGGTTTTCGAACCGATCTTGGAAGAGTTAGTTGCCCGCATCAAACACGCTTTGCCCCTTGATGGCGTATACCTAGATCTGCACGGCGCCATGTTCAGCGAGGGTTATCCTGACGCAGAAGGAGAGATCCTCTACCGTGTGCGCCAACTGGTCGGCCCTGACGTTGCAATTGTCGCTAGCCTCGATCCTCACGCGAATGTATCTCCCCAGATGGTTGAATATTCGGACGGGCTAATAGCCTATCGGACTTACCCTCATGTCGACGTTGCTGAAACAGGTAGCCGCGCTTTTCA
This sequence comes from Rhizobium sp. NZLR8, assembly GCF_019685025.1. NCBI lineage: Bacteria > Pseudomonadati > Pseudomonadota > Alphaproteobacteria > Hyphomicrobiales > Rhizobiaceae > Rhizobium > Rhizobium sp. NZLR8. Next base: position 209,126 of record NZ_JABDVY010000010.1, on the reverse strand, counting down.
ATTTCTAGAGCACATGCTTCTGACGGGCAGCAAACCCTCGAAGTCGCTCCGACAAGCGGACTTTTTGATTCCCGCTGTGTTCCAACCCACCTCGATCGCGCCAAATGACAAGATTCTGGAGCACATGCTCGCACTTGAGAGCAACGTTCTCAGCATCAGCTATTGTCCCTGCTTTCCGGCGTCAGATTTTCCCCATTGCCGGCCGGCCGTTCTCGCCTATGCGGACGACCAAGAGGCCGCTTCCTGCGCAGCTGACACTTTAGCGGAGCTAGTGCAGCGCCACGAAGGTGACTTTGTCGGCCGACTTTATCAGCCCGGCGAGGCTGTAGCAGAAGCTCTTCGTATTGCTGCCGATGAGAGCAGACCAGTCATAATTGCCGACGTGCAGGACAATCCTGGCGCCGGTGGTAGTTCTGATACCACCGGAATGCTGCGCACACTTATTGCCGCGAAAGTCAACGATGCAGCTATCGGACTGCTGTTCGATCCGGCCGCTGCCGCGGCAGCGCACCAGGCGGGCGAAGGTGCTGAAATTCGGCTTGCTCTCGGAGGGAAATCGGGCGTGGAGGGAGATACTCCGCTTGAGGGCGACTTCATTGTCGAGAAAATCTCCGACGGGGCAGTGTTTGCAAATGGCCCCATATTTTGGGGGGTGGATGTAGCACTTGGGCTCATGGCATGTCTTCGGATCGGTGGCGTCAGGGTCGTTGTTTCTTCTAATCGGGTCCAGATGCTCGACACGGCCTTTTTTCGAGCCGCGGGCATTGCGCCCGAGCAACAGAATATCCTGGTTGTGAAAAGTACCGCTCATTTCAGAGCGGATTTCGGACCGCTAGCTGCGGACATTCTATTGGCGGCAGCGCCAGGCGCAATGCCAGCAGATCCGACGGGTCTTCCTTGGAGGAATCTCGCGCCTGGGATTCGAACGAGGCCATTGGGTCCTCCCTTTCATCCCATCGCATCAATCACCTGAACCAAGATCAATCGGAGGAGAGCAAAATGAGAAATGGAAGCTTAAGAGCTTTTTTGACTAGCGCGGCAGTAGGCTTCTTTTGCGTTGTTGCAGCCCCGGTCTTCGCAGAGCAAAACGTTTTACGCGTCGTCATCGAATCGGACCCGCCCACGCTAGATCCGACGCAGTCAACGTCAGCTGTTGTGACGTACTTCGCGGACCTCGTATATGAGCCGCTGTTCGCGTACGACTCAAAGGGAAGTGTGCAGCCACAGCTTGTCCAGAACTATACCGTCAGCGAAGACCATCTCAAATATACGTTCACCTTGCGTGACGGCGCGACTTTTCACGATGGCAAGCCGGTTAAATCGGCCGACGTGATTGCGTCGCTGGAACGCTTCTTCTCAAAAGATTCGTCGGGTTCCGAGCTCAAAAAGCGTATCAAGGCGCTTCAAGCTTCCGATGATAAGTCTTTCACCTTGACGCTGTCGGAGCCATATGGATTCGTTTTGGACGTCTTGGCGAAACGCACGCCGACCATTCCCTACATATATCCAGCGTGGACAATCGCCGCGGGCACAGGCGTACCGATCAGCGATCACATTGGGAGCGGACCCTATATCTATGATCCCCAGGCTTCGCGCCCGGGTTCAGTTCTGACTTTGCGCCGGAATCCTCAGTACGCCGGGCGCGCTGAGCCGCAGGATCTGCTCGCCGGAAGCCGAAAAGGCGGATCTGATGTGATCGAACTTCATTCTATGCCAGATAGTCAGACGGCCGCAAACGCTCTGACTGCCGGTGAAGTCGATTTCATTTCCGACCTTGACCCGGATTTGGTTGAACAGCTGCAGACTACGCCCGGGATCGTCGTTGGTCCTTTCGATCCAAGGAGCGGCACCATTTTGTTGCGTTTCAACTCCTTGACTCGACCCTTCAACGACGCGAGAGCGCGGCGCGCGGTTGCGATGGTCACCGACCAGTCGCAGTATTTTCCGCTGGTAACCGCAAGACCTGAGGATGGAAAAGAATGCAAATCCATATTTACCTGTGACAGTCCCTACACGAACTTCGTTGGAAGCGACGTCATTGGAAATATGAACGTTGATGCTGCCAAAAAGCTTGTCAAAGAAAGCGGCTATGATGGCACGCCCATTGTTGTCCTTCAGCCAACTGACGTTCCAAACCTGAAGGCGGTCGCGCTGGTTGCGGCGCAGCAATTGCGTTCGATTGGTTTCAATGTGGAGGTTGCGGCTTCGGATTGGGCAACCTTGATCCAGCGTCGCGCGCTCAAAGTGCCGCAGTCTGAGGGGGGCTGGAATCTATTCGTAACTACCGCGACAGCTGACCAATTGGACTCGCCATCGAACTCACTGCCAGCGAATATGAATTGCGAAACCTCATGGGCTGGGTGGCCTTGTGACAAGGTAGCCGAAGACATTAAGTCGGCGTTTGAAAAGGCGACCAGTGTCGACGAGCGAAAAAAACTTGCGGCCGACTTTCAAGCCCGAATCTTGGAGGTCATGCCCTACGTGCCCGCCGGGCAATTCGTATCGCTTTCCGCGTGGAGCGACAAACTTCAAAATATCGCTAAGGGCCCAGGGGCACCCTTTTATGGCATCGTAAAAAAAGCTGATTGAGAGGCTCAAGCGATATGATGAATTTCGTTCTGACGAGGGTACTATCGGCACTGCCGATAGTTCCAATCGTGTCCGTAATCGTTTTTCTTTTAGTCCATGCGGGTGGGAGTGATCCCTCCCGAATACTAGCCGGAGACACAGCCAGCGAGGAAGCGATCGCGGCACTGCGTCACCACCTGGCGCTGGACCAGCCCCTCTTTCGACAGTTCGCGGTCTGGTTTGAAAGGCTGCTCCACGGAGATTTTGGCTCATCGATCTTTTACCAGCGCCCGATCATTGATTTGGTTTTGGACAGGGTTGGCGCAACACTCGCCCTCGCGGTCGGCGTTATCTTCCTTGCAGTTGCAGTTGGTGTACCTCTCGGCGCGGTAACGGCGATGTCTTTGGGAAGTCGGCTGGATAAGTCGCTGACAGCTATCGCGTCTCTGGGGTTCTCCCTGCCAATTTTTTTGGTCGCTTATGCACTCGTGTACATATTCGCCCTGAGACTGGGCTGGCTCCCAGTTCAAGGGTATATTTCCCCGGCCGATAGCATAGCAGGATTTTTACGATCCCTGATACTTCCCGTAATGACGCTGGGGCTGTTCTATATCTCACTCTTCGCTCGCGTCACCCGCGCTACCGTTTCTGAAATCCTGAGGCAAGACTATATAAAAACCGCCGCAGCAAAGGGAGCGACGCCCGGTAGGATATTGTTCGCACACGCTCTACGAGTCGCGGCTGCTCCGCTGCTAACTTTGACCGGCACGACATTCGCTGGGCTACTGGGCGGCCTGGTTGTCACGGAGAGCCTCTACAACATTCCTGGACTTGGGCGATTGGTTTCCGAGGCAATCCTCAAACGTGATTTCCCGATCATCCAAGGGCTCGTTCTCATAACCTCCGTTTTCTATGTTTCGTTCAATCTCGTGATTGATTTGCTTTGTGGATTTTTCGACCCGAGGGGAGCGAGATGATTAACTCAAATCAACGGTGGTACATTCAGCTTTTGCAAGATCCTCTGACAGCGTGCGCGCTCTTTTTCGTTCTGTTGTTTTGCCTAACGGCGATAGCGGCGCCCCTGATCGCGATTCACGATCCAGCGCTTCTCAACCCAACGTCAAGGCTAAGGCCACCATCGTGGGACAACTGGTTGGGAACCGACCAGCTGGGGCGAGACGTGTTCTCACGAGCGTTATACGGTGCTCGGGTCTCGCTTGCCATTGGCGCGATTTGCGGATTGGTCGTGCTCGTCACAGGAGCGATACTTGGGCTTCTCGCTGGTTATGTTCGCTGGCTAGACACAGTGATTATGGCCGTAATGGACGGTTTGATGGCTGTGCCTGCGGTATTGCTTGGGGTGGCGTCCCTGATGGCCATCGGAAGCAACACATTTGGGTTGATATTCGCTATCTCGCTGCCTTTTTTGCCTGAGATAACACGTTTGACACGCAGTCTGGCTCTTACCATACGAAACGAGCCATTTGTCGAGGCTGCGGTTATGGCCGGCACGGGTACTGCACGCATACTGTGGCGGCATATTCTGCCGAATGCAGTCGCGCCATTGATCGTGTTGACAAGCTACGTCGCAGCGTCTTCTATTATTGCCGAGGCAATACTCAGCTTTATTGGGATTGGTACGCCACCAGAACTCCCGAGCTGGGGCAACATGATCGCTGATGGACGAAATTCATTTCAGCGCGCGCCTTGGGTAATTTTTGTCCCAAGTACATTTCTCGCGCTCGTTGTCCTTGCAATCAACATTATTGGTGATCGGATGCGCGATGTGACAGATCCTCTCAGCCATGGAGGTCATTGATGTCTGTCCCTGATCCGGTACTTTCTATCCAGAATTTGACCATCACGCTACCTTTGAGCGGAGATCGCCGAGAGGCGGTCAAAGACCTATCCCTTGACGTCGCGCGGGGCGAAATAGTCTGCATCGTCGGCGAAAGCGGATCCGGAAAGTCCGTGACGGCTTCCACGATCATGAACCTACTGGCGCGTGGCCTTGTCGTCCAAACCGGAAAGATGTGGTACGGCGGGCGCGACCTTCTCGCACTGAATGTGCGTGATCGGCGGGAGCTTTCCGGAAAATCGATCGCGATGGTATTCCAGGAGCCCATGTCGGCGCTCAACCCGGTTCTGACTATCGGGTGGCAAATCGAAGAGGTTTTGAAAATACATGAGAGGACGTTGTCGGCGAGCCAGAGACGTTCGAAAGTTCTCGAAATTTTGGATGCGGTGCATCTGCCCGATCCGCAAGTGATTGCACGAGCCTACCCGAGCCAGATCTCAGGCGGGCAGCGGCAGCGGGTGATGATCGCAATGGCGATCATCTTAAAGCCAGACATCTTAATTGCTGATGAGCCGACTACGGCTCTAGACGTCACAACGCAGGCGCAAATCCTGCGACTGTTGGACGAACTGCGACGCGAGACAGGGATGGGCGTTCTCTTTGTTACCCATGATATCGGAGTGGTTCGCGATATCGCGGATCGGGTAATAGTTATGCGGGGCGGACGGGTGGTCGAGGCCGGCACAGCCAGCGATGTCCTCGACAATCCTAAAGAAGATTATAGTCGATTGCTGATAAATTCTATTCCGTCCGCCATTCCTCCAGAAGTGAAGCGGACATCATCGGATGACGTGCTGTTGACTGTACGGGGGGTGGACAAAAACTATAGGCGTGGTGTTTTCACCGTACACGAAACTAAAGCCGTCTGCGGTGTTAACCTGACAATAAAGCGTGGGGAGGTTGTGAGCATTGTCGGCGAGTCCGGGTCTGGTAAGAGCACGCTCGCCCGGATAATTGCAGGTCTCGTCCCGAGCAGCGCCGGCTCGGTAGAATTTAACCGCAGCCTTGAGGTCGTCCGAGGCGGCCCTTACCGCCAAGTGCAGATGGTGTTTCAGGACCCCAATCGTTCACTCAATCCGCGTATAATGATTGGATCGTCGCTTATGGAAGGTCCGATTAACATGGGCGTTTCCCGTGCTGAAGCATTGACGCGGGTTGAAGCTCTTATCGATCGGGTCGGCCTAGACCGACGCGCGCTCAGTCGCTATCCACACCAATTCAGTGGCGGTCAACGTCAACGAATCTGTATTGCGCGTGCCCTTGCGATGTCTCCCAGCCTTCTTGTCGCTGACGAGGCCGTCTCTGCTTTGGACGTGACGGTCCAGAAACAGGTACTCGATCTACTGGCCGAGCTTCGTGAGGAGCTTGAACTGAGCATACTATTCATTACCCACGACTTGCGGGTTGCAGCGCAGATAAGTGATCGAATCTGTGTAATGCAGCGCGGGAGGATCGTCGAGGAAGGAAGAACCACGCAAATATTCAGCCAGCCTTCGTCTGAGTATACCCGTCAACTTCTCAATGCGTTGCCCGGTCGGCTCAAAGCTTTCAACTGATTGTTTTGCGGGGAAGCGGCGTTGTTCGTGTGAGGACGCTCTGATGCCGACATGCGTCGATCACCGACGTCGCTTTCACAGAAAAACTTCCTGCTAAGCGCGCGCGAGACCCGCTTGGGGTCAAAAATAGGCCGGCTGGCCTAGTTGTGTACATGGCGGTCGTCGCAAGGGAAGGAGGACAACCTCTCAGCGTCAGCCACCAAGCACCTCAACGCTCAAAGCCCCGATCGCGCGTACGGGTCCCAGAAGTAGCCAACCAACATCTTCGACATTCGATCATCGCCAAGGTTACGTGCATGGCTGTCGCGGTCCATCAAGTTAGGGAAATGACACTTCAATCTCTATGGTGAGATGGAAAAATGGGCGGCTGTAAGAGCGCGGTGCAACAGATAGATGAAGACTGCATCTCGGCCCGTTTGAGAATACAGTAGCTTAATCTTCGATCGGAAAGGCAAATCCGGCTTTGACGCGGTCCATGACAACCATTGTTTTGAAACCTTTGATGTCATTGTTCTCGTAGAAGAAGCGCCGTGTGAACTGTTCGTAGTCTTCCATGTCTTTTGCTGTGACGACGAGGAGAAAATCCGCGTCGCCGGTCACGTAGTAGCCGATCATCACTTCGCGGGTGTTCTTGATTGCAGTCTTGAAGCGATCGATGATATCAGCCCTCTCTCGCTCAAGCGACACCAGAACGACGACGGTTACATGTCTGCCGACTGCCTTAGGGGACACGATTGAAATATCAGCCTCGATGACGCCCTCTGCCCGCAAGCGTTTGAGCCGGCGTTGGCAGGCAGTCGGTGAAAGATGCGCTCGTTCGGCCAATTCCTCCGACGTGAGCTTGTTGTTCTTTTGAACGGCGTTAAGAAGCGCGATGTCCGCGCGGTCGAGTTCCATGTCCGAGAAATCCTGCAGCCAGCGTTGATACTCGCAGAATTCCTGCATAGACGGCATCATATTCGCCGTCAATCTGCATCGATTTAGCATCAGATTGCCAGTGTCGAATATAGATGCGGGCGCCAGCGGAGCATATCGAGCTGCGTTTCTGTCCGCCGCTTCACATCATCGCGCTACGGAAGGGCTTGCAATGACCATCAACATCAAGGACATCGGCGAGAAGGACCGCAACTCGGTCCTGCATCCGTTCACGCAACTGAAGGACTTTGCCAGCGGCAAGCTTGGCGAGCCAACAATTGTTGAGACGGGAAAGGGTATCCGCATCCAGGACGCCCGCGGCAATCAGCTGATCGACGGCTTTGCCGGGCTTTACTGCGTCAATGTCGGTTATGGCCGCACCGAAGTAGCCGAGGCGATCTCACGCCAAGCTTACCGGCTTGCCTATTACCACTCTTATGCCGCTCACACGACCGATGAATTGGCGATCCTGTCAGACCGTCTGGTGAAGATGGCTCCGGGCAAGATGAGCAAGGTGTTCTACGGCATGTCCGGTTCGGACGCCAACGAGACCCAGGCCAAGCTCGTCTGGTACTACAACAATCTGCGCGGCAAGCCGACCAAGAAGAAGATCATCTCACGTGACCGCGGCTACCATGGCTGCAGCGTTGTCTCAGGTTCGATGACCGGCATGAGCTTCTACCACGACCATATGGACCTTCCCTTGCCGCAGATCAGCCATACCGGCGTGCCGCATCACTACTGGGGCGCCAATCCTGGCGAGACGGAGCGGGAATTCTCCACGCGCCGCGCTGCCGAGCTCGATCAACTCATCGAACGGCTTGGGCCCGACAATGTCGGTGGATTCATTGGTGAACCAGTTCTTGGCACTGGCGGCATCACACCGCCGCCGGAAGGTTATTGGGAGGCTATTCAGCTGGTGCTTAAGAAGCATGACGTCCTGCTGATCGCCGACGAAGTCATTACCGGTTTTGGCCGCACCGGTTCCATGTTCGGATCGCAGCATTATGGCATCGAGCCGGACTTGATCACGGTTGCCAAGGGCCTGACGTCTGCCTACTTTCCGCTCTCGGCTGCGATCGTCGGCGAGAAAGTCTACCAGGTGCTGGAAGACGGAGCCGACAGGGTCGGCGCTTTCTCGCACGGCTATACCTATTCCGGCCATCCGATTGGGGCGGCCGCTGCCAATGCTGTTCTCGACATCGTCGAACAGGAGAACCTGCCCGGCAACGCCCGCGAGGTGGGCGCCTATTTCCAGGCGCAGCTCAAGGAGAAGTTCGCTCAGCTGCCGATCGTCGGCGAGGTGCGTGGCGTGGGGCTGATGGGAGCAATCGAGTTCGTCGGGGACCGCGAAAGCAAGACCCGTTTCGATCCGTCGCTGAAGGTTGGTGCACGTGTCTCGAAGGCAGCGCGCGACGGCGGTCTGATCGCCCGCGCCATGCCGCATGGCGAGATCCTCGGCTTCGCACCTCCACTGGTCACCACTAAGGACGAGATCGACGAGATCGTCTCGATTGCCGAGAAGGCGGTGCGCTCGGTCATGGACGAACTGGTGCGCGACGGCCAGAAGATCTGACCCGTAGCGACTTGTGCTTTCCGGCCATCGCTGAACGGCCAGCCGCATTCAGATTGTCATTGTCAGCCACTCAAGTGGGCAGCGGGTGGAGGATCAAACTTCACCCTGCCCAAAGACCATAACCGCCGTTCATGCCGGCGCTTCATCAGGGAAAGGGAAGTTGGCCTATGACCGCTGCCAAACTTCATATCAAAGTGGGCTTGCCACCCGTATCGGTTTACAGCCCTTTTGACGGCTCTCTGATCGGATCGATCGAGTCAACGGACGCATCCGACGTCGACGAACTCATCGCTCGTGCTCGTCGCGGGGCCGAGCTCTCGCGTAACCTGCCGCGGCACAAGCGAGCAAGCATCCTCGAGGGAGCCGCGCAACTTATCGAGCGCCGCCGCGATGCCTTTGCCGAGACCATTGTGCGCGAAGCGGGAAAGACGATCGTTCAGGCACGTAAGGAAGTCAGTCGTTGCGTCAATACGCTGAAACTCTCAGCCGAGGAAGCAAAGCGCAACGCAGGCGAGATCGTCCCCTTCGATGCATTTGCTGGGTCAGAACAGCGCCAGGGTTGGTTCACACGGGAACCGCTCGGTATCATCACCGCTATCACCCCCTACAACGATCCTCTGAACCTGGTCGCACACAAGCTCGGCCCGGCAATCGCAGGGGGCAACGCCGTGTTGCTGAAGCCGTCGAATTTAACGCCGTTCTCCGCCATCAATCTCGTCGATGCCCTTTTGGAAGCTGGCCTGCCTGACGATGTCATCACCATCGCTCATGGTGACAGGGAGCTGGTCACTGCCTTGATCTCGTCCCACGATGTCCGCATGGTGTCGTTTACCGGTGGATTTGCCACCGGCGAAGCCATCAGCCGCGCGGCGGGGCTGAAGAAGCTGGCGATGGAATTGGGCGGCAATGCCCCCGTCATTGTAATGAATGACTGCAACTTCGATAAAGCGGTCGAGGGCTGCGTCTCCGGCGCGTTCTGGGCAGCAGGACAGAATTGCATCGGCGCCCAGCGCGTCCTCGTGCAGGCGGCTATATATGAGCGGTTTCGCGATGCCTTTGTCGCAAGGACCAAAAAACTTAAGGCCGGCGATCCGTTGCGTGACGACACCGATGTGGGTCCTATGATCTCGGCGGGATCGGCCGAACGCACTGAAACTTCTGTCAACGATGCGATAGCCGCTGGAGCCACCCTCCTCTGTGGTCATCGGCGCGAAGGATCACTTTACCATCCGACGGTGCTCGAAGGCACGCCCCGTACCTGCGGGCTATGGAGCGAGGAAGTCTTCGCGCCCGTTGTCATGCTGGCTCCGTTCGAGACCATAGACGAAGCCATTGAGATGGCCAATGATCCCGAATATAGTCTGCATGCCGGCATCTTCACCGCCGATCTCAGGGTCGCGCTGGACGCGGCAAACCGGGTTGAGGCAGGCGGCGTTATGATCAACGATAGCTCTGACTATCGCCTCGACGCCATGCCTTTCGGCGGCTTCAAATACGGCAGTATGGGCCGAGAGGGCGTTCGCTTCGCTTACGAGGACATGACCCAGCCAAAGGTCGTCTGCATTAATTGGGGGTGAACTAAAGGTCCTGTAAGCGCAGCTTTCGATAGCTCGCTTGTGGAGTTCTCATGATTTCCCGTGATTTCTGACGGCCTGCAACTTATGCTGGAAGATGCACCAATGCCATCATCTATAAGATCCTCTAATGAAGTATCTGGAGCGCAGGTATGCTTGAGCATGAATACACCCAATTGGGCGGTATCAGCCGCCTGAGCGTTGGCAGATGGCTGGGCATGATATCTGCCATGGTTTCGGCGGCCATTGTCTTCGTACTTTTGTGGTCCGTGAACCTCGCGCAAAGTATGGGGTTGCCGGTCAATCTTCCTCCCAGCTTATTGTCGTTGGTTGGAGCCGGCGTCGTCTTCAGCATACTTGCCTGGCTCTTGAACCGGCATGCGTGGCGCTGGCGGCTCATGCAGCTTGTCCTTCAGGTTCCCGACCTCAGTGGAGACTGGACATGCACGGGCAGGACGATAGAGACGAATTTAAATCCCGCTTACGATTGGACTGGAAAGGTCACTATCGTCCAGTCGTGGGACAAGATTCGTATCCGTTTGAAAACCGATACATCAGCCTCCAACAGTAAGAGCGCGGCACTTATCAAGGACGAGGCAGACGGCTGGCGGATATTTTACAACTACAGCAACGAGCCGAACATTGAGCAGACCGAACTTCGCACCCACAAAGGATTCGGCGAGATCCTGTTCAGCAAGGACCTGAGGAGTGGAGACGGCGAATACTTCAACGGTCATGGCAGGTACACGTTTGGAACAATGAAGCTGGAGAAGATCGACAATGGCTAGGGATATCGGCAAGCGTTTGAATCAACTCCATACCAGACGATCAGGGGTCGATAGGCTCGGGCGGCTCGCTCAGGATGCGGCGACCGAGATCCTGCAGAAAAGCTCTCGTGAAGAAAGTTGGCAGAAGCGGGCGAGGGATCAGCCTTATACCCGGTACTGTCTGGGAGCGATGCAGGAAGTCGACCAGGACTACACGCGAATAAGTGTGGAGACGGCCGAGCGCGTTGGTAAACAGTTGCTTGAGGGCCTCCAGGCTTCCAACATACCAGTCGAGTTTCGACTGCAAGGATCCGTGCCGCTCAATGTCCATATTCGAGGCGTCAGCGACGTCGACCTGTTGACGCTCGAAACCAGCTTCTTGCGATACGATTCCACCGGGCGGATGGCCCAGTCGGGTTTGTACTATCCTTCCAACAAATCGTCCTTGGAAGTTCTTTCCGCTCTGAGAAGTGAGTCGGAGAAGATTTTAAAGGCTAAGTACCCAGCAGCCACGGTGGATACCAGCGGGGGAAAGGCGATAGCGATTTCCGGTGGATCGCTGCCGCGGCCCGTCGATGTCGTGCCGTCACACTGGTACGATACCGCGGACTTTCAGGCTTCTGAGCTTCAACGCGATCGAGGCGTCTTCATCCTCGACAAGAAGGTGCCCACTGAACTGTCGAACTTTCCTTTCCGTCACATTCACGAGATCAATCAGCAGGACTTAGCGGCAGGAGCAGGGCTGAAGAAGGCCATCAGGCTTTGCAAGAATGTCAAGAACGACGCGATCGAGGACGGCAAGAAAATCGTCTTTCCCAGCTTCGATATCGCCAGCACAATGTATCATTGCGATCTCAACGGCCTAAGAGTGGGGACGTTTTACGAACTCGCCGTCCTCGCCGAAACGCAGCGTTTCCTTGATGAACTCTACCACAACTCCGAGAAGGCGAAATCGCTATTGGTGCCTGACGGATCCAGACGGATCTTTGACTCGGATGAGAAATACGAGGGGCTGCGGACGTTGTCGGTTGAGATGGACGACCTTGCGAAAGAGGTGGCGAAAGAACAAAGTATTCTGCTGAAGTACGGGGGCACCGATCCCTCTCTTGGAGATAGCCGCAGGGTTCTGAACGGAACTTATGTCGCTAGTTAGCCGGAAGCGGACGATGCCTGGCGGGATGCGCGAGCCTCCTGATAGCCGGCGACGTCATCCCGGACAACATTTGACTCGTTGGAGAACCCTAGTGGCACTTCGGGCTCGACACGGAGCCGGAGATCGCGCTTAACGACAGGGCCTGGACAAAGCTGCGAATCAAAAGCTTCGGATGCTCGGACACCATCGGGCCTATCCGGGCTTCTGGTATGTTGAGAGGAACCGGGCGGTTAATAGGTCGTCAGGCTTAGATTATTTCGCTGGACGTATCAGCGAGACTAAAAAGACTAGCGACACGGAAAAGCAATGGAGCTGGTGAAAGTTCCATAAAAAGGATGCACAACTATAGATTGTGCGAGGTAAGGGCATTTTTTGCTTAGTGCCAAAATGTAGCTGGATCAATGCCGTTTGATGATCCCAGCTTTGTTGAAGTGTTCTATTTCTGCAAAGTTGGAATGTCACACCCCCCGCGTTTGGTCCGAGATGACGGCCTCACGTTCGCAACGATCTAGATGCGCTTCGAGCGCGGCCCTGCAACCGGGACCTGCGATGGCATTCTTCTTGACGTGGCCAACCTCGCGCTCGCACTTGCCCTGGCCGATGGCACGCCACCACCCGCACCGTCAGCTTCTCCCGCAGATAGAGCCGGAAAGTTCTTGTGGTTCACAATGTGCTCTCGCGTTTGAGCAGCACACGAGTGCGTCAGTGAATGTGAAGTGCCCCCCGATTTTGGGCCAGCAGAAGCTGGAATTTTCCGGGGTTATGGCTCAGCTCGGCGGGGGTGCCGATGAGCCGTTCATAAGCGAAATCGGCACCTTGTTGCCGATGGCGCTATGTGGCCTCTCCTCCATCTTTTGGTGGGCATCGACAAAGGGTCGTCTGGAATGAGCCATACACCCCACACGGGTCGCTCCATTCAGTGTGCGCCAAGCGGATAGCCATTAAGCGTGTTGATCATGCCAAAGCTTACTCATCACAGAAGGTGCGGCGAAATTCGCGCTGACAAACTTCGGCGAGGCACAATCATCGTCGTCATTGGAGGGAAGGAGGCAAACCTTTTTGACAAGGTTAAAGCAGATCAGGAGGATGATCTAATGCCGATCCTCTTTAATCAGGACTGATGCGCCCATCGCCGTAACTTGGCCCGCGATGTTGAGCGGAAGGCACGCGCTCCCTTAGATCGTCCTGCGATAACCTTTGTCAGCTCTGACTTCTTCATGAATTTATACCTTTAGCGCCCTACAGCGTGAACCTGGATCGCTGAGTTGTTGCCATGAACGGGATGGTGCCAGGGAAGGAGAACATCTCGCCAGTGGCAATCAACCAGCAGCTCTACGCGGTACAACGCATCTCGTATTGCAAAATAATGTTCAATATTGCATATTGATTATGTCGTCGTGTTTGTCGCGCGACCCTAGGTTGCTTTTGAGGGTAGTTATGAAAGTTGCTGTACTTGGTGCCGGAATCGTTGGTAGTGCGACGGCCTATATGCTCGCCAGAGATGGTCACGAGGTCACCATTATTGATCGCTGCGACAGGCCTGGCATGGAAACGAGCTTTGCCAATGGCGGTCTGATGACGCCTAGCGACTCCAGCCCCTGGAACTCACCTGGAACCATCAAACGGCTTGGTAAGATGCTTTTTGACAGCAACTCTACGTTAAAAATCAACCCAAGTGCCATCCCATCGATTATCGGCTGGGGGCTAAAATTTCTCTCGAACTCAACCCACAAGAGGCATAAAGCCAATATGGTTTCGAACATCAGGATCGCGAGCCTGAGTTTAGAAACGCTGCGCAGCATTCGCCAGAATTCTACCCTGCATTATGACCAGACCACGCGCGGGACGATGAGGGTCTTCCCTCGAGGTGGCCGCATGTCGGAGTTCGTGCAGATGTGCCGCGAGATGCAGGGGTGGGGTGTCAAATTCGACGTTCTTGATCAGGAACAAATTCTGGAGAAAGAGCCGTGTTTGAAGGACGTGATCGATCGCTACATCGGTGCGGTATACTTTCCAGATGACGAAAGCGGCGATGCCCATAAGTTTACGAATGAAATGGCTCGCCTCGCTAAGGAACTGGGGGCTCAGTTTTTGATGAGAGCTAACATATTGGAAATAGTCAAACAGTCCTCTTCGCGGATCTCCCACCTCAAAACGTCCGTCGGAGAAATTCATGCCGATGCGTACGTACTCTCTCTTGGTAGCTACAGCCCCATATTTGCCCGCCCCCTCGGTATTCAGCTGCCGATCGTGCCCGTGAAAGGCTATTCCGTGACCTTGCCTCTAAACGGATGGAAGGGAGGGCCGACACGTCCGGTCATGGACGACGGCTACCATGCAATGATGGTCCCGATGGGAGATCGCTTGCGCATGGGTGGGAAAGCAGAATTCGCTCAATATAATACGAAAATCGATCCCAATGAAGGCCGACGCGTCCTCGACGACATTCTCAGGATTTTGCCGTCCATGGCTGCGCACGTCGACGTCAGCTCGGCTTTGACTTGGTCAGGATTACGCCCGATGACGCCCGATGGACCTCCGATCGTAGGTCCGACGCCATATGAAAACCTTTTCCTCAACACTGGCCATGGCCCGCTTGGATGGACGATGTCGTGCGGTTCAGCGAAAATTACAGCAGAACTTGTAACGCATGGACGGGTTTTGAGCAACAGCGTCGACCCCAGGGACTATATGTTGAGGCAAGTTCGTCGCTCGGACCGTTCCGCTGTCTCTTTGGCCCAGAATGGGCTCGTAAGCTAGCGTTTGGCGGAACGTGACCACGGGTGGTCAGCTACGAATTACAGTAAGCGAGTGCCGCCCGCACGGGCCGGTCACAAGCGTTGGGCAACGTCGCAGCCTTATTTGAGCATACATGCTCAAAATTGCGCGATGGCGTGGCTAAAATTCTGTCCTCTGGGAGAGAACGTACCTCCGCCAAATCAACACACGGCAATCCGACCCGAATTCGCCTGGATTTGCCGTGTTTTGTTACGAAGATGATTGAAATCCTAGGCGGGAGTCTGCGCAATCTAATCCTGATCCTGTGCTTGAGCCTTCCTGCGTATGCTGAGTGTTCGGTCGAAAGTGGGGGCGGTTCAAATCAATAGAGCCAAATACGCTCACCGGGGAAGCGACTTCGGTGGGGCATTGCCAAAGCGATGAATTCGTCGTCGCCCATATAGTGCGATTGAAACGATTTCGCACAATGTATGGCTAGTCCAAGACCTTGCAATCTTCTGCTTTCCACGAAACCGTCACCGGTGTTCCGCCGGCAAAGTGAGCCTGCCCCCGGTTCTGCCGCTTCACGGTAATGGTCTCATCACCACAGCGGACCAGGTACCGCGTCATTTCGCCGAGGAACAATGCGTTTTCGACCACGCCGTCGAGCGCGTTGGGCAAATCCGCTCCCACCGAACGAAAGTCGATCTCGACGTGTTCCGGACGAACAAACATCCAGCCGTGATCGCCGTCAATCTGCCCAGACAACTGCGCCGCCCCTGGTGTGTTGCCTGCCAGGGTAACCCTGCCTGCTCCGTTTTCGATCACGTCGACGCGACATGGAATCATGTTGGATTCGCCGACGAATGATGCGACGAACCGGTTTCTCGGCCTGCCGTAGAGCGTCTTGCTATCGTCCACCTGAACGAGTCGGCCTTCGTTGATAACTGCGATCCGATCCGACATGGTCAGCGCTTCATCCTGGTCATGGGTCACGAAGACAACCGTCATATTCAGTTCCTTCTGAATACGCATGATCTCAATCTTCATGTGCTCCCGGAGATTACGATCAAGCGCGCCGAGAGGCTCGTCCATTAGCAGAATGCTTGGATTGAATGCGATGGCTCGTGCCAGTGCGATGCGCTGCTGCTGGCCACCGGAAAGTTGGTTGGGATAGCGGCCGCTATACTGTTCCATCTTGACCAGTCGCAAAGCGCGCGCCACGCTGCTCTCAATTTCCGCTCGTGTGGACCTGCGAACTGTGAGGGGAAACGCGACATTCTCCGCGACCGTCATGTGAGGAAACAGCGCATAGTTTTGAAACACCATCCCGATGCCGCGCTCATAGGCGGGAAGATCCACGATGGAACGGCTTCCCAGAAAAATGTCTCCTGACGTCGGCGTTTCGAACCCTGCTATCATCTTCAATGCCGTTGTCTTCCCAGAACCTGATGGTCCGAGAAAGGTCACAAACTCGCCTGGCTGGACTTGAAGATTGAAGTCCTTCACAACCTGAAGCGGGCCGTAGAACTTTTGGATGTTTTTCATTTCAAGGCTTGTAGACATTTTTCGCCTCCGGTCATTCGGCAATATTGTTAGAGGTGCGCGTGTTATGACGCTCCCGGATGAACTGCACTGCAATGATTGATCCCGTCACAAGAACAACAATCAAGGTCGAGGCCGTGCTCAGCAACGGATCAACCTGGTAGGCAATGTCGCCCCAGAACTTGATGGGCAACGTTGGTGTTTGCCGTCCCAGCAGAAAAATGCCGACAAGGAGTTCGTCGAAGGATGTCAGGAAAGCCAACAGTCCCGCCGTAAGGAGAGCAGGTTTGAGAATGGGTAGCGTGACAAGTCGAAGTGTTTGTAATGGACGAGCTCCGTGCACTGCAGCTGCTGGCTCTAGGGACTGGTCAAAATTTCTCAGCGCCGCAGCCATGACCACGATGACGTAGGGCACGGCGAGCAGGACGTGCCCCATAACCAGCCCGCCGAAGGTGCCGAGTATGTGTAGCTTTGCTTCGAAGACGTATAGCGAGGTTGCGATAATGACCACTGGCACCATCAAGGGGGAAAGCGCAAACAGGAATAGCGCTTTCTTGAATAGAAACTTTGTCCGCACCAGCCAAAACGCGCCCATCGTGCCTATGATCGTCGCAACGCAGGCGGCAGCGATACCCAATTGAACCGAAAAGAAGAACGACTGGTGCCATTCTGTAGCACTCGCCAGCTTTTCCCACCAACGCAGCGAAAATCCTGGGGGCGGAAAGACGACGAATGAAGACGAACTGAAAGACAGCACCACGACGACAATCAACGGCGCCGTCAAGAAAAAGAGTATGAGGATCGTGTATACCCACAACCAACGGGAATTACGGGTGAGGATGGGTTTTGTGAGAAAATGCACCGATGCCTCGACAGTGTAGAGAAGAGGACCGATCGATCGTTTCACTTTCTTGAGCAGCCGTGCCGCAGCGCGTGGTTCTTCATCGGTGAGGGTGACTGTTGACGATGACCATATCATTTCCAGCGGGATAAACAGGCTCGCAACGAAGAGAATGGCGATTGTCACCATGAGCAGCACGATGGACGAAGCATATCCGAGTTCGAAGTTCAACAGCGTTGTCATCTGCGCGACAATCAGTTGTGAGATCATTGTGTCACTCGGGCCGCCCAACAGGGCAGGGGTGATGTAGAATCCGATGGCGGAAATGAAGATCAGGACACCTGCAGAAAAGATACCCGGTAATGTCAGTGGGAAATAAACGCGCAGGAATGCCTGTACCGGCTTTGCCCCCAGTATCTGGGCGGCTCTGGCAACATCATGGTCAATGCGCACCATTGACGAATACATTGTGAAAATGGCGGTCGGGATGAAGACATGGGCCATACCAACGACCACAGCAAAAGTGGTGTTGAGCAGGGTCAAGGGTTCATTGATTAAACCCGCCCAAATCAGCGCGTTGTTTATGATACCTTCGCGACCAAGTATGATCATCCAGGCGTAGGTTCTAATTAGGAAAGCAGTGAAAAGCGGAATCAGCAGGAAAATACTGACGGTGGACAATGAACGTGACTTAAGCTTGGTCAGTAGATAAGCGACCGGGTATCCGGCAGCGAGGGATACGACTGTCACGATCAACCCGATCCGAAGGGTATAAAACAGTATGTTCAAGTTCGTCTCGCTCGAAAAAACGCGAGCGTAGTGACTGAAGTTGAATTTCGCTCCTTCGAAACTGCCCCAAACGATATAGGACAGCGGAATCGCAAGAAAGCCGATCAGGAGGATGAGGAGCGGACCCGAAACCAGAGCTCCTCTAATCCAGCGATTTTCTAACAGGGAGTTCATGACGGTTAGCCTCTTTGCCAGGCGCTTTATACCCGTGCCGCTCGCGCTTTCCTGTACTACATTCATAACTTTCACTCCGTCGCTGCTCCGAATGCAGCGCTAATAATTCCCGCTCGGGGCATTTTTCACCCGCAATAGGTTTCCCGACTGCGGCCAGCCCCAACGAGCAGAAAACGGCTTGGAAGGACCACTATTACGCGTTGGCCTCATAAGCCTTTTCTTCTGACGGCATCTAATTCAAGAAATCTTCAGAAGTTGGAGGGCTTCCACGCAGGTCGCGATGTCCCAAACACCAGCTTCATTCCTGTTCCCGTTTCTTTGCGGTTTGGCCAAAACGTTCGTCACGTCCTAAGCCGCGTATATTGTTATACAATATCATATATTGGAAAAGCGGGAACGTCAATGCGTTTTTGGTTCCGCCGTCTTTGGTAGATTGTCGGAGGCAATCGCTTAAATCAAAGATCCTCACCCTTGCGCCCAACTATTTCGCGATGGGCTCGGGCCTTCTGGATCGATGCGGCAGGACGATGGTGTGAGGATGAAGGCGTTTTGCGGCTCTACGCCCGGACGCGTTTGCAACCATTTGCGGCTCTTTCGCCATCTTTTTTTAAGAATTCCGGTATCGGCAGCCACACGGACCCAATCCTGCCGCTAGACTAGCAAACTGGGTGTTGAGGATCGTCGTGGGGAGGCTAAGCGTATTGGGACTGGCCATAGATATAGCCAATCTTGCGGAACACTATTTTGCGTGCGCCTCTTCAACAATGGTCAACAGAGCTTCACCTTTGCGGATGGAAGGGTGAGTAATACGCCAAAGGACGAATCCCGTCGCCGGAGCAAACACCTCGTCCAGGACATCTCCAAATACGTCGCGCACTGAGCCGAGACGCTGCCCTTGCCTCACGATGGATCCCGGCTCGACTTCTGCATGAAAATCCCCATCGCTCGGACATTCAACCCAGATGTAGCTGTCGCATAATGAGCGTCCATTGGTGGCCGATGACGGTTGGGAATCTATAATTCCGAGCAACCGGGCTACGTTCAATACTCCCTCGACATGAAAGGAAATATCGGCCTCGCTCAAAAGACCATTCGACCCGGCCTCGGTCATTATGGCGATCTGCTTGCGCAAAGCGCACGCTGTCGGAGGTCGACCCGGTTTCTTCATATATTCCGGGCCAAGGGCAAGCACGATCTCACTGTTGAAGCACATTGCAACGTTGCATGCCGCGGCGTCGAATTCATCATCACCCGTGCGCTGGAAAATGGTGAACCAGGATACCTTCTCTTTCAGATCCCCTCCATGCATGTCGATGTAGCAGTCTGCGCCCTTGACCCACTCGTTGAGGACGGCGTCGCAGAGGACTTCGGAAAAGGTCCCGTCGGTTCGACCGGGGAACGTATGGTTGATGTTCTTGCCGTCGACGGGGCACACGTACTCGCTATATTTGTGGATGGCTGGCTGATTGATGACGGGTACAATTGACACTGACCCCTTCATCTTTTCGGGCTCGAAAAGCCTCTGAAGCCGTATGGACGCCTCGATGCTAGATACTTCATTGACATGCACTCCGGCAGACACACAAAGCCGGGGGCCAGGTTGCGTTCCTCGGATTTCGCATAACGGCCAAGTATAATCCCCCAAGACCTCGTTGTCGAAGCGGAATGTTCCTCGGAATACGCCTTCTTCACCGTATCTGCAGCTATTCTCTTGAGCGGTTATCTTCATTTATGATCTCAACGTGATTTTCGGAACCGCCGCCATAGGCCATGTTCGCCCCTCAATTTTATTGCATAATAATATCATATATTGTAGATTGCCGATGTCAAGGGAAGCTGCATGGCTCCCGTTCACAGTGACGACTATGCCGAGGATCAGCGCGGGGCTTCAGCCTTTACACGCGCATTGAATAGCAATATGCACTACCGCATTCCATTTTTAGTTTGAGAGGCACGATGCTTGATCGCGGCGGTAAGGGCAAGAGCGGAGTCAATCCACCTGCTTCGTTCGAAAAGACCAACGTGGACGAGCGTCTTTATCTTGGCACCATCGAAAAGGGGATGCTCGTACTAGACACGTTTTGCTCAAATCCGCGCCCAATGACATTGGCTGAAGTCTCCGAGGCTTCCGGCTTGAACAAAAGTGCGACCCAGCGCGTGCTCTACACTTTGCGGGCGCTCCGGTATCTGACCCATAGTGAAACTACTCGGCAGTATTCACTTTCTGTCAGAGCCATGGACATTGGCAACGCGTATTTGCGAAGCAATCCGATCGTGGAAGCGACATTTCCTTATTTGCTTGAGGCGAACAAGCGTTCACAGGAGACGGCCAATCTGACGGAACTCGATGGTTCTGACATCGTGTTCATCTCACGTGTGCCGAGTAGAAGCGTGATGAGTTCATATGTCACGATTGGGACGCGTCTTCCTGCTTTTGCGACCGCGCCAGGTCGTGCGATCCTCGCAAACTTGGACCCGAGCGTAGCAAGCGAGATCCTCAAAGCACCTTCCTTCGACGCTCTAACTCCCTTTACGATCCAAGACCGCCCGAAGTTGCTCGATGAGCTGGATAATGTGCGCAAGAAGGGGTTTGCCATCGCAAACCAAGAGGCAATACTCGGCGACATTTCAATCGCTGCACCGATTTTCGGGTATGATAACAGAGTGGTCGCAGCGGTTAACATCGCAGTTTCCACCGCTAACTGGACCATTGAACGAGTCGAAGCTGAACTCAGTCCGATTACCGTCGAGATTGCTAGACAGATGTCCAAGGTAGCGTCGCAGTACCGGCGAGCCTGAAGCCGCCACCCTGAGGAGGGCGTGGCGCGAGCACACTTTCCGGCAAGTTGTCATGCTCGGAATCTTCTGCCGGAGGAGCATATCTCAGGCGTCGTTCCAGAAGGCTTCTACGTCCATACTGTTATCGGTTTTTTGAGGACGTATTGGATAACGTTTGCGACAATAGACGGTTTGACCGATAGAACTAGCGGATTGGCGATCGAATTCGCAAGTGACCGCAGGGCCAATCCTCGACGACGTTCAAACACTGAGAATTTGTGCCTGCCATCTACCCACCTCCGGGAAATTCGCGCCTACCGCCAGCCAGCACCATACGTGTCGGGTTGGCGTAACCGCGCTCCCGCTCCCGCAAAATCCTTTCTTATATCGATTCCAAGCGACCTATGCACCGGATGATCGTTGCCGTCTCTCGTTTCCCGGTCGCTGAAACGCGAGGAATGACCGGGTCACATTCCAGCGACCTGCTTAAACACGCTTGACTTCACGAACAGGTTCGTCACATTATGCGATATATAATATTGCATTCCAATGAATGGTGGATCATGGATCGCTACATAATCGTTGAAAGAAGAGACGAGGTCGCAGTGGTCACACTGAATCGGCCCGAAATTCTGAACGCCTGGCACAAGCCAATGCGGAGCCAGTTTGTTGAAGCGCTCGTCGATCTCGAGGAGGACAGCACAGTCCGTGCGATTGTACTGACCGGGGCAGGGGACCGGGCATTCTGTGCCGGCCAGGACCTCAACGAAGCCAAGTCCTTCGACGGAGAGACAGGCTCCGAATGGATCGCTGAGTGGGAGCGGCTGTACGGGGCAATTCGCTCGCTCTCCAAACCTCTCGTTGCGGCTTTGAATGGTGTGGCCGCCGGCTCCGCGTTTCAGGTTGCGCTGCTATGCGACTTTCGCATCAGTCATGCCGGAGTACGCATGGGTCAGCCTGAGATCAATTCCGGGATCGCCAGCGTAACCGGGCCGTGGATCATGCGCGAGATGCTTGGATTGGCTCGAACAACCGATCTGACGCTTAGCGGCCGACTGATGGGTGCCGACGAATGTCACTCCATCGGGATCATCAACAAGATTGTTCCGCAGGCAGACGTCCTGACAGCTTCGCTTTCACTCGCCCTTGAGCTTGGCGCCAAGCCTCCAGTCGCCATGCGCCTCGATAAGCAATGGCTGCGCGAAATGACCGAGCTTGGGTTCCGCCAGTGCCTGGATGCGGCAGTCCGGATCCACCGGGAAGCCTACGCGTCGGGTGAAACAGCTCAAATGATGGAGAAATTTTTGGCGGAACGGGCATCTCGAAAGGCGTGACTTTTTCATGATGGACAATCTCAAGGGCTTCATTGCCGACTTCAATGCAAAAGCCGACCGAAGCCCTGATCAGGTTTTTGCGATTTTCAACGGTCAGCCGATCACTTTTGCTACGCTGAAAATGGAATCAAGCGCGTTCGCCTCGACACTGCGACGCAAAGGCGTGCAACCAGGCGACCGTGTCGCAGTAATGATGCGGAACTCCCGTCTATCGCTTCCTGTCCTTTTCGGCATTGCAAAGGCTGGAGCCGTTTGGGTGCCGATCAATGCGCAGCAAAAGGGCGACGGGCTTCGCTACATGCTCGAGCATAGCGAACCCAAGCTCATCTTATGTGACCCTGATTTCCGATCAACGATCTCAGGGTGCGGTGCTCAACTACGCTCCGAAAACATCATGTTGGTCGGCGGCGATCAAGATCATTCGGTACCGGAGGCAATCCTGCTCGGCGAAAGCAATTTTGTTGATGCTGTTCCAGATGCGCACGATTTGTTTGCGATCATGTATACGTCGGGAACAACTGGTCGGCCGAAGGGTGTGCTGGTTACCCACGGGATGCTGCGGCTCGCGGGGGAAGCGATACGGACCCTAACCTCAATGGGTCCAGCAGACGTGTTTTTTGTCTGGGAGCCACTCTTCCATATTGGCGGGGCCCAGCTTTTGGTTCTGCCGATCATCGAAGATGTGACGTTGGCCATGGTCGACCGCTTCAGCGCGAGCCGCTTCTGGGATCAAGTTAGGAACTCATGCGCAACTCATATCCATTATCTCGGTGGCATTCTTCAGATTTTGCTGAAGCAGCCGGGGAGCCTGCTTGATCGTGAACATTCGGTTCGGATCGCGTGGGGAGGCGGGTGCCCGAAAGACGTTTGGCCGGAATTCCGTGATCGCTTCGGCGTTGAGATCCGGGAATGCTATGGGATGACCGAAGCAGCGAGCATTACGACCTGCAACACCAAAGGTGTCGTTGGCTCCGTCGGAAAGCCGACGCCTTGGTTTTCTGTTTCGATCGAGGATGAGGTGGGCAACCCCGTTGCGAGCGGAAATCGAGGAGAGATCGTCGTCAGATCCTCGCTCGCTGGTGCTCTTTTCAAGGGTTATCTCCGCAACCAGGAAGCAACGGGAAAAGCGCTCGTAAACGGGGCGCTTCACACTGGAGACGCAGGCACTTTAGACGGAGACGGAAACCTGTGGTTCCATGGCCGGTTGACAGACAGCGTCCGGTGTAAGGGAGAGAATGTCTCTGCTTGGGAAGTGGAGCGTGTCGTTGGTACTCATCCGGCCGTTGAAGACTGCGCGATGATCGGAGTAGCTGCCGATGTGGGTGAGCAGGACATCAAATTGTTCGTGAAAGCGAAGACCGGAAAAGTTATCGAGCCTGAGCATCTATCTCACTGGCTTTCTGACCGCCTCGCCTCCTACCAGAACCCTCGCTACATCACAGTGGTGAAGGAATTTGAGCGCACGCCAAGTCAGAGGATCATGAAGCATTTGCTTCCCAAAGATCTAAACGATTGCTGGGATCGGCTGGCAGCAAAAGAGCAAGCTCGGGCTTAGGCTGGGGTCACAGGTATGCAGGCCCACCGCGCTGAACGCAAATTTAGATTGGCTACCTTGTTGAAGCGTACGGAGTACAGCGCAGCGGCAACGCAGAACGGGACGGGATGGTGAAATGAACCGCACATCAATCAAACTAGATGAACCCTTGATCCTCGTCGGTTGCGGCAATATGGGCTATGCACTGCTACGGGGATGGATCGACACGTCTACTGTCGATCCCGCCGCTGTCCACGTCGTCGAGCCAGTCAGAGTTCTGCGGGAGAGAGCCGTGGCGCTCGGCGTGAATACCCATGAGACCTGTGAGACGCTACCAGCAAAAGCAGGAATCATCGTCTTCGCACTTAAGCCTCAAGCCCTCCAAAATGAGCTGCCTCCCTATCAGCGCTTTTCAGATGGCACCGTTTTCGTGAGCATCGCGGCGGGCGTTCCCGCTGGGAAGTTGAAACTATTGCTTGAATCTCCACGTATCGTGCGTGCGATGCCGAACACCCCGACCGCTATAGGAAAAGGCTCAACGATTATTTTTACCGATAGCGCTGTAGAAGACGGCGAGCTTGAGAACGTCTTATCGTTGTTCAAAGCCGGTGGTGCGGTTCATCAAGTCACACGAGAAGACCTTATAGACGCGGCCACAGCAATAAGCGGCTCAGGGCCGGCGTACATCTTCTACCTCATCGAGTGCCTGGGTGATGCGGCTCGTGAACTAGGTCTGCCGGCGGAAGTAGCGAGCAAATTGGCCAAAGAGACTGTTCACGGTGCGGCGGCGCTAGCTTTTGCATCCAATGACCACCCAGCGGAGCTTCGACGACAAGTCACAAGCCCGAATGGAACCACCGCAGCGGCTATGTCGGTCCTTGCGACAGAAAGCGCACTTTCTGCACTCATACTGCGCACCACTAAGGCAGCTTTTCAACGATCATTGGAACTTGGTGGAGCAGAGGAACTTGGATTAACGTCAAGCGGCCAGGGGACCAAATGACAGAAGACATTTTATACCTGAATGCATCAGACATAGATCAATTGAACATATCGCCATCTGAACTGCGGGCGGTGCTTCGAAAGGCATTTGAAGCCTATAGTTCAAGTGAACTGCGGATCCCTTCCAAGCAGACTGTGAGAGCCGCACCAGATCGATATTTTCAGACGATGGCCGCGGTTTGCAACGAACCTCCCTTGGCGGCTGTAAAGTGGGTGAGTGTCGTAGGAACGAACTCTCAGCGAGGACTGCCAAATGTTAATGGCCTGATCATCCTCGGCGATGGTGAAACCGGACTGCCGCTCGCCGTTGTGGACGGTAACCGCCTCACAGTCATGAGGACCGCAGCCATGTCGGCACTAGCGTCTGAGTACCTCGCATCACCGACTAGCACTTCGCTAGGCTTCGTAGGATGCGGGGCACAGGCATACGGCCATCTGACGGCGCTGCGAGACGTGCTTCCGGGCTTAGCTGACATCGTATGCTTCGACCGCCGTATCGAGTCTGCGGTATCACTCGCTGCGCACGCCGACGCAGACGGCGCCAACGGTCGAACCACCACCAGCCCGGATGATGTCCTTCGATGCGACATCGTTGTCTCCACCGTTCCGAGTGTCGCAGGTATGGAGCCGTTCCTCGATGCTCGGAAGCTGACGGCGGGTAGCCTGGCTATCGCAATCGATATGGGGCGATCGTGGTTGCCTGATAGTTTTGGAGCATTTAGCTCGTTCATCGTCGATGACAAGGTGCAAGCCGAGGATCCTGATAGCCGATCAAAGCTAGCTTATTCTGGTCCATTTAATGCGGACTTGGCTGATCTCGCAAGCGGCGTTTCGAGGGGCCGCACAAGCGGATTGGATCGTATCCTATTCATCTATCCTGGTTTTGCGTTGGCGGATCTTGCTGTGGCGGGTGAACTCTACATTAGGGCTCGGCGGGAAAATGTCGGGACAAAATTGCGCCGCTAATAGGATCCAGTTCCGGGTTGCTCCAATGTGATCGTTTTCCAACTTAGATGAACGCCAAGTCTGAATTTTGGCGTCACACACCCTCAACCTCCTCCCGGCTCCGCCCCGGCTGCGCTGCAAGTACAGCTTCGTATGCAGGCGATCGGCCGATCACGCACACTGCAAACCAGTGTGCCGAGAACATACGGTGACATATCCTTAGATTTGCTGAACAGGGCAGCTTTAGTGGAGTGCGCCCATCGTTAAACGACAGAGATCCGTAATGCCGTAGACTGGTAAGCCAATTTTCTTTCGCAGTGCCGGAGCAACGCAAGGGAAAGCGGTGCAGGTCAGTAGAATGTTTGCAATGTCTGGGTGAGACGCTCGCAAGCGTGTTGCACCCGCAATCACATCTGCCTCAAGGCCCGCCATCTTTTCAGAGATAGTCACCTCCGCTGGATTGCGCGTCTTCACGCTCTGCTCATACGCACCTTCGCAACCGCCGAAAACTACCCTGCTCCGATCAGCCGAATTCTCAATGCCGAGGGCTGCGTCATCGTAGGGGGACGGCAAGGAGACACTCAATAGTCCAATTTTCGCCGCACGGCTCGCCTGACGCAGCAAGAGAGGCAACAAAAGCAGACTCGATAAAATCACCGGAACGTCCACCGCTGCTGCCACCGCAGGCTGATGCCAAGAAAAAAGGCCACAATCTGAAGCAACTGCGGCAGCACCCCTTTTTACCAGACGTTCGGCAGCGACGATAAGGGCGGGCTCAATCGAAGAATCGCGGGCCCAGAGCCGATCCATATGGGCCCCTTCGACTTTTTCCGTGATGATCGGAAAATCGAATGTCTCAGGGTTAGCGACATAGCCGCGCGGCAACACGGAGTCGCCCTCGGTCGTCAGAACGCCCAGCGGGCGTCCAATCATTCCATTGCTGATCATTCTATTTCCTCCTCTGGAAACTGTCACAATCCAGTAGTGTCGTCCGCGTGAATTATTATGCAATGTGCAATATTGCAATTTCATTTTGGAAAGCAAGGATTGCGCAAAGGTCTTCGGGCACGAGGTGTGATTGGGGTGCCCAAACTCGGAAATTCCCCATGGGTACAAGATCTTGCACCGTTCAAAGCGTTCAGTTCCGAAAACTGTGGTTGGTTTGATTGCAGGCAGCCCTGCCTCATCGCTGCCGGGCGTCAACTCGGTATCACGTCGGCTTCAACGCGTAATTTGGTTCAAGATGCGTATGGTGCCGGGCGCACTGAAGCAGCGATCAACCCGTTCCTACCACCCTCCACCCCTCGCCGGAAACATTTTCCTTGACGAAAATAAATTAAATTATACAATATGGCGTATTGCTATGCGATATTATGTGCATGATGCAGTCGCTAGGCATGTCTGGAGATGCGCTCGAGTCTTTATGACGTCGGAATCCAGTTCGAGCTTTGCACAAAAAAGGGGAACAGAGGATGAGCAACAGAATAGCAAGCGCTCTCGCGGTCTGTGCGGCGATATTGCTTTCCGGACTACCGACCGCAACTCGCGCGGAGGAGATCCCGGAAAATCTTAAGGGAACTGGGGAGGTGGTCGTTGCCACCGCCGGCGGCGCTTTTGAAGAAGCGCAAAAAAAGGCTTGGTTCGAACCGTTTGAGCGCGATACCGGCATCAAAGTGATTACCATCCCTTCAAGCGCTAAACTGCTTGCCTCGGCAAAACTCGGCCAACCAGAGGCCGATATCAGCAATATCAATGGCGGTGAGGTACCAACATGGGTTGACAACGATGCTCTGGAAAAGATCGACTACACCTTTTTTGCCAAGGAAACTCTCGCAGGGCTTCCGGAATTCATGAAGGGTGAATACGGCCTCGGCTCTTTCTATTACTCAGTTGTGGTCGCATACAACACAGCCAAATTTCCCAATGAGCATCCGAAGAATTGGACGGACTTCTACGACGTGAAGGCATTTCCAGGAAAGCGAAGCCTCCCAAATTGCGACCTGATGCTGTATGGCGCGCTCCTCGAAGGGGCACTGATCGGTGATGGCGTCCCAAAAGACAAGCTTTATCCTCTCGATATGGATCGAGCCTTCGCGAAGCTTAAGGAAATAAAGCCCAATGTTGGTCGCTGGTGGGCAACGGGCGCAGACGCGCCGCAAAGCCTTATCGGCGGTGAAGTTGATATGGCCGCTGCATGGAATGGCCGCATCGTCACTGCCAAAAAACAAGGTGCGCCACTGGAACTGTCATGGGATCAGTCCATGCTGCAGTATGATGATTGGATCATTCTGAAGGGCGCGTCCAATAAGGAAAACGCTTCGAAGCTGCTCGCCTACATTTCGCGGGCAGAGGCACAGGCAGCATTTGCAGAAGCAATCCCGTACGGCCCGGTCAACAAGGATGCATTCAAGCTTTTGCCGAAGGAACTGGCGGAAACTATACCTGGCGCACCCGGAATCATGGAACAGCAGATCGTACAGAATTACGATTGGTGGGTTCAACGGGGTTCGGATGGCCGCACCAACTATGATGTGGCCATAGAGCGCTGCACCACATTTCTGTCACAGTGAGGCTTTGCAGCTGCGGTCCATAGGTCCGCAGCTGCTTTATAAAGGCGATCCTCGCCCTTTACTAAGCAGCACGATGTCCTAGGCAATTTACTGGCACCGACAAACCCGCTTAGAGAAGTACCTTTTTGACCCTAACGCAGCTGGGTCCCCGCTCTTCCGAGTTCGTGCGGTTCGCCATCTGGAGAATGGAGAAACTGATGAGAATTGCCGTAGGTGGTATCCTTCACGAGACGAATACGTTTCGCAGGCAAGATGCACAGCTTTTAGATTTTGAGATCGTACGTGAGAAAAGTCTTATCGAGGCTCACAGCGGAGTTCGCTCCTATATAGGCGGAATGCTAGACGCCGCGGAGAAGGCAGGGGCAATCGTTCAACCGACGATGTTTGCATCCGCTGAAGCCGGCGGCGTCATTGAGAAAGAAGCTTATGCCAACATGCTTGGCGATCTGCTTGCCGGTATCGAACGCGCGCTCCCGGTCGATGCGGTGGCGCTGGCTCTCCATGGTGCGGGCATTGCGAAGGCGATAGGCAATATAGAGATCGACATTTGCCGAAAAGTTCGCGACCTCGTTGGCCCAAATGTCAAGATCGTGCTCACCCTTGATCTTCACGGGAATCTCGATGCGTCTCTTTCCGAAATTGTTGATGCAATTTTTGGAACAAATTTCCATCCCCATACCGACATGTTTGAAAGAGGGCAGGATGCGATAAATATCCTCCCTGAATTGCTTTCTGGGCGCATCACCCCGAAGCTGCACATTGAGAAGCTTCCCATCCTGCTGGTCACCGCGACTACCATGTATGGCCCGATGGCGACGGTTAACGAACTGTGTCGCTCCATCGAACAAGAGCCTGACATTATCGCATGCACTTTCTTTCACGGATTTGTATGGACCGATACCGCTGACACTGGGCCGTCGGTGCTAGTAATCGCGAACGGAGATGCACAAAAGGCTCGTGAGGCTGCCCAGCGCGTCGCTCGGTTCGTCTGGGAAAGACGGGATAAGTTTCGGTCAAACGCTCTTTCGCCGGAGACGGCGATCGAGTCGGCGCTAAGCTCTGGCGCCTGGCCAGTCGCTCTGTTGGATGGGGGAGACGATCCCGGCGGCGGCTGCCCTGGCGATGGGACACATTTGCTACGCGCCATGCTCGACGCGAACCTGACCAATACGTGTTTTGCGGCAATGTTTGACCCTTCAGTCGTAGCGAAGGCTCTCGCAGCGGGCGTCGGTGCCACTATGGAGGTTGAACTTGGTGGCAAAACGGATGTTCGGCACGGAAATCCTATCGCTGCGACGGCGTACGTTAAGGTTCTGACCGATGGGCAGTTCCTTTGCCAGTCTCCGATGGGCGAGGGAAGCCAAGTCATTATTGGCCGCACTGCAAGGTTGCAAATTGGTGGGATCGACGTCATTGTTGTCTCCGAACGTCATCAGCCAATCGACACCGAAATCTTTCTGATTCATGGTATCGACGTGACACGCTACCGCATAATTGCGCTGAAGTGCACGAACCACTGGCGCGCTGGCTTTGCGAAAGTCGTAAAGCGTGACTTCCTCGCCGACAGCCCCGGGATCATGAGCAGGAATCTCTCCGACCATTCTTATACCCATGTCAGCCGGCCGATCTGGCCGTTAGATCAATCGGCGGCGTATTAACAAGAATGGATATCGGCATTCTAACTGTTTGACGTGTAATATTCATTGGAGGACTTCACACACGAAACACCGAGCTCCGCGCAAGGTATTCGAAACCCAATAGCGTTCTTTGAAAAGCTCGCACGGGGTTCGACTACAGTATCTACGCTCTCAATGTGTTCGGAAAATTTTCAACATAGCTGGGTTGCGTTCGCTGGAAATTGCCGGGACTTGGTCGCCGTTGTCGTAGCACAGTGACCTTTTCTGCCGTCGACACGCGCGCCTGATTGATGATGAAGAGACCGCCGAAGTTCCATAAGGTTTGTTACGCCGCAAATTGATGTAACCGCAAAGTTGAAGTGTCCTGTTTCTGCAAAGTTGGAATGTCACACTCCCCGCGTTTGGTTACGCTGATGACGACCTCACGTTCACAACGATCCCAAATGCGCTTCGCACGCGCCTTGCAACCGGAGATCTGCGATGGCATTCTTCTTGACGTGCCCGACTTCGCGCTCGCCTATGGCACGCCGCCCGCGTGATGCGGTGCTGCGCAACCGAAGTGGTGGCTCAGCACCGCATCACGCAGTCAGCGCGCAAATGCAGCAACCAAAAACCGTCGGAGCGAGCTCGAAATGGGTAATCCTCAAGCTTGTGAAGCGAGTTCCGATTGCACGACCTCGAAACGAATCGTCGCGCCCACCCGTAAGCTGATCTCGTTTACAGAGTTTGCTACCAATTCTACGAGGCTCTCGAGCGAATGGATTCGTTGCTTGTCTCCAGCGAGTGTGAATTTTCCCAGGAATAACAAGGCGCACACTTTGTCGGGCCGAGCGCAGAAGACCAATTTACTGCCCTCGGCTTCTAGTACCAGGAATGCGTCATCGGATGCCATTCCGGGGAACATTTCGTAAGCTCGAGACAGTCTGGATCGGATTACATCATATTCCTCTGATGTTTCAATGGCACCGACCAGGGACAGGTATGGCAATCTGGTCGAACTCCGCAACCACACTTCAGTTCCGTCGGCTTTTAGAAACATACATATCTCCGCCGTACCTTAGAAGGTACCAGGTCTTGAAGCACTCCGTGCTTCAGATCGAGAAGAACATGCTTGAGTGTATGACTTTACCTCAAAGCATATTCGGCCACATGTCCTCATGTTGTTTCGTGCCTGTCCGGGTCCTTCCAGGTTCTCCATTCGTAGTTACGAAGGACGATATAGCCGGGGCCAGTTCCTATTACATAGTTTGGGTTTAGCGGTGTTTTGCCGAGCGGGGTGCAGATCACGTATTGCGGTACGGCAAAGCCGGTCGTGTGCCCACGCAGGCTTTCAATAATATGCATGCCAACATTGATTGAAGTTCGGAAGTGCTCAGCGCCCCGCACTAGGTCAGCGTGGTATAAATAGTATGGCCGCACGCGCGCAATAAGGAGTTTGTGGACCAACTCTTTCATAACCTCGACAGAGTCGTTAATTCCTTTCAAGAGCACCGACTGATTACCCACTGGCACTCCCGCTTCGAGCAGCCGTTCGATCGCCAATTTCGCTTCAGACGTGATTTCATTGGGGTGGTTAAAATGCGTATTGATCCAGATGGGATGATACTTTTTGATCATCTGGCAGAACTCGGGCGTGATCCGCTGCGGCATTGTCACAGGTATTCGTGTGCCGATGCGAATAATCTGAACGTGAGGAATTTGCCTGAGGCGTGACAGTACATACTCTAGCTTACTATCAGAGACGGTCAGCGGATCGCCTCCGCTTAGCAGTACGTCCCGAATCTCTGGACGCTCGGCAATGTACGCTATACCTCTGTCAATTAGCGCTTGGTCACTGACCATCGACTCTCGGCCCGCGCGGATCTTTCGTGAACAGTGCCTGCAAAAGGTGGGGCATAAGTTCGTAAGATAAAAGAGAACGCGGTCCGGGTACCTGTGAACGATGCAAGGGACGTCAGTCTTTCCCTCCTTCCAAAGAGGATTTTCGGAATCAACGCCGGACTTGTGGAACGAAGATAGTTGGTCAATATGGAAGATGTCGTCGAGTTCCTTGATGCTCGGAATTGCCTGTAGGCGGATGGGATCGTTCGGATTGTCCTTTTCTATCAGCGATAGGTAGTAGGGTGTTGCCCGGAAAGAATATCGCTCACCCACCTTATGGAAAGCTTCTTCTTCATCGGGAGTGATGCTTAGCTGGTCCTTGAGCGCTTCCAATGTGGTGGCGCTGTTTGCAAGCTGCCAACGCCAATCATCCCAAGCCGTCGCGTCCGTCGTCAGCATATGATATCTCCGGTTTGAGTTTCTGTTGGCGGTATTGAGCATCCAGGACGAAGGGTCCCTTCCGCAGTGAGGTCTGGAGCAAACCTAACATTTTCCTTCGTTCCTCAGTTCAAAGTTGCCGCGCACCCGGACCTACTCAGGTGTATCTTGTGCGGCGTCTAGTCGAGCGACCACAGTCGTTTTTTTCAGTCACGTCGCTCGACGGAGAAGAGATTGTTACAAGACCGTCAAGTTCCAAGCAGCCTCCCGTTACCCTGTTCACCCGGAGATGGCGCGACTGCCCAATCAACTAGGTTCAACGCGCGGTGAAGTATCGCCTCGGCTTCAGCGGGGTCGGTCGAAGCGGCAATAACATGTCCGATTATGTCTAGGTAATCACCTTTCCGGACAAGAGAGACTCCCGGGTCAACATAGAATCTAACCTCAGCGATACCTGGTACAATCTCCGCCAGATCGGTACCTCTGATGTGAGCCAGTGTGCCGTCCCGATCAGGTACGAAAAAATGGGCTACCGAGGCGCGGGATCGGCTTTTATGCAGGTCGCACTTTTCCCCAATAACAAGGCTGATGTGTTGTTCGATGACATCTAAACCGTAGGCCAACTGAACCAGCCGAGAAGTGGTCCAACCCGGAAGCCGTGGGTTGACTTCCATCACGACCGGGCCTCGTTTTGTCCAGCGGAGTTCAACATTTGCTGGCCCCCAGCCGAGGCCGAGTGCTTGCAAGCATCTCAACGATACATCCGTGATACCCTCGTGCTCCTCATCAGTTAGCTGGGCTGGAAACATGCTTTTACGAGGGACAAAATGAGGCGGGGGCCCAAATTCGCCTGAACCAATCGCAATGACTGCGTTCCCCATTGTAACAACGTCATAAAAAGGCCCTTCTACGAACTCCTCGACAAGTATTGTGGGCGAAGACCGCCAGGGGAAAGCCCCTCCCAGCAGATAGGTTGTGTGTTCGGCTAACTCAGCGGCATCGCGACATAATCGGACACCGCTGCTTCCGTTTCCAACTGCGGGCTTAACAATAACCGGGAACCCGATGTTAGCGGCAGCCCTATCCACAGTCATTGCACTAGCTGCCCATCGAAAGGTCGGCACTGGCAGGCCATTTTGCGTCAGGAGCTGACGTTGATTAAATTTGTCGCAGCAACGTTCGATCGAAACGGGGTCCGGGCCCGGTCGGTCGAAGCACCGGCATAGCTTTCCGACGGTCACGTTAACCGACTCGCCGCGGGTCGCAAAACCGACAAACCCGGCAATATCATAGGTCGTAGCCAGATTGAGGCACTCACGCCTCACCGCATCGAAATCGTCAGTATCGACCATTATCGCCTTACCGCCTTCCGCCATAAGGTAGTCATACTGCGTTGGATCAGCCGCCAGGGTAATCGGTTGAAGTCCACGACGTCGGGCGGCCTGGACGTACAGCAGACCATTACTTCTCGACCCTTCAATGAGTACGAGTGCTTTTGTTCGCATTGGGCGTTGACCCTCCATCCGTCCGAGGCTGTATCCGAGGGCAAATTCGCACTGAATTGTCTCTAGAGGTTCCCATTTTTCCAAGGTTCGCGTATTGCATCGCAATTTACTGGCCACAAGAGTGTCCTCTGCGTGAGTAAATAGATGACGTAGTCTAGAACACCTCAGCTGTCGGTAGCGTTCTCTCGATATCGGAAAGAAGTAGCGGCAGTTTAGACGCCAAATGCTGATTGTTCAGATCTATAAGCCTGAGAAAATCTTGGTCGTACATAGTCACATAGTTGAGTTTCGGGACCGCGCATTTCGACAGCACCGGAATTGACGAAAGGTCCACTATGGTGCGTGGCTCCAGTCGCAGGAGGGCGCCTTTTACAGCCGCTTTGTAATCTTCATTTAAATCGGCGGTTGCGATAACAGCGCATGATTGCAGCTCTCGCACGCCCCCAATCTCTTCTGGACGCATGATGGCGATTCCCCTGTCAGAGGAGGTCCGGAGGCGTCTGCGAAGTTTTTTAGGATTCCGCGTTACGACTACAGTGGAACAGAACCGATCTGCCACTCTAGTGCTGATCAAGTCGCGCCCCAGCATACCTGCCCCAATCATGTAAAGACGGCCGGGTTCCTCTATCCCCTTAAATTGCTCGGCTATTAAGTCGTAAACAATTCGATCATAGTTGAACGGTGCGATGAAGTGCAGTCGCACTCGCGATGCGCGACCCACACCTAGTGCCAGCCGTGCGATCCGAGAAATTGGAAGCGCCGGATCAAGGAGCGCGACAGCATTCGAAACTTGCTCGCTAACATAGGGCTCCCCCAGGATCTGGGATTTAGCACCGGAAGAGATCTCCGCGAGACGCTTAGCAACAGCCCTCGCACCTTTGACAAGCGCGCGCGGAAAACCAGAGAACAAAAGATCTATATTTCCGAGCGCAGACTCTTCGCCATAGACTTCAACGCGCAGGCAGGTTGTAATTAAA
Source organism: Rhizobium sp. NZLR8 (assembly GCF_019685025.1). NCBI lineage: Bacteria > Pseudomonadati > Pseudomonadota > Alphaproteobacteria > Hyphomicrobiales > Rhizobiaceae > Rhizobium > Rhizobium sp. NZLR8. Next base: position 174,551 of record NZ_JABDVY010000010.1, on the reverse strand, counting down.
AGGATCCCGCTTTTCGCTAAATCGATCGCCATTGGTTTGATCTTCGCTGAATGCTGCGCCATTTGAGATGGCGACGTCATTTCGTGATCAACGTAGTGCCCAACGATATCGGTCATCGTTTCAATCCTGATCTCGGCTGAGGGTCTAGGGTTGTCAGAGGCGCTTGACTCGAAACTCCAATGGACCGCGCCTCTGATGTAGATGTTTTCTCAAGCTGTCACTTCGTGCAGCGGTGGCTCGTGTTGGTCTCCTTTCAGGCATCAGTTGGCAAAGAACTGCTAGGTCCCCTTCGCCTCAATAGCGTCTACAAGTCGCGAGAGCGCGTGGACGTAGGCGGCGCATCGCAGGGTTATGTTCTTGTCCTTCGCACACGCCCATATTGCGGCTCCTTCCTCTTCCATTTTCGTCTTCAGCCGGGCATGTATGTCCTCGATGGGCCAGTAATAGCCTTGGCGGTTCTGTACCCATTCGAAATACGAGACAGCGACCCCACCCGCATTCGCGAGGATATCCGGAAGAACGACGACGCCCCTGTTCTTGAGGATGTCATCGGCCTCCAGCGTGATCGGGCTGTTGGCGAGTTCGAGAATGATCGGAGCCTTTACATTGGCAGCGTTGCCCGCGTGGACCATGTCCTCCAGGGCCGCCAAAACGAGCAGGTCGCAATCGACCGAAACCAGTTCGTCGGCAGCAATTCTCGAGACACCGTCTGAACCCGCGAAGCTGGTAACGCTTCCGTGGCGCTCTTTAGCACCATTCAGCTTTTTGATATCGAGGCCAGCCGGGCAATAGATCGCACCCTTTGAGTCAGAAACAGCCACGACTTTGTATCCGGCGGCTTCGAGCAAATGCGCTATGTGATATCCGGCGTTGCCGAAGCCTTGGACTGCCACTCGCGCTCCCGGCACTAGTCCGAGCTTCTTCGCCAGGAATTGGAGGAGATAATAGCCGCCACGGGCTGTCGCATCATCACGCCCAAGTGAGCCGCCAAGGCTGATCGGCTTACCGGTGATGACCGCAGGGGTCACCTCGCCCACGATGGAATCGTATTCGTTCGCCATCCACGCCATGGTCATCGCATTGGTGTTGACGTCAGGCGCCGGGATGTCCCGGTTTGGTCCGATGACCTTGGCGAAGATCTGGACATAGCCACGTGCAAGGCGCTCCAGTTCTGTCTCGGATAGACAGTGAGGATCAATCTGGACGCCGCCCTTGCCGCCACCAAACGGCAGGTTCACCACTGCGCACTTGATAGTCATCAGGAAGGCGAGCGTCTCTACTTCATCTGCCGTTACACTTTGGTGATATCGGATGCCTCCCTTGGTTGGGCCGCGGGTATCGTCATAGCGGGAACGCCAAGCCCGTAAGTGCTTGTGGGAGCCGTCGTCCATGCGAATCGTCAGACGAGCGTGCGTGGTCTCTAGCGGGAACTCCAATCTTTCGAGAATTTTCGGGTCGACGTTGAGGTGCTTGGCCGCTTCAACAAGACGTGTCAGGGCCTGCTGCAACATGGTCTTCGAGCTCATTGGGCGTATCCCCCAATTCGGATGATCACCGGTACCCGTGGTACGTGATGGTCCACGAGGGCCGCTAGCGTGTTTTGGGACGTAGTGGACTTGCCAATTCCGCCCTTTCCATAGAATGCGATCTGACGCAGAGCTGCCATGCTTAGAGTTCCTTCATGTGTTCGAAGCAATGCGGTTATCCCGCAACGCGGATGCGGCGGCCGTTCCGCTGCCTCGCAATAGCTCTCAAGATTCGTGCCAAGCAGGCCGATTGAGATGACGGACAATAATTTGCTGCGATTCCAGTTATGTGGGCGGAAAAGGCGCGCGAACGAGGAGGCAGCCTTTGTCGCCGATCTGACAAAGGTGACGACAATGTCGCAAATCGTTGTCATGCGTCTGAAGGATCACAAGCTGGCGCTGGCCCAATGCAGCAAGTCGCGTCAGATCAAGTTGCTTCGGCTTGTTCATTTGGGGATACGGTAGCCCAACCGATCAGAACGGCGTTGATATGACGATTGAGGCGCGGAAAAGCCAAGACCTCGACGCGCTGCGGCAGCGTTCATGAACGGCCTTCGATTGATATTTCCAGCAAGGGTTTCTCCACGCTTCTGGCAATGATCCTGGTGGCGCCGCAACATCAGCTAAAACGCTTGTCCAACCTCACTAGGCGCCCGCAGCGTTATTTTCTCGATCGCTCTGCTTCTGATCGCGCATACGGGTGTCGTTAGTCAGATTATCAACGGTAAACCGAAGCTCGATACACGCCCACCGCACCAGAACTTCAGTCCCCGTGCTATCTCCCGGGGGCCGGCTCGTATCGCAGCTATCATGGAGTTGTCCGACCTGAAGCCTATCGAACCGCCATCCGTTCGCGGTGGTGATCGGGGCGGATTGCGACACGACATGTCGGCAACCCTACAAAACCCCTCCGCATAGCGACAACGAAACATGTGCAATCTCGAAGGCTTACCGGCGCAACCTGATTGGCACGAGTAGTGCTCAGAGTAAGCCGGGTCCCTAAAGCCCAAATCCGATTGGGAGCTTAAACGACTATGCACATCGTGGTCTGTATCAAACAAGTCCCGGGCTTCGGACGCCTGGTATCGTCTTCGTCGGGACGCAGACAATTGACGGCGACACGGCCCCGGTCTGACGGGCATCGGAAGGAGGCCGAACCTCCAGCAATCGACTTACATGGCGAGGAGCTCTGGAATGGCCTCGTGCTGCATCTGCATTAGACCTCGGCATCTTCCCGTCACGACGGTGACTATCGTCACGCTCTCAGAAGAAAGAATTCGCAATGTCACGCACCCGCAGAAGCCATTTCAGAAGACGAGATCACCAGCGTTTGTTGTCCAACCGATGGAACGAGCGCCGCTCTTCGAAATCGGAGCAACTCGAGCTGATACTTGGCCGGAAGGGCTCATTCCTCGAGCACGAAGCGGCCCATAAAATACTGTGGAGCATAAAACATGGCCTCTAGTTTAAGTAGCGGCTCTCCAGCCCCTTCGATCAAAGCGCTGGACTGGCTGCGCGGCGAACCGCTTTCCTACTTCCAGCTCGACAAGATATACGTCGTTGAGTTCTTTTCGACTACCTGCGGTTATTTGGGGCCGGAGCTATCCGACCTGGCGAAGTTGCACAAGAAGTTCAGCGACACGGGCGTTGAGTTCATCGGGATCGCAGCAAGTGAGAAAGCTGCAACGGCTGACGACGCCCGAGCCGGGGTGGACGCGTCCATAACCAAATCGCTCCCGAATACGAACATTCGGATGGGATTCGACCACTCAGGCGAAATGGATGAGGATTGGCTCAAAGCCAGCTTGTCGTTCCACGTTCCAAAGACGTTCGTTGTCGACCGAGACGGTAGCATCGCCTTTATCGGTGATCTGGTTATGCTCCAGGACGTTTTACCAAAAGTGATTGACGGCACCTGGCGCGCGAGCGCGGAAGCAAAGAATGCCGAAAAGGAGCGGATTGCTGAAGGCGAGACTTATGCTGCGCAGATTGTTTCATGATCGAGTCTCGGCGGCGATTGAGATTAAGAATTGGAAGGCGGCGCTCTCGGCGATTGAGGAGGGCATCAACCTGAACCCGGACAGCATCTTCTTGCGGCGCAACTTTATTGGCACGAGTAGTGCTCAGAGTAAGCCGGGTCCCTAAAACCCATATTCGACTGGGAGCTTAAACGACTATGCACATCGTGGTCTGTATCAAACAGGTGCCGGACTCTGCGCAGATACGCGTCCACCCGGTGACAAATACGATCATGCGCCAAGGCGTACCGACCATCATTAACCCTTACGACCTGTTTGCTCTCGAAGAGGCACTACAAGTTCGTAACCGCTATGGGGGCGAGGTGACTGTTCTCACGATGGGGCCGCCCATGGCTGAGCAAGCGCTACGCAAAGCCCTCACCCACGGCGCAGATCGCGCAGTGCTTCTCACCGACCGCCACTTTGCTGGATCTGACACGCTGGCGACCTCGTATGCTCTTTCTCAAGCAGTAGCGAAGATTGGCGAGAGCTATGGGGCGCCAGATATCGTCTTTACCGGAAAGCAGACAATTGACGGCGACACGGCCCAGGTCGGGCCCGGAATTGCAAAGAGGCTGAACCTCCAGCAACTGACTTACGTAACGAAGATAGTCTCCATTGATCCCACTTCGCGCGAGCTCATGGTTGAACGACACGCGGAGAGCGGCACGCAGATGCTGAAGAGCACGTTGCCGTGTCTCATCACCGTGCTGGAAGGTGTCAATGCAATCCGCCGGGGCTCTCTCGATGACGCCTTCCGTGCCGCGCGAAGCCCGGTTCTTAAATGGGGGGCCGCTGACGCCGGCATTGGGGAGTTGACCAAATGCGGCCTAAGGGGATCGCCGACGGTCGTGAAGCGAGTATTCGCTCCTGGTCCGCGCGCCGAAAAAGCTATGCAAATGGACATTAACGACAAAACGTTGGCCGAGGTCGCGGCGGACACGGTCGCTGCAATTTTTGCGCGCGAGCCTGTTTTGGAACGCAAGCTCACGTCCCATGGCAATCGGTGAGCAGCGAGGAGTAGATTTTGGTCGCTAGAAAAAATGAAACGCCGGCAAACGCGGTCGGCCGCGCCAGCTCAGGGAAAAAGCTGCTTAAGTGTTTCGAAGATCACCGGCACGTCTGGGTCTTCATGGAACTTGAGCGCGGCAAGGTTCATCCCGTATCGATTGAACTCCTCGGCGAAGGCCGCAGACTAGCCGACAAACTGGGCGTCCAACTGGCCGGGGTAATCCTCGGTTCGTCTGAAGGCGTGGGGACCAAGCCTGCGATCGAAGAGGCCTTCGCTTACGGAGCCGATATCGCCTATCTGGTAGAGTCGCCGCTCCTCGCCAACTATCGAAACGAACCCTTCACCAAGGCTTTGACGGATCTGGTCACTACTCACAAACCAGAAATTCTCCTTCTCGGCGCGACCACGCTCGGCCGCGACCTCGCCGGTGCTGTAGCAACGACCTTACAAACGGGGCTTACGGCTGATTGCACCGAGCTGGATGTTGATGGAGATGGTTCACTCGCAGCGACACGGCCAACTTTCGGCGGGTCCTTGTTGTGCACGATCTACACGCTGAACAGCCGGCCGCAAATGGCAACGGTGCGGTCCAGGGTCATGGCGACGCCGCAACGTGAGGATAAGCCAATTGGGCGCGTTATCCAGCACGAACTCACAATGGTCGAGGAAGCGATCGTCACCAAAGTCCTCGCATTCCTCTGCAACGACGGATCTGAGCAATCCGATCTGGCCAACTCCGACATCGTGGTTGGGGGTGGACTCGGCCTCGGCGCTGCAGGAAACCTGCAATACTTGAGAAACCTTGCAACGACGATCGGCGGGGGAGTCGGGTGCTCGCGGCCAGTGGTCCAAAAAGGCTGGATGCCTGCTGATCGACAAATTGGTCAGTCCGGCCATACCATTAGACCTAAGCTCTACATCGCGGCGGGAATATCTGGCGCGGTCCAGCATCGCGTTGGCGTCGAAGGAGCCGATCTGATTGTCGCTATCAACCTCGACCAGAACGCTCCGATCTTTGACTTCGCCCACATCGGTGTTGTCGCTTGCGCGCTGGAGTTCTTGCCGGCGTTGACAGAAGCTTTCGCCAGGCGAATGCAACCGCACAACTCTATCAAGGGTATGGATCGAGGAAGGCTAGATGACCAAGAGTAAGTTCGACGCGATCGTCATTGGTGCCGGTATGTCCGGCAACGCCGCAGCGTATTCGATGGCTCGTCGCGGTCTAAAAGTGCTGCAACTGGAGCGCGGAGAACATTCGGGCTCTAAGAATGTTCAGGGGGCTATATTATATGCGAACATGTTGGAGGCGATTATCCCAAACTTCCGAGATGACGCTCCCCTGGAACGGCATCTGGTCGAGCAACGATTCTGGCTAATGGATGACTCGTCGCACACGGGCGTGCACTATCGCTCTGATGACTTCAATGAACTGAAGCCAAACCGGTATACGATCATCCGTGCCCAGTTTGACAAATGGTTCTCATCCAAGGTGCGCGAGGCGGGCGGCACAGTCCTTTGTGAAACGACAGCGACGAAACTTGCTCGAGATCGGAGCGGTAGTGTAATAGGCGTTTACACGGACCGAGAGGGCGGTGTGATCCTCGCGGACGTCGTCGTCCTCGCTGAGGGCGTGAACGGACTGCTTGGAACACGAGCCGGCTTACGCGATATGCCGAAGCCAGAAAATGTGGCACTCGCTGTCAAGGAAATGCATTTTATGCCGGAAGAGGTCATCGCAGAGCGCTTCGGCCTCACCGGTGGCGAAGGCTGTGTGATCGAAGCCGGCGGCACGATTTCACGCGGAATGGCCGGACTGGGCTTCCTTTATACCAACAAGGAGTCGATCTCGGTGGGGATCGGCTGTCTCGTCTCCGGTTTAGCGGAAAGCATGGAAAATCCGTACCGCCTTCTTGACGCCTTCAAGCAACATCCATCCATCCGACCATTACTGGCGGGATCCGAGATCAAAGAGTACGCCGCACATCTTATCCCTGAGGGAGGCTTCAAGGCAATCCCACAGCTCTTTGGCAACGGGTGGGTCGTCGTGGGCGACGCGGCGCAATTAAACAACGCCGTGCATAGGGAGGGATCAAACCTTGCGATGACATCAGGCCTCATGGCGGGTGAAGCGATCTTCCAGATAAAGAGCCGTGGCGGTCTCATGACGAAGCGCAATCTCTCTCTCTATAAGGGCATGCTGGGTAAGTCGTTCGTCATGAAAGACTTGATGAAACACAAAGATCTTCCAAGCCTCCTCCACACCGACAGTCACAATTTTTTCATGACGTATCCAACGCTTATATCTCAGGCGGCTCAAAATTTTGTGCGCGTCGACGGTGCACCTAAAATCAACAGGGAGAAGGCCACAGCTGCCTCCTTTATCAACGCACGATCCCGTTGGGGGTTGATTAGCGACGCGGTCCGCTCCGCCGTATCTTGGCGTTAAAAGGAAAATTCGATGAAGGCGACCACCATTGAGCGCATTGAGGATAAGCTGTACCAAAACCGATATCTCGTCGATACTGGACGCCCACACATTACGGTGCGGCCGCATCGGTCGCCAAGCCCAAGCCTGCTCGCCTTGACGCAAATCTGTCCGGCCAAATGCTACGAGGTGAACGAAATTGGTCAAGTGGCGATTGTTTCGGATGGCTGCTTGGAATGCGGCACATGCAGAGTGTTATGCGAAGCGAGTGGCGACATAAAGTGGAATTATCCCCGGGGAGGGTTCGGGGTCCTCTTCAAATTCGGATGAGGAGTCCCTACCTCCGGCGGGATAGCAGCGATCGATCCAGCTGCATTAGCGGCGGCGATTGAATGTGCATCCACTCAACCTTTCGAAAGGCTAATTTTTGCGCCGTCGATTACACGTATTTCTAACCTAGGAATATGCGTTAGCATATTTCGCGCACCAGGGTAAAAAGCAGTGCACCCTCCCCTGTTTGTAGGCATGATTAAACCAGAGGCGCGGCTCCATATTCTCTACGACATCTCCAAAGAGCTTATCTCTTCTTTTCCTCTAGACAACTTGCTGAAGGCTGCCATGAACGCCCTCGTCGAGCATCTGCGATTGCGCGACGGCGGAATCGTGATTCACGGCTCCGGAGGAGAGCCTTGGATAAACGTACGGGCTCCCATTGGGGACGACGTTCGCTCACGTTCTCTGACGATTGAACAGGCGGACGCAATAAATCGTGTCATCGCTAGCGGTGAGAAGCACTTTGGGAAAAATTCTGTCGTTCTCCCCGTTAAAGTAAACCGGAAAGCAATCGGCGCGTTGTGGATTGATTTCGCGCAGAAAAGCGGAGCTCAGGACGAAAGCCTTCTGGCAATGATTGCCGTCCTGATCGGCTTAACCTGCCAGCGCGATCGCGAATTGTGCAGCGACGGCGGCTCAGTCGCCGAGGAACAACAAGCGGGACAGATTCCGAAAATCAAGCCGAAGCCTCACCCCACCCAACTCGATAAAATCGACTGGATCGTCGGGGAGAGCCCCGCGCTCAAGAGGGTATTAGCCACCACCAAGATCGTGGCCGCGACGAACTCCGCGGTGCTCTTGAGAGGAGAGAGCGGCACTGGCAAGGAGTGCTTTGCAAGAGCAATACACGCGTTATCGATACGGAAAAGCAAGGCGTTTATTAAGTTGAATTGCGCCGCGCTGTCGGAAACCGTTCTGGAATCCGAATTGTTTGGCCATGAGAAGGGCGCTTTCACTGGCGCTCTCCTTCAACGAGCTGGACGTTTCGAGCTGGCCAATGGCGGAACGCTATTGCTTGATGAAATTGGCGATGTATCACCACAATTCCAGGCGAAGTTATTGCGCGTGTTACAGGAAGGCGAATTCGAACGTCTCGGCGGAACGAAGACATTGAAAGTAGACGTTCGAGTTATATGCGCTACCAACAAAAACCTTGAAGTGGCCGTCCTTCGAGGGGAGTTCAGAGCCGACCTCTATTACCGGATCAATGTGGTGCCGATCATTTTGCCGCCACTTCGGCAGCGCGACGGAGACATTTCGCTTCTAGCGCAAGTGTTCCTCGAGCAATTCAACAACGCAAATGATCGAAATTGCGACTTCGGGCCGTCGGCAATAGACATTTTGTCGAAATGCGCCTTCCCCGGCAATGTTCGCGAGCTGGACAACTGCGTTCAAAGGACCGCCACTCTCGCCAGTTCAAATACCATCACTTCATCGGATTTTGCCTGTCAGCAAGACCAGTGTTCTTCGGCGCTCCTCCGGAAAGCCGACGGCGACGGTATTGGCAACGACGCGATGAATGGTCTCAACTCGCGAGATACAATGTCGGGCGGACTGTGTGCCCACGCAGGCACTCCCAGCGGTGCCGCAGCCACAATCGAGGCAGCGGGCCTCACCGAGCGTGATCGGCTGATCAAGGCAATGGAGAGGGCTGGTTGGGTACAGGCCAAAGCGGCTCGTATCCTGGGTAAAACGCCGCGGCAGGTCGGCTATGCGCTACGCCGGCATCGTATCGATGTGAAGAAGGAGTGACAGCGATCGCCAAGAACTCCGTAAGCGTGGCCCAACGACTTCGGGCGCGATCTATTTTCATTTCTACAAGACATCTCCGGCAGCAAGCGGGGAAACGAGCGGTAAGGCGACATAAGCGCTGAAACAATAATATCTCATCGACCGGAATCTCTCTTGCTTTTGGAGCTGTAACCTTTCCTCAACAGTGGAACAGTGCGATGTGGGAACCGGAAATAAAGGTCGGGACGAGCAGCAGTGCCTCCTTCCACCGAGCGCCGATGGCTCCCGCTATGCCCGGTGGTCGCGCATCTTCGTTCTATGGCCTTTCGGTGACGGATGACATAGATGCGCGGATCTGGGAGAGAATCAAAGACCATCCCTGCTTTTCAGAGCAAGCGCATCACTATTTCGCTCGAATGCATGTCGCGGTCGCACCTGCTTGCAACATCCAGTGCAACTACTGCAATCGCAAATATGATTGCACCAACGAAAGCCGCCCGGGCGTCGCATCGGTGAAGTTGACTCCCGACCAGGCAGTACGCAAGGTGCTTGCCGTCGCCAGTAAAGTGCCGGAGCTTTCCGTAGTCGGCGTTGCCGGACCGGGCGACGCTTGTTACGACTGGAGGAAGACAGTAGCGACGTTTGAAGGAGTTGCGAGAGAAATACCTGACATCAGACTATGCATTTCTACCAATGGATTGGCGCTTCCGGACCATGTCGATGAGCTAGCTGACATGAACGTCGATCACGTGACGATCACTATCAACATGGTGGATCCGGAAGTCGGGGCGAAGATCTATCCATGGATACTTCACGGTCATCGTCGATACACCGGGATAGAAGGTGCCAGGATCCTTCACGAGCGCCAAATGCTGGGTTTGGAAATGCTGACCAAACGCGGCATTCTCACCAAAATCAATTCGGTGATGATTCCAGGCGTCAATGACACGCACCTCGTGGAAGTTAACCGATGGATCAGAGACCGCGGGGCATTCATGCACAATGTGGTGCCCCTGATTTCCAAGCCTTCACACGGCACTTATTACGGACTTACGGGTCAGCGTTGCCCAGAGCCGTTCGAACTGAAGGCACTTCAAGACTGTCTCGATGGCAAGGTTAAGCTTATGCGCCACTGCCAACAATGCCGGGCCGACGCCATCGGTTTGCTGGGCGATGATCGCGAGCGAGAGTTTGCCCTCGACCAGATCTCCACCAGAGTTAAATTCGACACCCGCAAGCGCGAGGCCTATCGCAAGCTGGTCCAGCATGAGCGAGGGGATCAACTAGCGGCAAAATTGGACGCGAACAAAGCAGTCAGGTCACTGGGTTCTTCGGGAACCCTCGCTGTTGCCGTGGCGACTAAAGGTGGCGGCAGGATCAACGAACATTTCGGTCAGGCAAGGGAACTCCAAGTGTATGCAGTCTCACGAAAGGGGATCAACTTGGTGGGACACCGCAAGGTCGAGCAGTATTGCCTCGGTGGTTTAGGCGAGAAGGCCACTCTCGATCACACTATCGTTGCACTCGACGGCATCGACATTCTGCTTTCTTCCAAAATCGGCGATTGCCCAAAGAAGCGGCTGGCAGAAACTGGCGTGCGAGCCAGTGACGCATTTTCCTATAATTACATCGAGACTGCGATTGGCGCGCTATACGCCGCCGAGTTTGGCGGCAAACCGGCGATGCCGACGGCTTTAGGCCCCTCTAATTGAATCAGGAGCTAAAACATGGCCTTCAAGATCATTGTATCCCAATGCACCCAGTGCGGGGCTTGCGAATTTGAATGTCCCTCAGATGCGATCAGTTTCAAAGGTGAGGGATACGTCGTGGATTCAAAAAAATGTACTGAGTGCAAGGGTGAGTTTGACACGCAACAATGCGCTTCGGTGTGTCCGATGCCGAAGACATGCGTCCCTGCCTGATCGCCACCGGACTAAATCGTAAAGAATGCGACGAGCCGCTAGTGGTCTCCTAAGCGAACATGAGGTCAAAAATTCACGTACCACCGATATCCAATCCAGTGAGCGATGCGCGCAACCTGAGCTTCCGGAGCTCCAAATCCGGCGCAGCGAGAAGGGACATGCATGAGAGTGACAATCAGCAGAACTGACGTCGGCTTATCGGTCTATATTCACAAGAAAGACCTTGAGGAACCGATCATTTCGGTTGAGCACAAAAACCTATGGGGCGGCTTTATTTTGCTGAAAAATGGATGGCGGATAGCCCTCCCCGACCTATCGCAGAACAGGCGCCTGCCCGTTACTGTCGACGCGAGGAGGCTATCCAGTTAGCGTGTGCGCAGGTTGATAGATGAGCGTCGATGCGAAGCGCAAGCGGGCATACACCGGAAATAGAGGGCATCGAGTTCCCGATCCCTTGAAGGCGGCTAACGGCAAGAGGCCGCCCGTAAATCAGGAGGGATCCGAGATGGCTGCCATTCAACGAAGCAACGCTAGCCTCATCGGCAATCCAGGCGGAAGCCCTAAGCTTTGTAACAGCATTCATCCCATCGGTTCGGTGATATCCGCGGCGCTCCGGAAAGGAATTGGCATGAACCCCTTCGCCAGAACAGCTGCGGCTCTTTTCGTCGTGAACGGCCCCAAGAGCAATAGCCCCCTCGACGCAGAGAAGATTTGTTCAGCTTTGATTCAGACACTATTGGAAGATGCCTCCCGCAATCTGGAGGCTCGAGCCTGGCAGAACGTCGTGCAGACGGTCCCTTATCAAGTAGGAAGAATGAAATTGACGCAAACGCTGAGCTGCACAATGCCGCTTGGGGAGTTGCCGGACAAACTTGCGTCGATGTGCACCAGTAAAGGCCAAAGGCCCACACTGGCGAAATCCATTGGCTCCTACCTGAAACAATTTGGAAAGCCGACAGCGTTCAACTGCCTCATCCTGGATCAATCCGACACGGCTGAGATCCACCTCAGTCTGACGTGCCTGGATGTAACGGAGGACCGAAATCCGGAGAAATTTATCATCGCTTCGACTCAAGTTTCGGCGAAGCTGAAGCTCTCGAACCAGCAAACGCAGGCCGCTATCACCGAGGCCTTCGGCTCCTTCCAGGCGACGAGCGACCAGCCCTTCTACCTCCGCGCTGAATTGATTCAAATGCCCACCAAGTCAAGCTCAATGGAGGATATCCGTACCCGATGCTCTGGCCGCACGTAGTCCTGACTATTTTGATCCGCGACCATGGACTAGCGCGTCTCCTCCGCCAAAAGCGCCCGGCTGCCGGGCATTGGTCCAGTTTCACCCGGAACGACTTGCGGCCCCTGTGGTTCTTCTGGCCCAACCGGGCCTCGGATGGGGTCACCTTCACCCACGCCGATTCATCCCAGACACCGCAGCCCAATGTGGCAGCTTCCATTGGAGTTCCGATCTCTTAACAGGAGCTTTCCGTTTAAGCGACGGAAAGCCTTCTGGCGACTAGCGATGTGCGAAATTTCATGGCCGGCTGTTCAATCAGCGCCCATGATAGAGCGGCTAGTGCCACGGTTCCGACAGGCTCGACGATCCAGAGCCACCAGTGGCCGACCCATCCGATGGCGATCAGCGTGTGCATGACGAGCATATGGTAGAGGTAGATCCCGTAAGAGAGATCCTGCCCGCGCAACAGGTTAGGGCGCGGAAGTGATTGCGCTGCCGACAGGACTAAACCGGCAAGAACAGCGATTCGGAATGCATCGACAGGCGCCGCATTGTTGATCGAGATGAATGCAGCGGACGTTCCTGCTACCCACCACGTTATCGCGAGATGAGTTGCCAGCCACCACAAGAGCTTGCCTTCGAAGATCTTGCTGACGCGATGCCAGTAAAGCCGAGCAAGAACTCCCATCGAAAAGATCCAGAAAGTCGGGCCTGCTGTCACCGACAGGAACGGATTGTACTTATCAGTTATGTTGAAGTGCTGCGCCATGACCCAAGACCCGAGAGCGGCGACGGCAACGACTAGGGCCCCTGCTCGTTTCCACCACCGCCAAATTTCCAACAGCATTGGCAGGGTGAGGTAGAACGTCAGCTCCACCGTCAGCGTCCACAGCACCCCACTTGGGTCCGAGGCGCCGTAAAAGCCGCTCATCGTGTAGGGCTCGTAGGTGAAGTAGACCGCCCAGATTCGTGCAGCGGTCAGGATGTAGACTGTGAAGTAAAACAGATACTGCAAGATGCCGGTAACATTTAATCCCCCAGTCACCAGCAGGGCAAGTTCCATCACGGCGATGTTGACGAACAGTGCAGGAAAGATCCGGAGCGACCGCTTGACGAAAAAAGAGGCCGCAGACGACGATCGGATGTAAGAATCCGTTACTAGAAAGCCGCTGATTACAAAGAAGATCGCAACACCCGGCGCCGAAAACAACAGATCGAAGACCCATGTGCCGTTTAAAGGATCGCCCAGATGAAGCCAATTCCAGGCGTGGCTAAACATCACCTGGCAGGCGGCAAAGAGCCTTAACAGGTCAAAGTTGTTCCGGTGACCGGATGAGTGTTCAAGTGTTCATTGGATGGTCCCATGAACGTCCATCAGCGCGGGCAGATGCCGCGCAACCTTTTGGCGTTTTATTGAGAACAGAACTCGGTGTAGCGGTGGACTGCGTTGTTGCCTGCAGCTCTGCCGTCAGATCGGTTGCCCTCGTTCGGCAACAACATCAACAATTACACGCTGATCCGGACGGTGGGGTCAAGGCACCGCTTACTGTGAAAGTGGCATTCATCATCTCATTAGCCGCCGCCGAAGCAATGCGGTCGACACGAGGAATGGTACGACTATGTAGATGCAGAGAACGCCGATATGCAGGCAGACATTGGCGATTGGTTGGCCCAGCATCATCGGGCGGATAACATCTATTGAATGTGCCAAGGGCAAGAAGGCCGCTATCTGTTGGAATGCTACGGGCAATTGGTCTATGGGAAAGACAGCGCCTGACAAAAACAACATCGGCGTGATGACCAGCGTTTGATAAAATATGAAATAATCGTAGCTGGGCGCGAGGGCCGTAACGACCATTCCAAGGCTCGCAAAGGCTAAGCCAGTGAGGGCGATGACCGGAAGCGCATAGAGAATGCACAACCAGTGGGTGTATCCCAGCATGGCGGCGACGATACCGATACCTGTGCCCGCCAACGCCGCCTTAGTTGCTGCCCACGCCATTTCCCCAACGACGATATCCCCTAGCCTGAGCTGCGTGTACAACATTGCCTCCCAGGTGCGCTGGCCCTGCATTCGGCCAAAGGCCGCATAGATCGTCTCGAAGGTTGCAGCGGTCATCGCGCTTGTCGCGATCATTCCAGCCGCCAAAAATGCAGTGTACGATACGCCGTCAACGCGCCCTACCATCACTCCCAATCCAGCGCCGAGCCCGAATAGGTATATTATGGGATCGGCCAGATTTCCGAGAATGGATGCCAGCGCCGCTTTTTTCCAAGCCAGATAGTTTCTGCGCCAAACTGCGAGCCAGTTCAAACCGCCAGCGGGTAATGTTGCTACGCTCATCGTCTACTTCTCCATCTCGCGTCCGGTTAACCGCAAGAAGACATCCTCTAGATTTGGTGGACGCTCCAGCAAGCGCAGGCCCGAATATCCACGCAGTTGCGCGCGCACCTGCTCTGGATCAGGCGTGTAGCAGAACAGGGTCTCTCCGCTGATTTCCAGTCGCCTAGCGTTTGGCCTGATCAAAAGACTAAGCTCCTGCGGATCGCCACCATAAATTTCGATCACGGGACAGCCAATCTGCTCCTCGATCAGGGCATGCGGTCGGCCTTCGGCGATCTTTCGCCCAGCTTCAAGCACGCACAGCCGGTCGCACAAGCGCTCCGCCTCTTCCATGATATGGGTGGTCAGAAGAATTGTCTTGCCTCGTGCCAACAGCGATCGAAGCCGCTCCCAGATCAAGTGTCGCGCGTGTGGGTCGAGACCAGTGGTCGGCTCGTCCAAAATGAGTAGCTGTGGGTCATTAATGAGCGCACGCGCCAAAGTGAGGCGCCGCTTCATTCCTCCCGATAGGTCTGCCACACGCGTATTCGTCTTGCTCTCAAGTCTCGCAAAATCAAGCAGAGACGGGATGACCGCTTCGATTTCTCGGGTGCTCATGCGGAAGTAGCGGCCGTATACCAAAAGGTTTTCGCGAACCGTGAATTCCAAGTCGAGATTATCGAACTGTGACACGATCCCGATTTTCGCGCGTGCCAAGCGAACCTGGCCCGGCTCCTGCGCTCCGAGTACAGTGATCTTGCCTGCACTTGGCGACGTCATTCCTAGGATCATACGGGTGATCGTACTTTTACCTGCGCCGTTCGGTCCTAAAAGACCAAAACACTCTCCTGCGGCGATAGTAAACGACAAGTCATTGACGACGACTTTACCACCATATGATTTCGAAACGCCGGCCAGGTCGATTGCGACTGGGGACAACGAGCCAGAAGGCGAGTCTATAGCCTTAAATTTCGAACGGCCCTGCCGCTCCGATATGATGATATGATCCTGGTGCGGATCAGCGATTGTCGTCTTCAAATTCGCCAATTGCCCGTTCATTTCTTGTCCCAAATTTTGAGCTGCGGTGACCCGTTCATCACTCGCCACTATAGGCAATTTCAGATGTCGCCCGCCCTGGCATTTTGGTGGCGCCCTGCTGACCAACAGTGGGCGCAACAGCGACTGATCCGCGCGACAGCCAGTCGCTATTGGACAAGGTACAAAGGGCATAGGCCTTCAAGGGAATTAAGAGAAAGATGTTCACGAGCGTGTGGAGAGCAAAACCCAGAAACCTAAGTTCGCGGGCGCGATAGGCAGCCACGCTGCACCGTATAAGAGTCATCGATCCAATGACCAGGATCGTCCACCATGGTACTGTGGCGGTCAGCGCAAACTGGCCAATACCCGTCAATACCGACAGCGCAAGAAGCAGAAGGCCGCCATTTTGCCCGATTGCGTCCAGCGTGAGATACCGATCGAGGCCAGGCAGTATGGGGAGCGCAAGCAAAGTATCCCGAAAGGTGCTGCGTGCCCACCGTAGTTGTTGACGCAAATAAACACCCATTGTGTCAGGAACGACTGTCGCCGCGATGGCGCTCGGAACATACTCAGTTCGAAAGCCTGCGCTCAGCATGAGAATCGTCAAATGGCGATCTTCACCGAAGTCACTCGGCTTGCCGCGATAAAGCTGCGTCTCGTACTGATCGAGCAGCGAAAGCATAGCAGACCGACGGTACATCGCACATGGGCCGCAGCAACACATAACTGCACCGAAGCGAGCTTGTGCCGCGCGCTCCTCGTTGCAGGCAAGCCAGTACTCCATGTCAATCAAGCGAGTTAGCCAGGTGTCCGCCTGGTTACTGGCTTTCATTTGGCCCATCGCCGCACCGACTGCTGGATCGCGCATCTTGTGGGAGAGCTTCGAGACGACGTCGGGGGCGATCGTCGTGTCTGAGTCCACATTCAAGATGAGGTCCCCAGAGGACTGGGTTATAGCGGCGATTTGCGCTTTGCGCTTTCCAACATTTTTAGGGAGAATTGTGAAGTTGAATCTCTCATCGTCTGCATACACAGCGCGCTGAGCCACCACCGCGTCCCGATTTTTGGAACCATCGTCGACTACATAAATACGCAATTTTCCGACGTAGTCCTGTTCCGCAAGCGACGCGAGGCATTCCGAAAGAACGATTGGGTCCTCGTTGAAGCACGGCACGATGACATCAACGCTCGGCACGGGGGTGGATTCAATGTCTTTCGCAGGTGTTGTTGAGATCGTTGTCCGCCTAGCATGAAAAACCTGCGCGCTCTTGTAAACGGTGGAGAGCATTGCATAAAGCGAGACGGCGGCGATGCTGGTTGTTGCGAGCAGGGTCATGGTTTCTCGTTTGTCCAGTGTTTCAGGGAAGCGGGCGAATTTCGAATCCGCGGCTATGCAGTGCCGGAATAATTCGAGAGAGTGCTAAAAGCGTCTGGTCACGCAATCCGGCAAGCGAGCATTGCTCAACCTCATCGGGAGGACACCCGTCGTGCAAAAGCACGATTGCACCAGGCTGAGCAGCCGCAAGCACCTCATCAACGATCACGTCGACGCCCGGGCAAGACCAATCTCTAGGGTCGGCCGACCAGTGAACTGCTCCAAGTCCAGCCCTCATCGATGCTGAAAGCACGTCTTCAGTCCAAACCCCGTAAGGCGCTCGTAAGTGCCGGACCAAGGCTTGGGGACAGGCCGAGACAATAGCTTGATGCGCCTCGTCTATTTCACGTTTGACATCCTTGGGATCGCAGGTGGCGAGGTCGGGATGCGTCATGGTATGATTGGCGACATCATGACCTTCCGCCACAAGACGCCGAATGAGGTCGGGGTGATCCTTCACGTATGAACCGATAGCAAAAAATGTCGCCGGGACACCGTGCTCAGCTAGAACATCAAGGATTTGCGGCGTGCAGTATGGATTAGGACCATCATCGAACGTCAAATAAACGCAGCGATCTTCCTGGCCGCTTGTACGATTGACCGGTACTTCGCTCATATAGGCAGGCCGCTTCATAGTTCCGACCCATTTCGTTCAATCAACGAGCCCGCAGGCCACTCCGTCATCGGACGGTCGACGGGAACTACCAATACGAGGACATCTTCAGTGCGCGTGGCTGGCAGGTCGGAATGCGCGTCTGGAAGCGTGGAGCGCACACGTAGCCCGGTCATCATATTGGCGGCACCGTCTCGGCAGTATCTTTCCATATGATTCCGCATGGCGTGGCGAACTGTTCCAAAAGCAAATGGAACGCTCAACTCGCGCAGAACCGGAAACATGGCGCGGACCGAGTGAGCGATGCCTAATCCTTCCAGATCCGGTCGCACTCCGTACAGGCCTAGCTCGGCCACAAGCAAATCAGTCGTACCGACCTTTATGAAGCGGCGTAACAAGCCCATGTGGCTAGCGACGCCGCGCGAGTCATATGCGATCGCGCGGCGTTCGGGCCTCGCACCACCCCAGCTTCGGCCAGTCTCGAACGGCTTGGCATTGAAAGCTCCCGTCGGCCCATAGGTCTTGCAAAAAAAATCAGCGAGTTCCGCGTGGTCCGAAGCTTCCAGCTCATTTTCCCAGCATATTTTCCATCGCACTTCAGAAGACATGCAAAAGCTCCACGTTGTTTCTTCACCCAGCCACGATCAAAGCCGCGAGATGCACACGACTATTGGATTGCCGGTTAGACAATCGAGCGGTTAGGAGAAGTAAAGAATTGAAATCGGGCCCTTGCCCGGCATTTCGATTTTTCGTTCCCGGCCTTGATATTGATCAAGTTCCGGCTTTTCTATAAGTGATCCGAAAGATTGGTAAAATTGATTGTTTGGATGGCAATCATCTATGGAATGGATATACACTCATGCGTTTTAAAGGCCTTGATCTCAACCTTCTTGTAGCGCTCGACGCTCTAATGACCGAGCGCAAGCTCACAGCAGCGGCACGCAGCATCAACCTCAGCCAACCCGCCATGAGCGCTGCCATCTCCAGGTTGCGCGCCTATTTCAACGACGACCTTTTTATCATGCAGAGACGGGAGCTAATTCCGACCCCGCGTGCAGAGGCACTTGCCCCCGCTGTTCGCGAGGCCCTCTTGCATATTCAGCTTTCCGTCATCGCATGGGATCCAATAAACCCTGCGGAGTCCGACCGCCGATTCAGAATTATCCTTTCAGATTTCATGGCCTTGGTCTTCTTCGAAAAAATCATAGTGCGCTTAGCTCGGGAGGCGCCAGGGGTCAGCTTCGAGTTGCTGCCACTTGACGACGATCCCGAGGAGCTTCTCCGCCGCGGGGATGTTGATTTTCTGATCCTACCCGATCTATTCATGTCTGGCGCCCATCCGAAGGCAAGGCTTTTCGAAGAGAGACTGGTGTGCGTCGGCTGCCCTACGAACGAGCAGTTGCAAGGGAAGCTCTCCCTGGAGCAATATATGTCCATGGGACATGTTGCGGCTAAGTTCGGACGTGGTCTTAAGCCTTCCGTTGAGCAATGGTTATTGCTGCAGCACGGCCTCAAGAGGCGTATTGAACTCGTTGTCCCGGGGTTTAACTTGATCCCACCGTTGCTGTCAGGCACTAATCGAATAGCAACCATCCCCCTGCGGCTGGTCAAACATTACGAACAAACTATCCCCCTGCGGATCATCGAGCATCCTTTGCCACTTCTTTCGTTCACTGAGGCTGTCCAATGGCCGGCTCTTCACAACTCTGATCCTGGAAACATATGGATGCGCGAGATTATGGTCCGAGAGGCTTCGCGCATGGAATCTGAGACGAAAAGTTGTACGTCGTAAGCGGCACCGCCTGGTTCGTTTCACAGCCGCAGTAGTTGGAATGGACGCTGATCATTGGAACCTATGCATTCGGTCCCCAAACGAGGCATCACGTTACAGGCAGGCCCCGCTGCCTCAGCTCATCTAGCGATCGAAGCCATTATGCCGAGAGCGATGGTTTCTACCTGAGAAGGTGCCATTTGTTTGCTTTCCCTGGCTTAATGCAAAAGTGATCAGAACTTTATTCCTGTCACTTATGTTCGGCTCATTGCTGAAAACCAGCATCATGTCGCGGCGACTTCACCGACCTCCCGCACATGCTTTCTGCGCCGCACTGACAACGCGCCGGCCCGGGAAAGCGGCCAAGCTCAATACTTTCGAACCGCGTAATCACGCTTTTCCTGGAGGGTTTGCAACTGCGCCGGCGCATGAATTCAGCCGCGGCGATGCCCGAGTCACAATCCATAGCGTGGATGCTTTTGATCCACACAATCAATTTTACCAATCATTCCATATGATCCATAGCAGGGCAACCGCGCGGTGACGTTCCGGTAAGTTTATCGGTTTCTGTCGTCGTTTCGCATAACGAGCCGGAACATCTTCCGATGTTATCAGCAATTAGATCGAGCCTTCTCGCAAGGCCGTCGGTTTGTCGAAATTAGGCATGATGGAAAGGAATACAAATGGCTGATCAACTCACACTGGAAATTATCAGTGCGATCAATAAGCTCGTCAAAGCTGAAAACGGCGAGAGAACGACCGTAGCGCTCGGCGAAATAACGACTGACACTGAGTTGACTTCGCTTGGCATCGATTCGCTGGGTTTGGCCGATGTCCT
This sequence comes from Rhizobium sp. NZLR8, assembly GCF_019685025.1. Classification (NCBI taxonomy): domain Bacteria; kingdom Pseudomonadati; phylum Pseudomonadota; class Alphaproteobacteria; order Hyphomicrobiales; family Rhizobiaceae; genus Rhizobium; species Rhizobium sp. NZLR8. The sequence goes on along the minus strand of NZ_JABDVY010000010.1, from coordinate 154,395 downwards.
TTGGGATCTGGAGCAAATCTACGGCATTAAGATTGAGATGAATACGGCCGATGCCTGGTCGAACCTCAACAATATCGGCGACGTGGTGGAAGCCGTCCGTGGCTTGCTCACCAAGGAGGTCTGAATGGACAGGCGCGTCGTTATCACCGGATTGGGCGGACTGTGCGGACTGGGCACCGATGCTTCCTCTATCTGGACGGAGATGCGCGAAGGCCGCTCCGCCATCGGCCCGATCTCAAACTCAGAGATTCATGAGCTGAAGGGGATGATCGGGACCGAGATCAAGGTGCTGCCTCAACACGACATTGATCGCAAGCAGCTCATCTCCATGGACCGCTTCAGCCTGCTTGCCGTGCTTGCAGCTAAAGAAGCCATGCTACAGGCCGGCCTTTCGTGCGATGAAGGAAATGCCCACCGTTTCGGCGCGACAGTGGGCGTTGGCTTTGGCGGCTGGGACGCTACCGAGAAGGCCTACCGCACCCTCCTATTGGGCGGCGCGACCCGCACTGAGCTATTCACTGGGGTAAAGGCAATGCCTAGCGCGGCTGCCTGTCAGGTAAGCATGAACCTCGGGCTGCGGGGGCCAGTCTTCGGTGCCACCTCTGCCTGCGCCTCGGCCAACCATGCGATCGCTTCAGCGGTAGATCAGATCAAGCTCGGTAGGGCGGACGTTATGCTAGCTGGAGGAAGCGACGCGCCACTCGTGTGGATCGTGCTTAAGGCATGGGAAGCAATGCGCGTACTCGCTCCAGATACTTGCCGGCCATTCTCCGCCGACAGGAAAGGACTAGTTTTGGGCGAGGGTGCGGGCATGGCCGTGCTGGAAAGCTATGAGCATGCCGCCGCCCGCGGTGCAACGATGCTTGCCGAGGTCGCCGGCATCGGCCTTTCCGCCGATGCCTACCACATCGCTGCACCAGCTGTGCATGGGCCGGAGGCGGCGATGCGCGCCTGCCTTGTTGATGCGGGCCTAAACGCCGAGGACGTGGACTACCTCAACGCCCATGGCACCGGCACCAAGGCCAACGATCAAATCGAAACGATGGCGATTAAGCGTGTCTTTGGTGACTATGCTCGATCGATCTCCATCTCTTCCACCAAATCCACTCACGCGCACTGCCTCGGGGCAGCAAGTGCGCTCGAAATGATTGCTTGCGTGATGGCGATCCAAGAAGGTGTCGTGCCGCCGACGGCCAACTATCGCGAGCCAGATCCCGATTGTGATTTGGACATCACGCCAAATGTGCCCCGGGAGCGCAGGGTGCGCGTGGCCATGAGCAACGCTTTCGCCATGGGCGGCATGAATGCTGTCCTTGCGTTCAAGCAGGTGCAATGAAGTGGGATCGTCACGATTGACCCCTTGTAGGGCCAGCGGCACATGCTTGAAGCAAGCACCCCGATTCCCGTCTCAGCAAGGTCTAGCTCCAATTCCCCAGATACTCGCGCATCTGAAAAATGGTCCTCCGCCCAGCCACGTTATTCAGCTTTCACGTGTCGCGGGGGAGCTGGAGCCTGACTATTCTCGTCGCGGGAGTTCTCACTCGGCTCGCTGGTCGACTAAAGTTGACGCCTCATCCTTTCTGCCACGAACAAGGAGTGTTACTATGAATTCCACCTCCGCCTCCGCCCGATATCGTGCCAGGTGCTAGCTAGCTTGATCGCGAAGTAGTCGCACTCAAGTACCGTCCTCCCGCGAACAAGATCTGAGAAGTGACGATGACACGCAGCCAAAAAGAGAAGATGCTGGCAGGCGAAATGTACAACGCAGCGGACCCCGAGATCCAAGCCGAGCTGCTCCTCACCGGGGCTTGGTTGAAGCGGTATAATGACACGCTGGGCGACTCCGCCGAGCGGTGGAATGCGCTCCTTTTAGAACGATTGGGAGCAGTCGGGCTTGGAGCGGTTATTCGTCCTCCGTTCCACTGCGATTACGGGTTTAACATCCGGTTAGGAGCTTGGGTTTACATCAACTACAACTGCGTCATCCTTGACGTGGCAGCGGTGACTATCGGTGACGGAACCGCAATAGGCCCTGCTGTGCAAATTTATACCGCGGACCATCCACATGCTCCAGAGCAGCGCCAGGCTGGACTGCAGTTGGGACGACCTGTCAGCATTGGCAGGCACGCCTGGATTGGCGGTGGAGCAATCATTCTCCCGGGGGTGACGATTGGCGATCACGCTGTCATTGGCGCTGGTAGTGTGGTCACGCGAGATGTTCCTGCAGGAAGCACGGCCATGGGAAATCCAGCTCGGGTCAAGGCTGGTGGACGCTTGCCAAAATCCTAAAACCAGGCGTCGGGTTAAATCCGGCGGTAAGAGGTAGTTTCTTTGCTTGTGCGAACGGAACTTCTGGGCCGCCATGGCCCCTGCGGTTCAAACTGTCGGCACTTTCACTCTGACGCCAACCTCTTTGCAAATGCGGCTGGGCAGTCCTGCTGACCGATTCGTGATCACGTTTGCATGCAAAGGGGCAACTACGCCTTAGGGTCAGCCCGCAGACACATACCGCTTCACCTGCAGAAAAACGAATTGCCTTTCAGTCCGTGCGCCGATGAAAGACAATTGGCGGCATGTCGTCGGCAAATAGCAATTCGTGTTGGCGCGAACATTTTCAGAGGCAGGCGCCCAACACCCCGGGCGTAGCTTATCAGTCGACAGTTTGCAGAAGGCGTCGTTCGCTGCCTACAGCGTCTAACCGACGCAACCCGAGTGCGCGACATCCATATCGTGGATGATAGCTATCGCAACAATCAATTTTACTAATCTGTTTGGATTTAATAGCACCCGCTGGAGGACACGCAACGAGCGGCGTCCGCCTTCCTGATTACCGGTCGGGGGCTCTTGGGACATGGGTGACGAGCATGTGTGGGATTGTTGGCATAGTGGGACGGAAGCCCGTGTCGGAGCGGCTGATAGAAGCCTTGGAGCGACTGGAATACCGTGGCTATGATTCAGCCGGCGTTGCTACGATCTGCGAGGGAGAATTGCACCGACGCCGCGCAGAAGGCAAGCTCGTGAACCTTAAAACGAGATTGAAAAAAGAGCCCCTGAGCGGCACCGTCGGCATCGCCCACACGCGCTGGGCGACCCATGGCGCACCGACAGAATGCAACGCACACCCGCATTTTGCCGATGGCGTAGCCGTTGTTCATAACGGCATCATCGAAAATTTCTCCGAGCTGAAAGACGGATTGGCAGAGGTAGGGGCCAAGTTCCAGACCGACACGGATACCGAGGTGATTGCGCATCTCCTGACAAAATTCCGTCGGGATGGCATGGGATGCCTTGAGGCCATGCATGCCATGCTGAAGTGCGTCAAGGGCGCCTTCGCTCTTGCCATCCTGTTTGAGGATGATCCCGCGACCATTATGGTAGCGCGCAATGGACCACCATTAGTGATAGGCCATGGCGATGGTGAGATGTTTCTAGGCTCCGACGCGATCGCTCTTGCTCCGTTCACCAATGACATCACATATCTGAACGATGGCGATTGGGCTGTTGTAGGCAAAACGAGTGTCCAGGTTTTCGATATCGAAGGCAAAGTCGTCACGCGCCCACGGCACATATCGCTTGCTACCGCAGGCCTGGTCGGCAAGGGAAATCACCGGCATTTTATGGAGAAGGAAATCTACGAGCAACCCGAGGTCCTCGCCCGTGCTCTTGGTCACTACATCAATGTCAACGAAAATCATGTCAAAGCCATTTCAACCGACATCGGTTTTGCCAGGGTTGAGAGCCTCGCAATTTCTGCCTGCGGCACTGCATACCTTGCGGGACTGATTGGCAAATATTGGTTCGAGCGCTACGCACGCTTGACGGTAGAGATTGATGTCGCCTCCGAATTCCGCTATCGCGAAATCCCATTGTCGCCACGGTCGGCAGCGCTCTTCATCTCTCAATCTGGTGAGACGGCTGACACGCTTGCATCGCTCCGGTATTGCAAAGCACAAGGTCTGAGAATTGGTGCTGTCGTCAATACCCCAGAATCAACAATTGCCCGCGAGGCAGATGCCATCTTTCCGATCCTCGCCGGGCCAGAGATCGGCGTTGCTTCTACCAAGGCATTCACATGCCAGCTTGCTGTTCTCGCTGCGCTAGCCATCGGCGCGGGCAAGGCGCGGGGCACAATCACGGACGACGAGGAACAAGTGCTCGTCCAAAGTTTGGCGACGTTGCCGGGCGTTATGCGACAGGTGCTGAACGACATCAAGCCGAAGATCGAGCTCTTGTCACGGGAATTGTCGCATTACCGCGACGTGCTCTATCTCGGCCGCGGCACGAGTTTCCCATTGGCTATGGAAGGTGCGCTGAAGCTCAAGGAGGTCTCCTATATCCATGCTGAAGGTTATGCAGCAGGAGAATTAAAACACGGTCCGATCGCCCTGATCGATGAAAATATGCCAGTCATCGTCATCGCGCCACATGATCGGTTCTTCGATAAGACTGTCTCCAATATGCAGGAAGTGGCCGCCCGCGGCGGCCGCATCATTCTGATCACCGACGAGACGGGAGCTTCGATGTCGAAACTCCCCACCATGCACACTATCGTATTACCCAATGTCGAGGAGATTATCGCGCCGATGATCTTTGCTCTGCCGCTACAGCTTCTTGCGTATCACACGGCGGTGGTCATGGGGGCAGATGTGGACCAGCCGCGGAATCTAGCTAAGTCAGTCACAGTCGAATGATTGTGACGATTGGTTAAATCGCAGCTCGCCTCCGGGAAAATCCACGACTTGATCAGTCATCAAATAAGTGAGGTCGAATGCACGAACTTTCGCTCGCCGACGTGCCGTCGCGAATTGGCCAGGAACTCGGCAAATCCGAATGGATCACCGTTGATCAAACTACAATCGATCTCTTTGCCGACGCGACACACGATCATCAATTCATCCACGTGCACCCGGAACGCGCGGCAGTCGAAAGCCCGTTTGGTGGCACGATCGCTCACGGCTTCCTGACACTCTCGCTTCTGTCGGCGATGAACTTCAGCGGCATGCCAAGGATCCGCGAGCAGACCATGGGCCTTAACTACGGCTTAGACCGGGTGCGTTTCATGTCACCGGTCAAGACCGGCAGTCGTGTGCGCGGTCGCTTCGTTCTCTCTGAATGTCAATTTCGCGGCGCAAGCATGCTGGTGACCACCTACGAGGTGACGGTCGAGATCGAGAACGAGAACCGACCGGCACTCACTGCCAATTGGATCACGATCATTCAGTTTGACCCGAACGACAGGCCTAAAGGGATTTGACGCCAGCTCGCGCCAGCGGGTGTCGACTTGTTGTTTTGGCTGCACGCGATTTCGTAGTGTCACGCCGGAATTCTCGATCTGCTGCGTCGGCAATTGCGCGCTGGCATCATCCTTCGGGCAGGCGAAACGGGTTTGAGTTGAATTTCGCTGTAATGGAGGCTGATTAATTGCATTCGTTCCGTCTGGCCGCTGCGGTGTTGCCGCTACTTTTGTCATCTTGCATGCTCGGGCCCGACCATGCACCGCCGGAAACGCCTTTGCCGGAGAAGTTTTCCGAGGGTGCAAAACAGAGCGCCGGCGATGTTGCGGTGTCGGCGTGGTGGGATTCGTTTTCAGATCGTACGCTCAACCAGTACGTTGCCTCCGGCCTGGATGAGAACCTCAGCGTTCAGCAGGCGCTCGAAAGGGTTAATGCCGCCGCCGCGGACGTCACCATCGCTGGCGCCGGGGGCCTTCCCAAGGCATCACACACGACAAGCGGCGAGATCGGCAAAGGGGGAGATGTCACGAGCACACAGAATATCTCCAGCGTGCAACTATCGTTGACCTGGCTGCTGGACGTATTCGGTCAGTACCGGCGCAGCACTGAAAGCGCACTGGCTTCTCTTGATTCTGCGCATGCGGCTGTCGACGCCGCAAAGCTAGCTCTAATCAAAGATCTTGTTTCCTCCTACATCGACGCCCGGTACTACCAGCAGCGCGTCTCGATTTCCCGAGCGAACCTGAAGTCCCGCCAGGAGACCTACGATTTCACGAATTTTCAAGTCGAAGCGGGAGCGGCTTCCAGGCTGGATGTCTTGCAAGCCGAAGGACTTGTCCGATCGACGATTGCCGAAATACCAAGGCTAGAACTGAATTTTCGCGTGTCGGCGCATCACATTGCGGCCCTCCTCGCTTTGCCGTCGGAAACAGTGATCAAGCAACTGCAGAAAAGTGAAGGGCAGCCGGTCTATCGCGGAAAGATCAATGCCGGCATTCCCGCCGATCTTATTCGCAATCGATTCGATATTCGCCAGGCTGAACGGGATCTCGCCGCCGCGACTGCACAGATCGGCGTGGCGGAAGCACAGCTTTACCCCGCGATAACGCTCTCCGGCTCGATCACCCCTTCCTATATCAAGCAGCGCGGCCGTCACGGGGGTATCTTGAAATGGTCCTTCGGGCCGAGCCTTGACCTCCCAATTCTGGACGGCGGCCGTTTGCGGTCAAACGTGGAGACTTCTAAATCGGACGCCGCAGCAGCCTACATAAGCTGGAAATTAACCGTCCTGACAGCTGTGCAGGAAGTCGAGGACGCTTTGACAGCCATCCGACGCGACGTTCACACAGAGAACTCACGTCGCAGGCAAGTAGAAACGATCGAAGAAGCACTGAAGCTTTCGACGGCCTCGTACACGGATGGTGCCTCTTCTCTCCTCGATGTTCTCGAAGCGCAAAGGCAGGTGTCCAGCGCTCAGGCGAGCCTCGCTGCGGCGATCCAACAACTGGCCAAGGATCACGTGCGGTTGAATGTAGCAATCCGCGGTGGTTTTGCGGCTCCCAAAGTCGCGTCACCCAGGGAGGCCTCGACGGTTGCAGCCGCAAATGCAAACATCCAATCCGCACATTCGCAATAGCCGAGCGCTGGATGCGGGATGGTTTAACCTGATCACGTCATTAGCGCGCCAGCGCCTGAGTTGTATTGGCGCCGGCCGGGAGGTCGTCCAATCGCGGCACATGCCCTTCACCACCTCCCGCTTACGAGCAGGGCTTAGAGCTAATGGGATGGTCCGCCCTGTCTCCCGAGAGCATAACGGAGGTGGGCAAAGGAGGGCTGAAATTATGGATCGCAACCAACTGCGCCAATGCGCCGTCTTCGGCATCGATATCGGAAAGAACCTCTTTCCCGTGGTCGGCCTGGATAGTTCCGGCGCGAGACGCTACTGCAGTTCTTCGAACGAGCGAACAGAACGCTTGTCGGAATGGAATCCCGTCCGGGTTCCCAATGGCTTGCGTTAAGTTGCAGACGATGGGGCATTCCGTCCGCATCATCCCGGCGCAGTGAAGTCTATGTAAAATCGAACAAGAATGACATCATCGATGCTGCGGCGATCGCAGAAGCTGCAAGGCGACCGACGATGCGCTTCGTTGGCATTAAGCAAGCCGATCAGGTCGATCTTCAGATGTTGCATTGGGTGCGTATTCCGATGAAACCGGCCACCGATTCCGATTTGAAGCCGGCCATTTTTCGGGCTGATCCTGGGTCTGTTTGATGTTTGGATCGGGTTTTGTGTCAGGTCAAGCTTTGCTGTGTTTCAAGCGCCATCGGTGAACGCTGTTTGCGCATACTTTCGCCAATGAGATCGATGCCTCGGCGTTGTGAACGAGGCGATCCAGTATCGCATCGGCGGCGTTGGATTTGAAATAATTTCCCACCAGCGATCCAGGGGCACCTGGCTTGTGACGATCGTCGAGCGACGCTCGTAGCGGTCTTCGATGATCTCGAGAAGATCGCGGCGCTGATCATCGTTGAGTTTTTCCGGTCCCCAGTCATCGAGGATCAGCAGGTCGGTCTTGGCGATAGATTTGGGGATTCTGCCGTATCGCCCGTCACCCCTTGCAAGCGCGAGCGTGGCGAACAGCCGGGGAACGCGGTGGTATGCAACGGAGAAATCCTCGCGGCATGCTTTGACCGATGGATGCGGCCCAGCGCCGAAAGCGATCTGGTGTCCACTCAGCGTATCGCCGGTGGGAACTGGGCATGTGATCTGGGTCGGCTCCATGACGACAGCCGCCATAGCGGCGCTGATGGACGGCGATGCGCTTGCCGCGGTAAAAGATCTCGATGGTGCGCGCCGTTGCTCTAAGATCGACCTGCTGGCGAATGAGGGCATGGGGGACGGAACTAAAGAAGCTTTTGAACTCGACGTGATAATCGGTCGAGACACGGACCAGACGCCATTCGGCGAATTCGTAGTTTCAACCCGGGAGGCTAGCGAGCGCAGCACGTTCGACACGTTCAAATACTTGCCGCCGGGTAACACCCAATCGACGCATGAGGTGATCGTTGATGCGATCAAGTGCCAATAGCGGCATTGGCCTCAGCCAGCGAGAAGAAAGTCAGCTTGCGCAACCGCCCCAGGATGCAGGTGGCGCATGGCGGCGTCGTCATCGGCGACGAGAACTTGTTTCAATGGCGTACCTTTACTGGTGCAGTCGATCAATAAAATCACGTCGTTTCTATTTTCAGTTCCCTGCGCCATGTTGGAAAAGAGAAGCGCCCCAAGGGTGGAACGCTCCTCGGATCTTCAATTAAATGAAGCCGAAATTTTCCGCCGTGAGCGAGGTAAGATCCGACATGTCGTGCAGATTGTCGACATGAGCGAAGGCATGCGCGTGGTTCGCAGAATCAACATAGGCTAGTGTCGCACCGTGAGTTTTGCCATCTTGACCGAGAGTTTTTTCATCATGGTAGACAATGATGTCACCGGGGGCTTCGTGATCAATAGCAGTCGCGGCGGCAGCGGCAGACGCAAAGCCTCGATCAGTGATTACCACGACATGCTCGCCGTGCGCGCCTTCGGCCGCGCCGTTGTAGAAGGTGTCCACAAATTCGCCCGGAAAGCCCTTGGAATGATTGATGAAATTTGCATCAAACAGATTCCGGTCACCACCGAAATCTGCGGCGTCCAGGACAAAGCGGTCCTGCTTCGTGTCGAAATCCATCACACTCGTATAGCAGTGCGTTGTTCCAACCATAGGGTTGTGGAACCGAAACACGAAGGCGTCGCCGTCGTCGCCGCCAGTCAGAACATCTGCGCCGTCACCAGCCACAAGTATATCGCGGCCAGGGCCGGCGTCGAGCACGTCATCGCCCTCGCCGCTATGCGGTATTACGCGGTGAGGGTCGGTGACGTATAAGGGGTAGGAGGCGTCGCTGTACAAGAGATCGTCACCACCGTCGGCATGGATTACGTCTGAGCCATTCCCGCCGTAGGCAGTGTCATGGCCCGGACCGGCCATGATGTAGTCTTGGCCGTCACCAGCTTTGATCCGATCATCGCCGTCGCCGGCATCAATCCAGTCATTCTTCTTGCCGCAATCGATAGTGTCGTTGAGATTGGATCCCCAAATAAAACCGCCTTTATCACTGCCTTTGATATTCATCGCATATACTCCTTATTAGGCAACGGGCGCCGCCTGTGCCCCTTATCTTTTCCAAGAGCGAATTAGTGAAATCCATTGTTTTGATATGACCTATTTGAATGACGGATGCGAAAATGTTTATCTCGGCGGCACCGTGCGCCCTTCGCGGTGGCCGGCAGAATATGAAAAAAGACTTGGGGCGATGACAATCGGCGGCCAAGCAGCGGCAACAATGTCCGCGACACCTCGTTGACGAAGGCGAAAGCTTCCTCCCTCGTATGCGCTGCAGACATAATCTGCAGAGCACCTGATCTTAGGTGCTTTGCAGATCGGAATCCTCAGCTCCAGGCATGGAGCGGTGGCTTCTCGCCATTCAGGAAATACTTACCCAAAATGGGGTACTTCCAGCGGACCGGGTCGTGCAGAGTATGGGTGCGGGCGTTGCGCCAGTGGCGATCAAGTCCGTGCTCTGCAGGGGTTGAGCGCGTTCCTGCCAGCTCGAACAACTTGTGGCCGCAATCGCGATTTCGGTGGAGAGTATCTTCGCTTCGGCGGTAACGATCTGGGCTTCCGCAACGGTTCGGGAAGAACAAATTGGCGATGCTGATCACCAGCAGGAACAGCGCCGAGATACTGGTCCCGACGACGCCGTCAATGTTGTGAATATCCTCAAGCCGACCCGACGCGTCCCTATGACACGCTTCTCCACCAACGGTGAGCCAACACGGCGGGGTGGGAGTCGGACGGGCGTCTCACCCATCACTCGGGGGTTGCCAGACGGCTGAACCGGCCTCGGGGTCGGGCATCGCACCGCAGGTCGGCAACCGCTCGGCCCCACCCAGTGGCTGACCGACGATCATATCACTGCGAAATACAGGCTCCTGGACTCGCTGCGGATTACAGGCTCCTGGACCAGGAGTGGCAGGGACGCTCTGCGGATCTGGCCGCCCGGACGAGCGTCGTGAATTCTGTCGTGGCATAAGGTCAGCTACAGTCGCGCTTTCGTTGTGCGAGCCTAATTTTGTTGGCGCGGCAAATGCTTGTGCCACCAGCTGGAAAATAAACCATAATATATATGAAAATATATTGTCGTATATTTTCCTTTAAACGGTGAAGTATCAATCCATTCCCGTTTTTGATATAACATAAACGAATATATTCTTAAATATATCCTCTGCGTCTCTTGCCTTAAATCAGGTAATTGTAGAGAGTCTGCTTATGAAAGCAGGTATGACAATGCTGAAATATTCAACAGGCGAAGGGCTGTCGCAGGGAGGAACGTCGGCTATGGTCCAGGAGGAAGGCTCCAGCACAGCAGGGACAACGCCTCCTATGTCCCAAAGAGCGTCGGGTCGACCCAAGACCCAGCGGACGCGATGCGAAACTTGATCCAGTCGAGCGATTTGGCTTTTCTCATGGAAGCTGATGATGCCCTCTCCGCGGGTAAGGCGGGGCCTGCAGACTTTGGGCGTCCAGCCCAGCACCGGATGTTAGTTTCGCTCGTTATGGAGTTACATATGTCGCTAATTAAAAGAAAAATCTTCTCCGTAGGTGTCTTGACGCTAATGGCATGCGGCGCGTCGGCGGCCGATCTAGCTGACCACAGCGTTCCGAGCGCCCCCTCTTATGACGCACCGGGAACCTTCTCGTGGGCCGGGGCTTACGCCGGTCTTCATGGAGGTGTCGCAGCCTCCAAATTCAACCCGTTCAACAATGGTCGCGCCCCAGCGGTGGGCGCTCAGGTAGGTTACAATTTCCAGGCTGGATCGGGCGTTTTCGGCGCCGAACTGGAAGGCTCTTACTTGAACAACGAAGTGCGTGTGCCCGGCGGCAACGTGGAAAGCCGCTTCCGCGGTGGCGCGAAAGCGAAGGCTGGCCTGGGCTTGGATCGCACTTTCGTCTACGGCACCGCGGGCGTCACAACGACCGAGTTCGAGGGCCGCCGCCTCGTATCCGGATCGGACAAACGGAAATCCGGGCCGGATAGCTGGAAACAGGGCTACCTCTTCGGTGGCGGCGTCGAGCACGCGTTTTCGGGCGGCGTGTCGGCAAAGATCGAGTACAACTACGTCATTAACAACGCCGTCCCGACCACGAGCGGAGGCATCAGCTCGAAGTCCGACCTCAACGATAATGTAATTGAGGCGGGCCTTAACTTTCGCTTCTGACGAACTCGTCTGAAGCCTTGAGCAAACGCAAACACCAGGCAACCGCCCGCACGATCGGCCATGCCTCGAAATGCCGGCCCTTGAAATCTTCCATCGGTTGCCGCTTCAGCTTTTCGGTAATCGCATTCAGAATCGTCGGTTCGCTCCACAACTTTTGGAGGGACAATCTCTCGTCCCATGGTCCACATACCGTTAAGCGCCAAAATTTGCCACAGGCCCTGCTTCGAAGTTGTCAGTCATTTGCCGTACGGTTCCGAGTCAATGCCAAGCTAAGCGATCGGGCTGACGCACTCGGTTAAAATTGACGGCTCGAATTGTTTTTCAGACGAGCGGCGCCAAACGGTTGCCGACGACGATCCCGTCTGGAAGATGCGATTTTTGGTTGTATATATCAAGGGTATCTAATATGGTTTTCAGAGTTAGCCGCCCACCGAACTGGGCACTATGACGAAGTTAATCTTGCGCCGAACCGGAGGTTGTCGTGAAGGAAGGATCCTCAGCGGTCTCGAATCTGGTGTTCGATTTCCTGTCAGAGTCAGCCAGTGCAAAGAGCAAAGACGATGTGTTGCTCCTACTTGGAAAAATTTCACAATATTTCGGGTTTAGTTATTTCGCGATATCCGGAATCCCCTCGCCTCCGGAGCGAATTGAACCCTATTTCGTATTGGGCAATTGGTCAGCCGGGTGGTTTGATCGCTATCGTGAAAACAATTATATCCACGCCGACCCCATAGTGCAGCTTAGCAAGACATGTGATCACGCATTTGTTTGGTCGGAAGCTCTGCGAGATCAAAAACTCGATCGGCAGAGCCGTCGCGTCATGAATGAGGCACGCGAATTCAAGTTGATTGACGGCTTCAGCGTTCCTATACACACTGCCGCTGGGTTTCAATCGATTGTCAGTTTTGGAGCGGAAAAGGTAGAGCTCTCAACCTCCGACCGAAGCGCGCTTTATCTGATGGGGGCTCACACACACAGCTTGCTCCGCGCCCAAATTGGGAATGATGCCAGTCGAAAAATTCAGGCCTTACCCATGATCACAACGCGAGAGCGCGAAATCATCCATTGGTGTGCCGCAGGCAAAACAGCAATAGAGATCGCAACGATTCTCGGACGATCCCATCGAACCATTCAAAATGTCATTTTGAACATCCAGCGAAAGCTCAATGTGGTTAATACACCTCAGATGATTGCCGAAAGCTTTCGTCTCAGAATCATTCGCTGAAACACATGGAGTTGCGGGCCACTTCAAAGATCGGGCCTGTTGGGTCCACGACAGCCATCATGATCAGATAGTAGCCCCATTGAAATGCAGAGCTAAATCAGCGCCTGAATTGATAGACAGGCGCAACACAGTTTTCGGTAGGTCGAGCAGAGAGCATCCATTGGGTGACTGCGAGGACGTGCTTTGAATTTGTTTCCTCAGAAGTCGTCCAATGACCGCCTACCGCCAGACGGCCCCCCCGAATTGACCAGTCGCGTCTTTTGGGGTGATCCCCGACAGGTCGCAGTGGTTGGCATTTTCTGGTCGGGCAGCTTGGATTAGCCGCGCACTTTTGACCGGCGCATTTATCATGCAATACGCGTTAAAGCGTGCGGGTAGCCCTGGCAATGTATTCGCCTGGTTGCCATTTGGCCTGCAGTTGACGCTTGCCCCCTCCAAACGTCCGGATGGATCCACAGGCTCACCGCTGAAGTCGCATGTTTTTCCGGTTGACGTTCCCGGATTTCCAACCGGGCCGGCAAGCGTGACGCCGCGGATCACGATGCCAGTTTCTACGGGCTTCGCCGCGACCTTGCCTTTTTGATGCTCCTCAGCCGCTGCCGCCTGCGCGAAGGTGACGGTCAGAGCGAAAGCAGCAAGGCATCCGAAAGCTCTCAAAGTATCAGTCATCAAACTTCTCCTCTTTTGCCGGCCGGCAAGATGTCGCTTCCGGACCGATGTCTCTGAATCGAATGAAAGGACCTGCGCGCCTTTCAAGTTACCGAAACTTGATCAGGTAGTTCACGGCCACGTTCTTGGGACGCGTCTCAAGAGCGGTGCGTGCCGGACTTTCCGGCAAGCCTGTCGATTTGCTTGAAATGGAAGTTCCGGCGGCACTGCCCTGTTGCGAAATTCCCGCCGGCGTCGTTATCTCATAGGGATGCGCGTGAACTTGCAGAGCATCGCATTGGAGTGATCCAACAACATTCGCAACATTATTGCCGGTTGGATCTAGCCGTCGTTTCGCGTCAGGGTCCATACCGCCACCGGCATCGAAACCGCGCAGGAACAGCCCACGGTAGTCTGGAATCCGAAATTCCAGATCGGCCGTAGAATTCCGCTCTCCATAGAGTCCGCCGAGAACGGCGTAGAGTTCTGGATAGGCGGCTGCCCTGAGATAGCGTCCATCGCAAAGCATCCATCCCTGGGCTTCGACGTAGCTGATAGGAGCTTCCGCATTTGTACCCGTAGCCACGCCAGAGCTTGCGCATGGTGTGTTGCTCCAGATTGTATTGACCGAGCTCGAGATGGGGGCAACTTGCCCCGCAAAGGGACAGACCGCACCGATTGGAGGCCCTGCAAACATCTTTGGTTCCTCGGTCAAGATTGATGCGTGAGGGAAGGAATGCCAATTATTATCAACAACAGGTACTCCCAGGCATCAGCTCCGCCCTGACGGGCGGAGCTGATGCCTATTCACCTTGCCATCAAGCCGGGTTGATATCCCAGGTATTGTCCTCTTGGAGCACGCCTACGAGATTGAAGACGGCAGAGGGAAACTTGGCTTCCCTGGTCTGGGTGATCGTGTCGATACTGAGCACCGAGCCGATATTCACATTTGTTCCCGCCGCAATCCAATAGCTCGGAGTTGGCGTGAACGTGTGGAGCAGATTGGTGCCCGCTTGTGCAACATAAGTTCCCGTTCCGGACATGCCGATGCCCACGGAGAACCGGTTGTTTGGCACATTGGCAGCATCGTTAATGACCAATGATCCTGCAGGATCACCCTTGATCGGCGCGGTCAGGCCAGGTCCATCACTTAATGAAAAAGTAGTGGTGTTTCTCCCGCTGGGGCTGCAGTCCTCCACCCCGGAGGAAAGAAAGTCCACGCCAGGAATCAGTTGTCCCGTGTCGCTCCAGACGAAATTATAGGCGAGCTCCCAACTGAATTTGATTTGATTGCCAACCCGAATTTTATACGGAGAGCAGAACCATGCCAAAGAGAAGACATTGGCAACAGGTTGAGGCATCTTTTGATAGACATAGAAGGTCCAAGGTTGCGCCGATCGATTCTTCAACAGCAACGAATATTGCGTTCCTTGGGCAAGCGCCGCGCTTCCCGGCTGAGATGCACGGGCATGATCCGTCATTTCCTTGTCTACGTAGCTGACATGCAAGGACATTTGATTCTCCCTTTCCGCTGATTTTCTATCTTCACGCCAGGACTGATCCAATCGTTTGGACCGCTTCTTTGCCCAGCTCCAACTGAGGCGAGTGTTATTGGAGGCACCAATTCAGCTATAAGTATTTCTGGGTGACGTAAATGAGTAGATATACTCCCTGACAGACTACCATTAACCCACAGCCATGCCCCCGAGACCGGGGACGGTAAGAGCGGTCGAAGCCTATTTAGTCGGTAGCAGATAAGCACCGGCCGAGATGGTTTTCTAACGCAATCACACCAAACGAAAAGCGGCCTGAGAGCCGGCTCGATCGAGCCTTTAGGCGTCTTTGAGCACACCGATGCTCTGCAATTTCACTCTAGCGGCACGAGATGTCGGCATTCTAAACCCGTTGCCCGATCTTTCCGAAACCGCCTTCCCACGCCGCGCGGGATTGTCCGGATTCAAATCATGATTGCGCGACGAATGCTGCGCGAGAAAGTCGCCAATCATCCTCGCCCCAGCGCAGAGGTGAGTAATTCTACTCATTTTGAAGGACCGAAAGATCGTGCATAGTGATCCGGGGGTCAGGTAGCGATGATCAAGATTTGCATTGGGCACTCTCGGGCTAACGCCGCAATCATGGAGAAAATCTGGCGATTTCGACACCAGCAATTTGTGGAACGACGTGGGTGGGAGGCGTTACGCAAGAGTGACAGACGGGAAATAGATCAGTTCGATCACGATTGCGCTATTCATTTTAGCGTTCTCAAGAACAATGCGGTGATCGGGTATTCTCGGCTCCTTCCTACTGTGCAGCCACATCTTCTCTCAACCGTCTACCCGCAAATCATGCGAGGTCAAAAGTGGCCAAGGTCGCACGACGTTTTCGAATGGACGCGGTGGGCGGTCGCAAGCGGTGACGAAAAGATTGACGGGGTTCCAGTATCGCGTGTTTTGATGATCGGGTTGATGGAGTTTTGCCGCGTTGCTGGCATTACCTCGCTCATCGGCGAGACGCACCCAAAGCTGATAAACTCGTTGCATGCCAACGGGTGGCAAACACACATCCTCTCAGAGCCTAGCACTTTCGAAAAAGAATTAGTCGTGCCGCTCGAAGTCATCCCATCGTCCTTTCCGCAGACGTTTTAGGCAATTAGCTGGTATAGGAAATTCCGCTCGATGTTTGAACATTACGTCTCAGGAAGTTTTGGTCACCAATTCGCCGCCAGTCCGGCTCACAAGCGAGGACGAGTCCCCGCCTGGAATTCTTTTGTACAAGCGGCGCCGCATCGCAGGCAGACCCGCTTCTTTACCGGGCGATTGTCGTACGCTCAATGCATAGGTCAGAGAGCCAGCCGCGTAGCCGCCCGGATCGATTGCAGCCAAATACTTCCGCAGCCTATGCCACCCTAGAACGGCATGGGACAATGTACCTCAGTCAATCGCGTCATTGGCCCCTTAGGGGGACGGCGAGGAAAACCAACGGAGAGTCATAACATGGAAACGATAGCTAGCCGTAAGCCCATTGATCCAATCGGTAGCGAGTTGAGCGTGTTTGCCAAGGCGCCGCGCGTCGGACCGACCCCTTCGACCACAGAAATTGCTGCCATGATCAAGGGGGGCAAGCCAGGAGACATGGACAAACTGGACGTTTAAGTTTCATCCGTGTGACCGTCGCCAAGGCGGCGGTCACTGCCCTTTAGATTTTCATCAACCAAGCGATCATCCATGTTCAAGGGAACGATTGACCGAGGTCATCTCGAGTGCGTGGCTGAGCCCCCGATGTATCCGCCGCCCTACCCCAACATCTCTATCAAGATCCTAGACCATCCTTTGCTCGAAAACTTCCGGTGGGACACCGCTGATCAAATCATCCTGATCTGCCGCGAGCGTTCGGCCGAACCGAATGGGCAGGTTATGGCGCTCAGGGATTGGCCGATAGAACGAGCGCATGATTTCTGTGCTTTTGGACAATGGCGATTGGACTATCAGACAATTTCGATCAATCGCCATTCCGGCACGGTTACCTTCAGCGCCGGACATGGAGGTGTTGCGCCACTTTATCTGAAGGTCAGCGGCGAGCGAATTGATCTCTCTTGGTCGATAGCGGACTTTTATTCGGGCATGACCCTGGCCGACGTCGACACGGACCGAACTGGTCTGCGTCTTGTGGGGACGCTCCCCTATGCAACAACCACGATGTTTCGCGGTGTTTTCATGCTGACCGAGCGCGCGTCACTTTGCATCAGCAGGACGGGAGCCGTCGAGACGCACTATCCGCCTCCGGCACCGTATTTCATCCCGACCCCGCTTGTGGATGAGGCCGATGTTGCAGCCGCAGCATGCCGTTTGATCGACGCTCTGCTGCGTCGCTGGCCGCTCACACCCGCCCTCACGGCTAGCGAATTCAGCGGAGGATTGGATTCGGCAGTCGTTGCCGCCATTTTGGCGGGGCAGCATCCTGACGCCCTGCAAACCTATGCCTTAGAGGTCGAGGGGCCAGCTCGAAGTCAACAGACTTCGCGGCGCGAAATAGCAATCGAGCACTTTGGCTTCCACGACCAAACGCTGCGTGTTGACACGATACCAATGGTTCCGTGTGGGTTCGAAGTGAGTAGCGACTACGTTCCCGCTCCCTACAATGCCGATCTGCAGCGGCCTCTCCATCAACTATTGAAGTCGCTCACAACTGCCTCAGCCCCACGGGCGGTCGCAACTGGCACAGGCGGTGATGAGTTGCTAATGGCCCATGCTTTCGAGCAAAATCACGAGCAATTCGCTCGTAATGTTAGCGATTCATTCCTTCCTGCGATCCTTCCCTCCGCCATGACGCTGGTGCTCAAAAACCGATTGCCCGACTATGCAGCAAGCTGCGATCGGGCACCCTTTCCTATTCTGCCGATCTCGGTATTGGAGGCACACGCCGCGCGGGCTCCTTTGTTTGCGAGCCATGGCATATGGCCAATTAGCCCATTCGCCCAGCCAGAAGCCGTACGATTTTATCGGAGTTTGCCTTTAGCCTGGAGGCACGAAAAGGCGCTGCATCGCCGGATGTTGGAACGGCTTGGATATCCCGAACGGTTCTTCACCGTTTCTATACGAGAAAATTTCGAAAACTATCTGTCCGGCTCGCTGATTATCGGTGCTAGCGAGATCACTAGTCAATTATCCCGCCGTTGCCTGCTGCATGAACTGGGACTGATCGATGCTGACCGCCTGATCGCCGCAATAGACGCTATCCGATACGATTCTCCGCTTGGCGAGCTCGGCTTTATCTTCCACGCGATTAACGTTGAACACATGCTTCGGCGAATTGACGGAACTTGAAGGAGATCACCCATCGGGACTTCGACACGCCTGCAATTAGGTCCCTTACAATTCCGCCTGGTGCCGTCGCGAGGCAGATCGTGATTACTCTCGCAATACCGGCCAATAAGACTTTCGATTTCCTTCGCTACAGATAGAACCCGGCCGTCCGCACCTCGTGCACCAATAATCTGAATACCGATAGGTAGCCCCGTGGCGCTAAAACCGCAGGAGACCACACATTCAGGTTGCCCTGTCAAATTTAGCGGGTAGCTAAAGCCAGTCCATTCAGTCCAACTCTTGACTCCGGTATCGGGTGGAGCGTTCATGGCCGTTGCAAAAGGGAGATGGGCGGCGGCGGGCGAGATAACGACGTCCACGCCGTTTAAAGCCACATCCAATGATGATCGAACAAGTCCAAGACGTCATCGATTGGAAGTGTAAATGGGATGATGGATGCGCCCTGATCTGCTAGCGTTTCCATCGCTGACGACACAGCGATATCGATTTCAGCATTAAGCGCTCCGACTGGAGGTTGTCTCCAGAAACCTATTTTCATCGAGCGAAAACTAACCTCTAACATCGCCCTCTTACCGGCACGAGCGCCGGCAAGGTCCCCTCCTGCCCGCCCCTCACGGCATAGCCGCTGGGACGGGTTAATTGGTTTCTCTGCGTTCCGCGTCCAGCCAGTTTTCGAGCTTCAGTCCGGGATACGCCAGGAAGTCCCGCGTGTTGTTGGTCACCAATACCGTGTCCAGAGCGATCGCATGCGATGCGATCAGTTTGTCGAGATGATCTTTCTTCCGGTCTCTCGTCGCCATTCGAACCGGACCGTAGGCACGCGCTGCTGCGATCCCAAACGGCTCTACCGTGATTAGCTCGGCCAGGGCGGAGAGATTATCAAGTTCTCGTTCCGGATCATCGGATGCGGAAACACCGTACTCGAGTTCCGCGAAGGTGATGGCGGACATCACCACGTCCCCCACATAGCAACTGGCAAAGCGGCGAGCGACCTGCTCCGGCTGGTTTTTCATCAGGTAGATACACATGTTCGTATCGAGCATGTAGCGCGCCATCAGATCTTGTCCCGCTCGTCTTGCTCATGGGACTCTCTTCCGTCACGCATGAAATCCGGAGAGAAGCGGGCGAATACATCCAGAACGCCGGCCAGGGAGCGATGCACAGGACGGATGCGAAGCTCGTCGCCGATGCGCTCGATCTCCAACTCAACATCGGTTCGCTCAAACGCCAGTTCCGCCGGTATGCGAACCGCTTGGGAATTTCCATTCTTGAAAGCTTTAGTGGTGTGCATGTCATTAGCCTTGTGTGTACGTGGATGTACTATATCCTAGGCTTTCCAAATAGTACATCCCCAGTGTGTACGTAAATGTTTGGCGCTTGGGGCGACGGGGCGCATCTCGCAACAGGGTGAGGTCGCTCGTGCCGAATCGTGTGCTGGTCCACCCGCCAACGGGTATTGGCCAGCAGGGCATCAAGGCGCCCATCCTTCGGCGGCTCGGGTCGCGCGAGCCCCCGTTTCTTCTGAGCGCGGCCGCGAGGAAGGCCCTGATCCTAGTATCTGGCGGGGGTAGCGGGTCGCCGAAGCGTCGATGCGACGTCAATCTTCGTCAACCCCGCGGTTTTGGCCGCCCTACTCTTGCATCCCGCGATCGGAGGGTGAGCACTTTTGCCGATGTTCATAGCCACCCCTGTCAACTTCATCGAAATGAAATCAGAAATTTGTCCACCGAACTTGATAGGCCTTGCCGTTTATCGTGACGTCGCTGACCAAATAGCCCCGATCGGCGGGTACTTCAAAAACAGCGCGGACAGCCTTTTCAGCTGTTCCACGCGTAATTTTCCAGAAGAGGGCCGGTTGCGTCCCATCCGGGCTTGCCCAACCGGCCGTGTTCAAACCTGCGAAATAGATACCAACCGGATTGGCGAGTGAAATGTTTGCGTCAGTCCGCGCCAATAAATTGACGCCGCCCCCGATGGTCGGGTCACTATGCCTTTCCGCTTGCCCATAAGCGCCGCATCGAATGAGGTCCTGGTCGTTCGTCAACAACACGCCTTTGGGCGCACGCGTATTGCTCGCCCCGGCGGCGAGTTCAATCTCTGCGCCAAGAGTGTTGTTCTGTTGGATCAGGTGCATGGCACCCTTAGACGTCCCGCTGTTCCACTTGTTTCTCGGATTATAAGTTCCGGCCGAGGTCAAAAGATCATTCGGCTGAACCGCAGGGTCTATGTGGCCACGGTAAAGGTCCAAAACTTTAGCTGGATCGGTTGCCGCGAGAAATTGCCAGTATTCGGGCCCCTCGCAGGTAAATGTCACGCGCGAAATACGCCCGTCGGCCAAGCGGGTTACACTCCACTCGCAATATTCGTCCTGCACGTCCCTGCTTCCGTCAGCGGTCTTCCAACGCTCTTCGTCGGTGGCCGCATCGATTGCCACCAGGCGGGGAAACGCGGTCCAGCTTATATCTTTTTCGACAGCATCTGCCGCCAACGGCGTCTTAGCGACGTTGAAGAAGCGTGGGCGCGGGGCGTCAAAATCGTACGTCCGGCTGTCCGGCCTTCGCATCGTCAAGCTGTTGCGACATCCAGTCACTCCAAGCCTCTTGTTGCTGCTGGTTGAAGTCCTGCAAGAATCCAGGTGGGTCAAAACTTGGCATCACGCTTCCTCCGGGTCGGGTAAAACATGGGCGTCGACATCCATGCGTAGAAAATCAGTGATCTCAAGAGTGCTGGCGATCGGCAATGTCAGACCGAACTCCGACAAGGGGCGCTTACGGAACTGCCGACGTCTGGATTCGGCCAGCCGAAAAATTTCGTCAAAGCCATCTGCCGTACCCAACTTCTCGGTGAGCTTCGTCCAATGGGTCTCGATCATCGTTGCGAACGACTGTTCCCAGCCGCTTGGATCGACGTCCCATAGGGAGAGGAACTCTGCCCCCATTTCGCCTCCGGGATCGCGAACGGCCTGAACGAAAAGCGCCTCGCCGCTGCCGTCCAGCTTCATTTGGGTGGGGAAAAACCGCAGCAGATATTCTCGTTTTCGGGAAAAGATCGGGTTCTGGAAATCGACCATAAGCAAACAGGCTGCCAGGCGACGGGACAGAACACCTCTTCCCAGCAGGCCGGCTAGAATAACCCGGTCCTCCAGAGACGGCTCCGGAACGGCGAAGGCGAAATCGACATCCCCTTGAACCACGACGCCCCCGTCCTGCCGTTGGACGGCGTATCGACTGAGGCAATTCGTATAGAACGCGCCCGGAACTTTCAGACGCTGGATGTTCGCAGGTATGTTCAGTTCATCAAGCAGGCACTCTGTGTTCAAGAAGAACGTCGTGGGCAAGCGAAGCAGCTCATCTGGCGCCAGTGATGCCGACTGTTGAGGAGAGGATGTAAGATTGACCGTCGTCGTCGTGACAACTTGTCGTAGGAAGCTCTGGGCATTGGAAAGGATGCCATTTTGAGCCTCACGATCGAATCTCGATTTCGTCCAACGGGAGGTGCCAGAGCGCACGATAAGTTCGAGATCCTCAGCACCCTTGACCTGCGAACTGTGGTAGAGAGTGTCTGATCGCAACGGATCGTCAGGAGCAAAGATCTCGTCTTGAATCGGCGACGCCTGAGAGTGCCAGTGTAGCCATGGCACTTTCAGCTCTTTCATGACCGGTCCGCCGTTACATGGCTGTCGAACGGACCGCGCCCCCGGGTTGGCGCTTGTAGCGAATGCCACGAGTTCCCAGCCCAAGACCAGGTTCCACTACGCCGCTCGTAAAAATTATAAGCGCCTGCGACCGGATCCTAGGCAAAAACCTGTAAAAAGATGCCGCTGGAATTGAAAGGAGGCGCCGTCGATACGAATATCTCGGCATCTTGTTCGCGGTGCCGTGTCACAACCAGCCTCAAATGGCGATCTAGATCTGCAGTGGAAGGATCCCAGGCAATTTGCCCGCCGTCTGTGACCCGATAGATCCGCTGATCTGGGAGCGCATCTGGGCCGACAACAGCATCAAGGACAGCCAGCAATTCAAGCAGGGTCTCCGGCCGGTGCCCGGGAGCAAGGACCAGCTTCGCAAAAGCGTCATTGACTGGTGAAGCTTCTGCCCTTGGATCGAGCACCGACGCCTTACGGTCGATCCCTAGGATAAAGCGCGCCGCGGCGCCGGTCGGTGTATCCTTTAGGGGATCGGCGAGCCCGTCACGAGACAGCCCGGAGGCATTCCGGTGGTAAGGAAAATTACGAGTGGGAAATCTTGAGGCGCCTTCAAACTTCATGTTTGTCACCACTGCGTTTTGGTGGTTGGCCGCTGAATTCTTTTACTGCTTTGTCTCATTAGGGCTCGGCTCTGGCCTTTCGAGAGCAACCCCCGATTTAGCTTACCGGGGGCGGGCCACGCTCACCTACGAACCCAAGCTCATGGCAGCCTATGTCCGGCCCTCCCGCAAAGGCACCTAGTTGAGTGGAATCGCTTCCACATTCGCCGGAGCTGTTGCACCGTTCGAACCAGCGGTCCCCTTATTCGCCAGAACACGATATTGGATCATGTTCTTGCCTGAGATGACCTTTCCTTGAATCGTCGAGATCTTCAGTTCACCGGCCACTGAATAGTCGTTGCCGGTATTGATGCTTTGAGCGATACGATCCGCCATATCTGCGATCGTCGAAACAAGTGTTTTAATGTTATCCTCTGACAGGCCTACGTTCTTTAGAAGGTGGCGTATTTTATCATAACCTGCCTCAACGCCGCCGAAAAGATATCGGAAGAAATTCAGGTTCCCCTTTCCATGGACGCTTTCATAATGTTGGACCTCTTCACGAGCTGATGCCGAAAGAAGGGATTTTGAACAGCGCGTCAATATCCTGAGCTTCTTGGCTCGTCAGTGCTGGGACCTTAATTTCTGCGTCCACCCAGCCCTCTGAATGCGCTGGATCGTATAGTCGATGCCCGAATTTATTCCGTCGCCATGAGCATCGACCGATAATGAATCTTCCGCTTACGGGCCTTGAGCGCCATCAGGAGCTAACACCCCATGCAAAAGCGAAAATTGTATTTTCTGAACTGCCATTGATTTTAACCCTTCAGGAGGAATCTTCGTGGATTTAGACTTTTGGTTCGCCAAAAAAAATGTGGCTGCGGTAGTGGTGATCTACGTCATGGTAGTGCCGATAGCCACCGATCACATGGGCGTCGTCCTTCCAAATGCCCTGGCCTCGGCTGAGCTCCTTCGCCAGGGTATTAGCCTTTGATTTGGTCGTATATACGTCCTTGCCGTCCTTCAGCCGCTGTATTGCTTGCGCCTTATCGATCCCATGAAGACGATAGATCTTTACGCTTTTATTTACGCCTTTGGATATTATCTGCGCTGGGTAGTAATCCATGCCCGTACAACTCCTTTCTGACGACGTTTAATGGCTTTAGTGCTGCCATGGTTTGTGAATCGTCTGTCCGCAATACAGGAGCCAAGCCACGTTCGGCGAGCGCGATACATCAGGAGTATAGTGTGCCAACTACCGGCAGGCTGTCGCCGTCATTTGTATTGAGGTGTACTTTGGGAGCCAAAAATCGCAGTTGCTTGTGATATTGCCCTTGTTGGATTGTTGCATCCATAACGATTGCAAAGAGACTACCGGTCACGTCATAATCGAAGTCGCGGTTATATATAGTGCCCTTGTAGTTGAACGTTGACTCGTTCTGAGCGATCTCCATCATGCCGTTAACGATTTTCCGCTGGTCCTCCGCACTCAGGCCCCAACCGTCCAACGTGTGTTTGACATCACTATAACTTGCTGACACGCCGCCCGACCAAAAAGCGAAGAATCCTAAGCCTCCGCTAACGTTCGTCGATTCTGTTTCCTCAAATTTATGAGAATGCGAAGCGTCAAGCATTCCTTTTATCATGTTGTTCAATGCAATCACGTCTGATGGAGTAACACACTGAAGTTTAATATTTAAGGCGACATCAATTTGCCCATGTGCAGGCACTGTATACATCACGCCTATGAGCTGTCCGCGACCGTATGAGGTAATTGATACTCCGTTCTCAACGGCCGGATCGGATCTAAATACAGAAATATGGTGCAGTACTGTCTCTATTCTTCCGACATTCGTGATTGGTTCAAATGTTAAGATGCGTGCTTTTCTAAGTCTGCCGTTCATTACATCCTCCAAAAGTTGATCCATCGCTCCAAGAAGCCAGTCTTTTGAGACCTTCTCAATTGCAAGGCGGACAAATTTGCGTAGAATCAGGCAGCCGGCCTCCATGTCTTGCAATTTGTCAACTGTCTGCATAACTGGAGTAGGTTGAGGCTGTCCGGCATAACACTGATGCCATCTTCTAGTAACGAACGTGCCGTCTCCCAATCCTTCGCGTCTATCGCCGTCCAGATGCGATCGATCAGGGATTGTTCAGCGGAGTCCATTGAGGGAGCTGTTTCACCTACCTTTAGGTTGGGCATGCTTGGCGTTCCTTCATGTGTTCGAAGCAATGCGGTTATCCCGCAATGCGGATGCGGAGGCCGTTCCGCTGCCTCGCAATAGCTCTCAAGATTCGTGCCAGGCAGGCCGATTGAGATGACGAACAATAATTCGCTGCGATTCCAGTTATGTGGCGCGAAAATACGCGATTGACAACAAGGGCGCCTGTCACGTAACCGACAAAGGTAGCGACAATGCCGCAACGTCATGACGTACCCCAATTGAATAGGCCAATTGGAATTTGCCAGTTACGATCCCTGACGGTACTGGTAACCCTCCCCGCCATTAAGGGGCTTCAAAAGTGGAATTTTCTCCGGCTTTATGATCGAGGAGATTTCGATGAAGACGAGCAGATTTAGCGAACCACAAATCCTTGCCATTCTTCGCCAGGCGGAAGGCGGTGTCCCTGTACCCGAGCTTTGCCGGGAACATGGCATGAGCACGGCGTCATTTTACAAATGGCGATGGCGTTGGTGCACGGATGTGGAACTGAAGGGATGGGGATCTTTGAAACGGCTGATTATGGCTTGGCTGCCTTGCGGCGGACGGCTTTCGGGCGTGCGAAAGCAAGCATGCGGTTGAGGACGGCGCAGCCGATGGCGACTTCGGTCTGCTGACCAGGCAGCGACCTGGCCCGCAGACGCCGCCCGATGACGGACTTGTATCGCCCGATTGCCGTCTCAACCAGCGAGCGTTAGCCGTAGCCGTTAGAGACCTGCCATTTCATCCGGCCGTCACTGTTGATTGCGGCGATATGCCGGTTCCGTTGGCCGGGAGGTCTATCGTCGCTTGGCTCGACCGCGTTGGCGCGAGGCGGAATGACGATAGCCGCCGCCGCGCTATGATCGATGACTGCCTCGTATGTAGGTTTTCCATCATAGGCACCGTCGGCTGTGAACTGTCCGATCGGACCGCCAATCTGGTCCAGGAGTGGCGCAACTTGAGAGACATCGCCAGCATCCTGATGGGACTGTCAGGAATTTCGTGTACGGGCGTGCATAATGGGTACGAAGGAGACCACCCATGGCACGACGGAAAGAGCCTATCATCGCGGACAGCATTTTGGACCAGCTTCTCGCCGGTTCTGATGCGAAAACGGCTTTCGAGAGCAACGGTCTGCTCGATCAGTTGAAGAAGGCGCTGGCGGAGCGGGCGTTGAATTCGGAGATGGATCATCATCTCTCCGACGAAGAGACCGTCGGCAACAGCCGCAATGGCTACGGCCGCAAGACAGTGCTGACGGATAGCGGCTCTTTGGAGCTTTCCATCCCGCGCGACCGGCAGTCGAGCTTTGATCCTCAATTGCTTGCCAAGTATCAGCGCCGCTTGCCTGGCTTCGACGAGAAGATCGTGTCGATGTATGCGCGTGGGATGAGCACGCGTGAGATCGTGGGGCATGTCCAGGATCTTTACGGGATCGACGTGTCGGCCGACTTGATCTCGGCCGTCACCGACGCGGTGCTGGACGAAGTTGCGACCTGGCAGTCGCGGCCTCTGGAGCCGGTCTATCCGTTGGTGTTCTTCGATGCGCTGCGGGTCAAAGATCAGAGACGAAGGCCATGCAAGGCGGTGCACATCGCGCTCGGCGTGCGCGGCGATGGCACGAAAGAGATGCTCGGCCTGTGGATCGAAACGAATGAGGGTGCCAAATTCTGGCTGCGGGTGATGAACGAGATGAAGAACCGCGGCGTCGAGGACATCCTGATCGCCGTCGTCGACGGCCTGAAGGGCTTTCCAGACGCCATCAATGCCGTCTTCGCGCAAACGACGGTGCAGACCTGCATCGTCCATCTGCTGCGCGATTCTCTGGATTTTGCACCATGGAAGGACCGCAAGGATTTGGCCCGCGAGCTGAAAGCAATCTACGGAGCCATCGATGACAAGGCGGCGGAGGCGGCGCTGACAACGTTCGAGGGTGGCTTTTGGGGTCGGAAATTCCCAGCCGTCGCCCAGATCTGGCCGCGAGCCTGGCAGGAGGTCATCCCCTTCTTCGCCTTTCCAAGGGATGTTCGCCCGATCATTTACACCACCAACGCCATCGAAGCCCTAAATTCCAAGCTGCGTCGCGCCGTCCGGGCAAGAGGTCATTTTCCGAGCGATGAGGCGGCGACAAAACTGCTCTACCCGGTCTTGAACAGATCGGAGAAAGAGTGGAAAATGCCGCCGAGGGAGTGGGCGATGGCAAAATCCCAATTCGCCATTCTCTTTGCGGACCGCTTTCAGGCCGCAAGGGCGTAAGAGCAAATGTTCAACCGCACGCCCGTACACGAAGTTCCTGACAGTCCCTCCGAAACCTCTTCGTCCCATCCCAGACCAACCGCTCCGCAGCACAAATTCGAACCCATCGACGCCAGGCAATGGCCGCGTGGGAAGCCGTGAGTGCACGGCCTGCCTGAAAAGCGCAGGCTCGGCCTCACGTGGCCACATTCAAACAACGTGACACCGCCCATCCGGGAGCCGGCGGCGCAATCATCTCGAAACAAAGGACGACCTCATCGGAAACGGCAACAAACTGAGCAATAGTACTTATTTACGACATCACAAATATAGCTAGTCTAGCGGCGTCTTGTCCCGCCAAATTTCAATCAATTGTGGAGTCAGCCGATGACAGCAGCGTTTTGGAGTCAGCCGACGACAGTTGCGGATTTGACCAGTACAGGCGTGGCCATCGGCGCTCTTGCGCGTGTGGTTACTCTGACACCTGCCTTCGCGCAGACCGACTTGGTTGCGTTGTCGCGCTATTTTCCTGATGCGGCTTTGCTGGAATGATGGAGGATCAAAGTGCTTTTCCCACTCGAATCAGCGCTGAAGGCGGATTCCAAGTCTGTCGCAGCGTCTGGCGACTACGATATCGTCGTCGTTGGTTCCGGCATTTCCGGAGCTATAATTGCCAAGCAGGCTGCAGAAGCTGGCAAGCGTGTCCTTGTGCTTGAAGCCGGAACCGGTGCCAATAGCTCTTTGGCAGGCTATAACGATCTGCTGACGACCTTCTATTCGGCAGCCACCAAGGATAACCAGTCGCCCTTTCCGCTGAATGCGAACGCGGCCATGCCCCGCAGCACGCAGCTTCGCAAGCTGCAGGCGGGGGAAACCGATAGCTCGACCTATATCGTTCAATCCGGACCTTAAGCGGCAATATGCGGCCCATCCTGTCGTTCACGGCTCCGGAATATACCATGAAGGGTGCCGCCTATGGCCGCCAGTTTGCGCGCACCGTCTTTACGCGTCTGGGCGCGCAGGATCATACCCATTACGACCCTAGCGATTTCGGCTGTGTGGCCTATGAGGCAAGGCTATGCGATCCGCGGCGGCAATCATCTGGCCGGCACCCACATCATGGGAACGACGAAGACCAATTCCGTCGTGGACAAGAACCAGCGCAGCTGGGACCACGAAAACCTCTATCTGGTGGGCGGCGGCAGCATGCCGACGATCGGCACGGCCAATGTCACCTTGACGCTGGCCGCCATGTGCTTCCGAAGCGGCCGCGACATTCTGAAGTCTCTGCACTGAACAAAGACCAATATCCGATACGCGGAACGAACTGCGGGACTCGACGCAAGCGACACGAAGCCGGACTGTGCACCTAACTATATTCCAGGGAGCTTGAGGATGGATCCTTATGGCATTAAGACGCTCGATGAGCTGAAAGAGTTTCTCCACCGTGCGATGCAGCTCGAACATGCGACGATTCCGCCGTATCTGACTGCACTTTACTCGATTAAGCCCGGTGTAAACCGGGATGCGGCGCAAGTTCTTCGCGTGATCGTCGTGGAAGAAATGCTGGATTTGACCATTGCGGCCAATATCCTCAATGCCATCGGTGGCACGCCGGATCTTACTAGGCCAGATTTCGCGGTTAACTATCCCGCCTCGCTCCCTGACGGCGAGACCGACTTTAAGGTCAGCATACAGGCTTTCAGCCGTGAAGCGCTGGCGACATTCTTGAAAATCGAGCGGCCGGCCCGGCGCCCCGAACATCTCGCTGGCATGGGCCTGATACAACGCAAGAACTCCCCGCATATCACAGCGCTTGGCAGTGATCCGAGGCACGAAGATCTCCATTTTTACAGTATTGGCGAGTTCTATTCGGCAATCGCAGACGGCATCAAATACTTAGAAGCCGAAGCGCGCCGGGCGGGCACAACGATTTTTATCGGCGACAAGTTTCGGCAGATTACCTCGGAATATTATTATTCCGGCGGCGGTGAGTTGTTTCCCGTGACCGATCTGAAAAGCGCCCTCGAAGCCATAGAGCTCATCATGGAACAGGGCGAAGGTGACGGTGGTGGTATCTACGACGATGACGAGCACGAACTGGCCCATTACTATCGTTTCGATGAACTGGTCAAAGGCCGCTATTACCGGAAAGGTGATCAGCCCGACCACCCCACGGGTCCGCATTTGCAGGTCGACTGGGAAGGCGCTTATGCCATCAAACCGAACCTCAAGGTGGCGGAAATATCCAAAGGCTCGGAATTGCGTGAGGCGGCGACCGACTTCAATACATGTTATGGCGAGTTTCTGGAGCTTTTGACGCGTGCCTATAATGGCCAGCCGAGCTTGCTGCTGGAAGCCGTTCCGATCATGTTCGAATTCCGCAATATAATCGTTGAACTGATCCGCAATCCCCTGCCGGGCCATCCCGGTAAGTACAGCAGCCCCACCTACGAGATTCCCCACAGTGCCAAACAGGCAGCTGTCACCGGGCAGGCGGAGGTGATCGCATGAGTAGCCGTTTCGATGCATTTCTCGACCTTTCTGTCGAATTGACGGCCGTTTCCCGCTTCGATCTTTTGGGAGGGGGCCTGGCGGAACTCTCGACACGCTCGACACGGTGGTCGGGAGCGAGGTCGCCGACACGCTGCTCACCGCCCTTCGTCACCTTGCCCCATCCGTTCAGTTCCACATCCGTGCACCAACGCCAGAAAACATAAGACATAAAATCACTGTTCCTCTTCGCATTCAGATGGGAGATCGCACGACAGCCGAGCCGTACTAAACCGCGCGGGCCGCGGGCCGTTCAATCCACGGGGACCGGCAATTTTAACAATGATTGCCGGTCGATCTTGCCTGTTCCGGTCTTCGGCAGTTCGGCGACATACTGAATTATGCGTGGGTATTTGTGGGGCATCAAAGTCGATTTCACGTAGTCGCGCAGGATGCGGGTTTGCACATCGCCGTGCACTGCGCCATCGCGCAATTTCACCGCGGCCCGCAATGTCATACGGCGATCCTCCAATTTCATGTGCGAGGATGGCGCACTCATGCACGTAGGGATGTTCGTTGAGGCAGCGTTCAACCTCCATCGGCCAGACCCATTGCCCGGAGACTTTGATCAAATCGTCGGTGCGACCCAGAAAGTAATAATAACGATCCAGTCTCCACGCATCGTCTCGCTCGTCTTGTCGGCGCGGTTCCAATAGCAAGGCGCGGAAGAATGACCGCGGATGAGCATTGCGCCCTCCTCGCCCGGTTCTACCGGCTCACCATCTGGCGTGACGAGCCTGATTTCGTAGCCCGGAACGCGCGCGCCGGCGGCACCGATACGGTGATCGTCGAGTTGATTGGAAAGATAGATGTGTAAAAGCTCGGTCGAACCCAGCCCTTCGGTCGGACCGTGCCCGGTAAGATGTTTCCAGGCATTGTAGATGTCTTCCGGGAGGATTTCGGCCGCCGACATCGATTGCCGCAGCGACGAGAGATCCGTTGTCTTGGCTGAATTTGCGCGAACTAGAGCAGTGTAGAGGGTCGGCAACCCAAAAAGTACGGTTGGTTTGAACGTTTCGACCATGTCCAGCACGGCCTCAGGCGCGGGGAACTGGCCTTCCGCACAGTGCCAGTTTGATCCCTTGTTGCTGGTCCAGTCTCCCACTTTGCATCCGAGTGGCTGTCATGCAGCACCGCCTCTCGCATTTTCCTCGGTTTTGGCGATGCCGAATGCAACTGTCAGAATTGCTCTTTCACTGTGTCGACCGCTGCCAGAAGGAGATGAACCCCCTTCTCGATCTGCTGTGGGGTCAGGGCTGAATACCCCATTACAAGCCCGAGCTTGTCTGCCGTCGCCTCATCTGGTTGTGGCTCATAAAGGGCTGAGATGCCATGAACTCCAATGCCGGCGCGTTGTGCGGTTTCCTGCAAAGCCGTCTCGGACGACTTCGGCAATTCGTTGAACCAGACCACAACATGCAATCCGGCATCAGCGCCTTCCACCGTGACCCGCTCGCCGAATGCGCACTGCAGTGCTTTCAACAACGTCTCACGGCGGTCTCTGTTCAGCCGCCGTACGCGGCGCACATGGCCTTCATAACCACCGCGTTCGATGAAAGCCGCCAAGGCTTCCTGCTCGGTCACCGGCGAATGTCTGTCGAACAGTTGCTTGGCGGTTGCGAACACGTCCTGCAGTTTCGGCGGCACAACGAGATATCCGATGCGCATCATCGGCGACAGCGTTTTGGAAATCGTACCGAGATAGATGACGTTGCTTCCAGCCTCCAGACTATGAACAGGAGGCACCGGACTGATGTCATAGCGGTATTCGCTGTCGTAATCGTCCTCAATCACGTAGGCGTTGTTTTCCCGCGCCCATTCGAGAAGTTGATGACGGCGAGAAATCGGCATCACGCCGCCAAGCGGAAACTGGTGGGAAGGGGTGACATAGGCCAGATGAGCCCGTACTCCCTCCAAGAGCTCGGTCTTCAGACCCTCGCCGTCGACGGCGAGGGGGACCGGAGAGGCGCCGGTGCTGGCGAAGATCTGACGAGCCATTCGATAGCTAGGGTTTTCGATGACGAACTCGCTGCCAGGGTCGAGCAGAAGCCGTGCGCAAAGGTCTAAGCCTTGCTGGGATCCGTTCACGATGATGATTTGCTCCAGATCGCACTGCAATGTTCTGGCGCGCCAAAGATATCCTCGCAGGGCTTGCCGTAAACGCCGCGATCCTCGCGGGTCATCATAGGCAAGTCGGCTCGGTCGCTGAGCGATGACCGCATTGACAGCTTTCTTCCAGGCAAGCGCCGGAAAATCGGATGGAGCGAGGTCTCCGTAACGGAAATCAATCATAAGTGAGTTGGGCAAACAATCGAGCCATGGCGGTGTCGCCCGAAGTCTTTCGCCATAGGCCGACAGGCGCTGAGCACCCTGCTGCTTGAGCCTGGCATCGCTCGGACGCTGTCCGAATGGAAACGCTGCAACCCGCGCGCGGGCACCTTGGCGCTGCTCCACGAAGCCCTCCCCCGCAAGCTGCTCATAGGCGACTGTCACCGTCGTTCGCGACACACCAAGTTCATTCGCCAGATTTCGCGATGATGGCAACTGACCGCCAGCTTCATAAACGTGGCTCAGGATCTGATCCTTGAGCGCCTCGTAGATCTGGCGTGCTCCCATTTTCGCGTGCTTGGCTACTGCCTGGCTTTCCAACTGGACCATTTTCTTTCCGCAGAACTGGATGTTTCGAGCGGACCAGTATGCTGCCACTGTGGTCGGAAGCAAAGAGGATACCGAACCAATGACGGCCAGCAGCGAACAAGACAATGTCCAGGACCACTCCGATCCGTCGCATGGCGCGCGTCTCGGATTTGATACCCGCGCAATCCATCACGCGTTCGATCCTGCTGACTTCTCAAGAGCAGTGCAGCCACCTGTCTTTCTGACATCGACCTATGGCTTTGAGAGCGTTGCGGCAAATGATGCCGCCGCAGCGCTCGGGGGCAGGCTGTATGCCCGCGAATATAACCCGACCACAGAGATCCTCGAGAAGAGGCTCGCCAACCTGGAAGGGGCCGAGGCAGGGCTTGTGGTATCGACCGGAATGGCCGCGTTCGGCACCCTGGTCCTATCTTTGCTGTCGCAGGGAGATGAGCTTGTCGTGCACAAGACGCTCTATTCGAATACGGTTGCGATGGTCGAGCAGTGTCTGCCTCGCTTCGGGATCAGGGTAGTCCCGGTTGACCTATCGAATCCGAACAATCTCGACGCGGCGATCACAGATAAAACCCGTTTGGTCTATTTCGAGACGCCGGTAAATCCGCTAAGCGCCATCCTCGATATCTCCGCCATCGCAGCGCGCGCCCATGCGCGGAATGTAAAGGTCGCGGTCGATAGCACTTTCGCTTCGCCGTCACTGCAGCGCCCGATCGAGCACGGCGCAGACATTGTGCTGCATTCGCTGACGAAATACATCAACGGGCACGGCGATACCCTGGGCGGAGCGCTGCTTGGAGACGCTGAAACACTCCATACGCTGCACGAAACCGGCCTGCGCTACATCACAGGGGCGACATTGTCGCCGCACTCTGCATTCCTGATCCTGCGCGGCCTGAAGACGCTGTCTCTGCGGATGGAGCGACACAGTGCTTCGGCACTGATAGTCGCGCACATGCTTGAGGCGCATCCCGCCGTTGCCTGGGTGAGCTATCCCTTCCTGGACTCCCATCCCGATCATACGATCGCCCACAAGCAAATGACGCAGGGGGCCGGCATGCTTGCTTTCGGCCTTCATGCGGGCTTCGACGGTGCACGGACGATGCTGGACCGGCTTCAACTGCTGACGCGCGCCGTGAGCCTGGGGGACACGGACAGTCTCATCTATCATCCGGCCAGCATAACCCGGGCGCGCCAGGCGCTCCGGAAAGATGCTCATCTGATCGAAGGAGTTGGGGAAGACCTCGTCCGTCTCTCGGTCGGGCTTGAAGATGTCAGCGACCTCGTCGCCGATCTGCGTCAGGCTCTGCAAGATTTATGACGTGGCAGGGCTCAATCGATAACCAACGTCTCGGCAAATGAGACGAACCCCGGAGTATAAAATGAAATTTTTGAGCGGCCTGTCCGCGTTCCCTATCACGCCCATGGATCGCGACGGCCAGATCGATGCGGAAGCGGCATCGTCAACTTAACGGAATGTGGAATTCGATGTGCGATGAAGGTTGATGACAGACCGTGATCCACTCTATCGTCGACATTGCTTTCCCGCTGAAGTTATTGCCCACGCCGTGTGGCTCTATTTCCGTTTCCCTCTGAGCCTGCGAATGGTCGAGGACTTGCTGGCTGCCCGTGGGATCATTGTCTCGCACCAGACCGTCCGGCTGTGGGCGGAGAAATTCGGCCACACCTTTGCCAACGAGATCCGTCGTCGATCATCCGGTCGGCTTGGGGACAAGTGGCATCTCGATGAAGCCGTTGTTTCAATTCCGCGGCAAGAAGCATTGGCTGTGGCGCGCAGTTGATCAGGACGGTTTCGTCCTGGAGGTTCTCGTACAAAGCCGCCGAAATGCAAAGGCCGCCAAGCGCCTGATGCGCAAGCTCTTGAAGGGTCAGGGACGGTCGCCGCGTGCGATGATCACCGACAAGCTGCAGTCCTACGGCGCAGCAAAGCGAGAGATCATGCCGGGTGTAGATCATCGCTCCCACAAAGGGTTGAATAATCGGGCGGAGAATTCTCACCAACCAGTCCGGCGGCGAGAGCGGATCATGAAGCGCTTCAAGTCACAGCGACATCTACAACGCTTCGTCTCCATCCATGATCCGATCGCCAACCTATTTCAAATCCCGCGCCACGACATCTCCTCCGGCCACCATCGCGAACTGCGCACGGCGGCGATGAGCCTGTGGGCGAAAATTGCCCGAGCATGAGAGATATCTGCGGATGGCGTCTTTCGCTGGCCTTTCATCCCTTAAGTTTACGATGCCGGCGGGATTGGCAGATGCGCCTGCCATGATCTGCCTAACAGGTACGGACAGTTAGGGCTTGGTCTTAGCATGCAGTCACGACTTGATGTAAGGTCGCATCAACTGCTTTGCCTCTTGAAAAAATCCGCTCATTCGTCAGGCGAGCACATCAGCTACGAGGCAATACCAGCAATCGCTTCCAGGAATGCATCGATCTCTTCCTCGGTATTGTAATAATGTGGCGACGTTCGCACCACGGGCGGGAGTTGTCGCGTAGAGGCGTCGACGGGTGTACTGGAAGGAGGGGAAACTGAGACGTTGATTCCCTTGCCTGTCAAATAAGCCATGACAGCTGACGAGTCCCAGTCGTTGACAGTGAATGAGATGATGGACGCAAGGGGCGTCCCGAGATCATGTACGGACACGGCACGCATCCCCCTCAGGCCTTCGCGAAGCTTTGACGAAAGGTGATTGCAGCGCTCTTCGATATTTTCGAGCCCAATGTCGAGCGCGTAGTCCACTGCTGCCCGCAGGCCGAGACGAACCGAATAGTTCTTCTCCCACGTTTCAAAACGTCTGGCATCAGGTCTCAATTCGTATCGATCCGGTGCAGTCAAAGGCGCACCATAGAGATCGATCATGGCTGGCTCGATCTTCTCCAGGACGGATTTGCGCATGTACATGAAACCAGTGCCCCGCGGCGCACGGAGAAACTTCCTGCCCGTAGCGGTAAGGATGTCGCAGCCAAGGGCGTTAACATCCATCGGGATTTGCCCCGCGGCTTGGCATGCGTCGAGCAGATAGAGAATGCCATTTTCGCGCGCTATTCGGCCGATCGCTGCTGCTGGATTGATAAGCCCGCCGTTGGTCGGGATCCAGGTGACCGCTATCAACCGAACGCGATCATCGATCATTTTCGCCAGTGCGTCCGGATCAAGGACCCCAGAAGCGTCATTCGGAATGACTTCGATCGATACGCCGGTGCGCTTGGCAACCTGCAGAAAGGCGATGTAGTTGGCTGCAAATTCGGCACTTGCCGTCAGGATCCGGTCTCCAGGTCCGAAAGAGAGGGAATAGAAGGCGCGTTGCCAAGCGATCGTCGCATTTTCAGCTATCGCAATCTCGTCGCGGCCACAGTTTACGAATGTAGCCAAGCTGTCATATGTCCCCTCCAGTAGAGAGTTGGACTCAGCTGCGGCTTCGTATCCGCCGATCTCCCCTTCCCGCCTTAGGTACCCAACCACCGCTTCAATAACAGGGCTCGGCATCAGCGCAGCGCCAGCATTGTTAAGGTGGTTTCTGTTTTTTGTGCCGGGGGTATCAGCACGCAAGCGAAGAAGGTCCAAAGTCTTGCGAGCGTTGCGGCTGATTTGCGACATGAGGGATTCCTTCCTTTGATCGAGCGTCAATCTTGTTGACGCAATCGGCGTTGTCACGGAAGCTGACAACTTCGCAACCCGATGTGCAGAATTGAGCGACGGGGCGTAAGCGTCCGCCAATTCAGCCGGCCAGAGCGCTCCGCACAGTCCGATTTGCGAAACTTCACGAAGACCAAGGTGAGTTTCTCAGAAGGCGTTGTTCGTCACGACGTAGCAGCTCTTTCACGAATTGCTTTACGGCTCTCACTCTTGGAAGATAAGCTAGATCCTGGTGTGCTGACATCCAGATCTCGCGCTCGCCGCTCAGTTCGTCGAGCACTGGAACGAGACCCAGGTTTAGACTGAGTGCGAATTCGGGAAGGGCTACAATTCCTGCGCCCGCAGACGCCGCGAACATCTGCGACATCATGCTATTTGAGCTGAACGCTATTTTTGGGGTGGGTACGAGTTCCTCTAGCCAGAGCACGCTTTCAAGCTGAATCAGCTCCTCGATATAGCCAACAAAGCGGTGCTCGCTAAGATCCGCCGCTTGAGAGGGAACTCCATTGCGCTCAAGATAAGCCTGCGAAGCGAATAAGCCAGTCTTGAAACGTCCGATCAGCTGACTGTCCAGAGAAGTTCCATGGGGCTTGAAGAAGCTTAGGAATAAATCCGCTTCCCGGCGAGCGACCCGAACCGTTTGCGGCGATGTTACAAGCTCGAGGTCAAGATCAGGGTGCCGGCTACTGAGTTCAACGAGGCGCTCGGAGAGATAAAGCGTTGCGATGCCTTCCATGGTGGCCAATCTGACTGTGCCGCGTATTTCGTCACGATTGCTTACGTCGCTGCGAAGAGCATTCACGCCGTTCTCGATTTCCTCCGCTCGCCGCATTGTAACCAGGCCGGCCGGTGTCAGCAGAAGTCCGTCCTTGGTCCGCTCGACGAGTGCACCGCCAACCGTATATTCCAGACGAGCAAGCCGGCGAGATACGGTGGAATGGCTGACTTTTAGTTCGCGAGCGGCGCCGGTCACGCTCTTTGCACCGGACGACGATGAGGAAGAGTTTGAGATCGTCCCAATCAAGATGATCGATTGCAGTCGCCATGCTACCTCCGTCTATTTTTGCACAGGGTAGTGCATCCTATTCGGGTTGGCTCGCAAATTCGTTTTGATAGTTTCAAACGTGCTGTGCCGCTGTATGTGTGGTGCGCAGTGAAGCAAAATATCTTGCGGAAACGCTTATCGCCAGCAGCCCGCACTACTTGAACCTACCTTGGGAGAACGCATGTCCAGACGAACTGTGAATGCTTTAACCGCTGCGGCAGTGGGACCGTATTCGCACGCGACATGGGCCGGCGATCTTCTGTTCTGCTCCGGCCAGACACCGCTAGACCCCGGCACCGGCAAACTTGTCGACGGAAATGTAGCCGACCAGACACGCCAGTGTTTCGATAATCTGTTTCAAGTCCTTGAGGCAGCGGGCCTGGGGTCGGATGATGTCGTATCCGTCAATGTCTATCTCACCGACATGGGTGACTTTGGCCAGATGAATGAGATTTACGCGACGCGTTTTTCATCGCCCTACCCGGCCCGCACCACAATCGGCTGCGCCAGCCTGCCGCTTGGAGCACGCATTGAAATCGGTCTAACAGCAAAGCGGCAATCTTGAGCCTGCCTTTGCCGAGCTAGTCGAGATGGCTGATGGCGAGCCTGGATCTGTAGAGGAATGTCGATGGGAAACATGAAATTCTGGGCCGCGGCTGCTCATATTGCCCCCGTCTATCTCGATCCTGGGGCGAGCGCGGAAAAAGCTTGCTCGGTGATAGCAGAGGCTGCCCGAAACGGCGCGTCGCTCGTGGTATTTTCGGAGAGCTTTCTACCCGGTTTCCCTGTCTGGGCAGCACTTTACCCGCCCATTCAATCGCACGAACATTTCAAACGCTTCTTGAAAGCTTCGGTGTACATTGACGGCCCGGAAATTGAGCGTGTGCGAAAGGCCGCCTCCGATAACGGTGTTTTCGTTTCAATCGGTTTTTCCGAGCGCAACCCGGCAAGTGTCGGAGGTTTGTGGAATAGTAATGTTCTGATTTCCGATACCGGCCAAATCCTGATCCACCATCGAAAACTGGTCGCAACCTTCTTTGAAAAACTAGTTTGGGATCCGGGCGATGGCGCAGGGTTGGTCGTCGCAAACACGAGAATCGGTCGCATTGGCGGCCTAATTTGCGGGGAAAATACAAATCCGCTCGCGCGCTACAGTCTGATGACGCAAGGCGAGCAAGTTCATATAAGTAGCTATCCGCCGATCTGGCCCACTCGCGTTCCCACAGAAAGCGACAACTACGACAACCGAGCTGCCAACCGCATCCGTGCCTCTGCGCACTGCTTCGAGGCCAAGTGCTTCGGGATCATCGTGGCGGGGCACCTGGACGAAGTCGCACGCAAAGCCATTGCCTTGGATGATCCTGCGATCGAAGCGATCATAGATGCCAGTCCGCGGGCCACTAGCTTTTTCCTAGGGCCGACTGGAGCGGCAACTGGTGACGAAATGACCGACGAAGGTATCGGCTATGCCCAAATCGATCTCGACGACTGTGTTGAGCCGAAACGATTTCACGACGTCGTTGCTGGTTACAACCGATTCGATATTTTCGACGTCACCGTGAACCGGATGCGTCGAAACCCAATCAGATTTTTGGAAGGCCGCGCTGAGGACGCTCTAACGAGCCCTGAGGCCGTGGCCATGCCGGAGTAAAGGTGATGGCGCGGACGGGTATGCACATGACCAAGAAGGGTTTCTCCTTCCAGGGCCCTGCCGACGGCGTTCATGCCCTTAAATCGTGGATCACCCCTGAAGATGATCTTTTTCTGGTAACGCATATGGGGTTCCTGGAGATCGACCCCGAGCATTGGCATTTGGATGTCGATGGCCTCGTGGGTAACCCGACGAGATTGCATCTGTCTGACCTTCAAGCAATGCCACAGCGCGAGTACATGTCGGTTCACGAATGCGCTGGAAGTCCGCTTGCTCCGACAGTGCCTAAACGCAGGATCGGAAATGTAATTTGGAAAGGTGTGCCGCTGTCGCTCGTTCTGGAACGCGCAAAGATCAGCAGCCATGCGTCCTACATCTGGACTTCCGGCCTCGAGTGGGGCGAATACGCAGATGTTGAAGAAGCTTATCAAAAAGACCTGCCGATCGGCAAAGCACTTGCAGAAGAAGTTATCCTCGCACTTGAGATCAACGGTCGGCCACTCACTCCAGAGCGCGGAGGACCGGTTCGACTGGTCGTGCCAGGTTGGTATGGTACAAACTCCGTAAAATGGGTTGGTTCGATCACGGCTGCGGATCGGCGCGCAAGCGGCGCCTATACGACGCGCTTCTACAATGACCCTGCGGCGTCGGGGATGAAGCCGGTTTGGGGGGTCGCCCCGGAGTCCGTTATCGTATCGCCGTCCCCAAATGATCTGCTGTCAGCGGACATGCCAACGAAAATATGGGGCTGGGCTTGGGGAGATCACCAGATCTCCAGCGTCGAGGTCAGCGTGGACGGTGGAGGCTCCTGGCGGACTGCCTCAGTAGGGCCGCGCGAAGGAAGGAGTTGGCAACGGTTCGAGTTGTCGTGGACCCCTACATCAGGCCAGAATATCTTGCTATGTCGGTGCACGGATGAATGTGGGGCGGGACAGCCGCTGACTGACGCGAGAAATGCGGTGCACACGGTTAAAGTTGAAGTTGATCCTTGACCCGGAGCCCACTGCGACATTGGGATGGGCGTCCACCGACGCACGAAAAAATCGAGATTTCTCGATGAGCCAGCGGCACTACGGTCTGCCAGATCGACAGGACAAGAGCTTTCCTGCGATCGGGTGGAACAGAGGCGGTAGCCCGCCGTCACACCGGCCCACGCATGACAAAAACCGCCTATTGAACGGCCGAGGCGATGATCGCGATCATGCGCTATAGATCAGCAGTTGTCGCAGCACCTGTCCGCGCTTGTCATCCGATCATTGGCGACACCAGGGCGCTTGTTTTGGAATGCGGACTGGTATCGTCATCATGGCCACCCGTCTTTCCCCTAGTCATCACGGGGTGCATTTCGTTTGTGACTCGATTGAGAAAACCATGCGCAAGAGCCCTCACTCCTGCCAAATCTGGGAGGCTCGCTGCCACGACCTCTTCGCCGATGTCCTCGGACTACCTACAATCTGGATACCTCATTCGTACGCCGATTGTGGGCAATATGGGCCCGACGAACACGCCTCGCTTTCTGTCACTCGCAAAGAAATTATGAAAATGACTGGTATTTTTCTCGACATCGGCGAATGTGCGTCGGCTCGTGGCTGCCATGGGGGGAGTAGGACATTAATCGGATGTACCTTTGCTGAATCTGCTGCGAGACTGTTCACCTCTGTAGGTACGCAACCGCCGGCGCGATAGTCTAGCGTGGCGCGCCCAACGATTCTCGCGGCGACAATTGCGTTCGCCGAATGTGCACGAATAGTAGCTGACCCTGCTACCTCATTCGGAAGACCAGATTCTCGGGAAAACCTTTCGCCTCCCAAGGCAGCGTGGTTGTCGTCGAACTTGTTTCGACGGCAGCCACGTGTTGTGGCTATGAGACCGCCTGTGTCGCGGGGATAAAAGTATCAATGGTCCGGGAGCGAGCGCCGGTGACTGGCGCGATAAGAATGCCGTTCGTTTTTGCTTTGCGGTGTGTCGCTCGCCCAGCGAAACTAGTCGGGTCCACCGCAAGGGAGCCAGAATGTCATCGTTTCCGACCTGACGAGAACGCCTTTTGTGCCGGCCGAATATAATGGTGGCCCGAGTAAACCGACTTCGGCGTAACCGGTGTTCTTCCCACGCGTTCTCCTGTCAGCGATCTGTGTTCGACTTTCAATACAAGAGCGAAGGAAGTGTCTTCGAGACTCCGATTCGGCCAATAAATTCAACTCACTGGCGATCGGCGCGATGGTGACGAAATACTCAATCCGACCAACTTTTCGGAGTTGTCAGATAGAGGGGAACTCTTCGTGCTGCTTGAGGGAGTCATAGCCGTACATGACCACTTCGAGCTTTGGCCATCACCAACGGAGATTGTCAGCTCGAACATTCGCGGACTCAATCAAACCTTCAGCTCGTATGAGAAAGACTATATCGTTTCGAGTTTTGTATTTGACGATTAAAGTATAAAGTTACGCTAGTGCGATTGGCCAAATATATAAAAAAATATATTATTGCTATATATTGATCTATGGCGGAGCGCCGTCTAGACCTGCTCAACACGCGCCAGGGGGACTACCCTGGTCAGCGACGGGAGGCTTAGATGAACCGACGTGACAAAATGCATCCAAACAAAGCCAGGCGTGATAGCCCGGAAATGAGGCTCGCCTTCCTCGATTGCGTACGTGTGGTTGCTCCACGGGGTGCTATACGCTGGCCGGCCGCACGGAACGACCATCTGAATGCGCTTCGCGAAGTCGCAGATAGCGGAAGATATTATCGGATTAACCGTCCCGTGGTGACCGGCACGGAGCCGAGCCTTGAAAAATTGCCGACATTGCAACAACCATCTGCCGAATACGAGGCAAGCATAGGCCTGGGCCTAACCAAGGCACTTCTCGCCACCAAACACGAACCGGAACGAATGGGCCAGATCACATGGTCTCTTTCAAAATCTGAACGTGTCTTTGATTGCGCTGGAGGTGATTCTGACAACGGCGAAACCATCGCTACTGATGGACACGTCGAGGCTCTCGCGAACCGCGGATACTCCAACACCCCCGATGCCT
The DNA here is from genome assembly GCF_019685025.1 of Rhizobium sp. NZLR8. Classification (NCBI taxonomy): domain Bacteria; kingdom Pseudomonadati; phylum Pseudomonadota; class Alphaproteobacteria; order Hyphomicrobiales; family Rhizobiaceae; genus Rhizobium; species Rhizobium sp. NZLR8. The sequence continues at coordinate 112,867 of NZ_JABDVY010000010.1, read as the reverse complement.
ATTATCGGCTGGTTGATAGGAATAACCGATCGGAAAAATTGCTCATTGACGATGAGGCCGACACACGTCCACCGAAGAACTATCATGAACATGTTGATTTCGAAAACTGCCACCACATTGATGGCACTTGCAGGCCTTGGAGACACGGTTCGCTTAAAGCCGGCCGCTTACGCGAAATACGACAGGCGGTAGACATCGGACCAGCGCGCCATCCCGACGCAGCTTTGTGCCTATGGCATTGAAATTAGCGGCAGAATGCGATAGCTGCCAATTACGGCCGCGGCTGTAATGCAGGTGGTTGATGCCGTATCTGGTTCGGGCGCGAAACGCGGTGCCGGTGTTGGAAGGGCCGACTAATTCGACCTTCAATTCGAAGCGACCGTCCGGTCTCAATGCAAGAAGCTCCTGTAGGGTCCTTGAAGGATATCGACAGAGGAAAACTATCAAATGTGGTGTTGCAAGAACGCGCCCCAAGGTCGTGGGGGTGACCCAAATTTTTCTACTGAACCAGAACCTGCAAAGGCCGATATTGCCTACGAGGCTATTCGACGAATTCTCCACAGTAACGGTCGTGTGCCGGGGCAACATCTCAGGGAACAGGATCTAGCGTCTAAGCTCGATCTTGGTCGAACGCCAGTTCGCGAAGCACTTCAGCGGCTTGCAGCTGAAGGGAAGATCCAATACATCCCTCAAAGAGGCTTTTTCACGAGACCGATGTCGGAAAGAACTCTGTTAGATCTTTATGTTGTCGGACGTGAGACCCTGATCTCGGCATTAAATCGAATGCGGCCGCAGGTCCCAGAGAGCTGGACCGTGACGGATAAATTGTCCCCTGACGAACTCGCCTTAAGGGCAGAAGCGATATTCACTAAAGTCGCCCAAGAAGCATCGAATTGCGAGGCTTGCAAAATCGTCCACCGATTCTGTTTTTGCACTCACCCTCTACGAATGGAAATAACTGCGTCGGAACTTCGGCCCGCGTTTGTCGAAAGCCTCGAGAAGCTAATTGCCGCAATGTCTGAACTAGGCACGGCAACGACCCTGGTGGAGTCCGCGTTGGTGAACCACCTTGATCTAGAACAGGGTGCCGTCTCAAGGATTGTACAAGAGGTGAACGAACGTGGATTAACAGGTTTTCCGGGGCCTGCGAGAAGTTTGTGACATCGCATACCGTCATCTCGACGAATGATCCTAATCAACGAACCCGAAGAATCTTGTCGAGTGCCGCGCATATCTGCGGCTGCTGCGGGCAATCCAAAAGCCGACGTCGGCATTACCTACCAGCATTTTAATTATGTTGCCAAATCAAAGAGGCTGCCACCATCCCTTCAGCATTCCAGAATACAGCGCTGGCAAAGCGAAAGTTGCTCGTGTCCTATCGGGCAACGCCCTCCGCAGGTTTCCATTTGCCGCAGCTTGCCCAGGCCAGCTATGATGATCGAGCGACGTTTTCAGCCGAAGTCTCAAAAGACATTGTGCCAAAGATAATAACAGCCAACGGGATCGACGCTGCGACCTTGAGGACAGAGGTTACGCCAGGCGGGTATCTCCTCAAAACCAATGCATCGCTTCAGACCGAGGGTGATCTCGATGACGCCGCGGCGGATCGACTTGCCGGCTCCCTTGGCTACGTCTTCCGCCAATATCGCGTCCTTACCTCTCGCCTCAACGACACGACAGGTAAGACAGGCTTTGTTGTCGTGCGGTTTCCGCAGGGCAGCCTTAACGCCACCGTCGCGCAGAGATTCTTCGAGGCAGCGGACGCAACGAAAAAAGGCTTGGGCGGCGGATATGCCGTGTTCGGTGACGAGCAGATCTTCCTTAATGCAACGAATTCCGAAGGAAAGCCTTATAGCGGACTCGATGACGCAAGCTTCCAAGACGGATTGAGACGCGCAGCCGTATCGTTTGGCAGCCCCAAACCAATGGTTTCTTCCCTCGGCAATGCGACCGCGCGCTCTATTGGGAATGATTGGCAGAGGTCAACAAGAGGCGAGGGCTATCAAACTTTGCTCGGTGGATCGGACGGCGAGTTGGTGAGAAAGCTCGACGAGATCAGCAGGTGTTATGCATTCCTCCTCGCGAAGACAGCCGACAGCAAGGGCTGGGCCAAAGATGAATAAGGGCCGGACGAGGACCTACGCTCAAGTCGCTTAGCGAGTTCAAATGGCGTTTCGCAAAACGGATCTCGCAGTCGATACGATTTTGAGTGATCGTACGCCGGCCACCTGGGGCCGCGCCGGAGAAAATCTCACTGCTGCAATGCTCGAGAAATTCAAGACGGCTTAATCCTGCTTTGGTTCTAGAATATCTTAGCGCGGCGACGTCACAGCTTGAGTGGTCACCATCTTTGCTCGATCTGGCTCAGACATTTGCTGCGCAAGCGGCCGGGATTGCGGCATCGAGGTAGCTGAATCTGATGCCGTCTAATCGCCGTCGGAACAAATGAGAGTCGTCCAACATCGCTAGTCATAGCGTTCGATATTGGTGCGGATCCCATCACCAGCCACCGATTTTACATTCGACGGGGGATTACCAGGGCGAGCCGTGCCGCAGGGAGTCCTTATCTCGCCGGAAAGGTACTGGCCGCTGTTGCAGGGCAGCATGTTGACGTCGAGAAAGTCGCTCCTCTTCAGGGAGTTCTGATACGCTACAACTTCTTTTATCGACATCGGGGTCGAGAAGATCGTCGCTCCCTCAAATCCCGGCAACGCCTCTATTGGCTCAATCATGGGCGACGCCTGACCGGGCGCGGCTGCAGCGCCAATAACCCATGGTCCAACCGATCCGAAAATCACAGATTTCGGACGATCGGCTGGCGTACCAGAGCTGAAAGGAGAATGCGGAAACCCACTGTCGAGCACTGCCTCATCCCATTGGTAAGCTGTAAAAGCTAGAAAATAGGTATACGGCGCAAAACGGTCGATGCGCACTTTGCCGTCTGGAGTAAAGGTATAGTAAATCCACTCTGTGCCGGAGAATGCCCCTGTTGGCCCCACGACGTTCATATCCCAGGGCTTCTGCCACCATGCAATAGACGCCATGTCGCTTTGAAGCAGGCTTTTCGCAAAAGACCACTTTTGACCATTCGGATTGGGCGTGGCTCCCAACGCGAATGATAGGTAAGCATCGTTCGAATTAGAACTTAGAAGCGATAAGGCGCTACCGCCATTAGGAGCGGTATTTTCACGGGTCTTTTCGACCAAAAGGACAGTGAACCCCGTGTCCGGTCGGATCGACGCGCTTTGACTAGTCACGATTGACGCGTGCGGTGGAAAGTTGAAGGAAGTCTTGTTGGTATAGAAGTCAAATGCCTGCCTCGTATCTTCGGGCACCGGATAATCCGCTTCTGTCGCCGAGTCGTGGATGTACAGCTTTGGAAATTCCCAGAAAATTGGCACTACCTTCGGTGTGAGCGTCTGAGATACTTTGTCCGACGCGCTTCTAAGACAATTGGCTTCATTGGTGCATGATGCCCCTTGCCCTTCGCCAGCGACAAGACAGCCCAGCGTGGAAAACAACAGGAAGAATTTCATTCCATTATTCATCAAAACAATCCCGTTTTTGGAAGCGGAGGTCTTGCTCTAGCGCGTGAGCTCGGTGGTGTTGCGGCGCCCTATCTGGCGCAACATATCGCCGACTACGTCGGGCCAATCAGTGGTGATAAGATTGGTACGATTGACGATCGCCATCTCCGGATCTCCTCGGTAATCTGGTACGATCCCTCGTTGAGCGGTCGATTTCGGATCCGTGTTGTGGTCGAAGCAGCATTTTCCGGCGCTGTTGGCGACGCCCTCTGGAAAGTAGTTACTTTCATGATAGGTGGCGAAGCCCTGCTTCTGGTCGATATAGTCGAAATATGCCTGCAGACCGTCACCTTTATAGAATTGGTTCATTTCAAACTGAATGGAGAACGGCGCCACATTCCATTGATCGTAGATTGAGTCCTCGTGGGGATCGTAGCTGGAATCCTTCACATTCTCGTCATCCGGGTTTTCGACGACAATTAGCCCGCCAATGAGGTTGGGGTCGTAGGTCGTCCGATTTAAAATCGTGCCGACATCCACCGCATCCTTTGCTTTGAGCTTGAATACAACGGCTTTGCTGAGTTTCGCATTTCCCTTGGTCGCGAGAATGTCAAGGCAGCGTTGCATGAGCTCGATGGGATCAGTAGGGTCCTGATCATCGACTGCCGCCTTGATATCGACGATCATCACGTAGCCATGACCATCATCGGAGACATATTGGGCGAGTAGATCAAGCGCGGCAGAGAACGTTAGGAACTTCGCCTTTCGCCCTTGTGAATCCGTAAAAACGCGGCCATGTCGGTCCCGTAGATCGGCCTGTCGTAGCTGCGAAAAGTTCTGATTATATAATAGGCCGCTTCCAGTTGACTCGCGCTCAATCCTGTAGTCGTGAGATAGAACGACTTCATTGTCAGCGGTGAAGCGGGCATCGACTTCCACGCTCTCGATCTGCGAATTCCAGGCGTCTTGCAAGGCATAGGCTGAATTCTCGGGATAGATCTCCCAAGATCCGCGGTGCGCAGATAGCAGGACCAAGTCATCGTCGGGTTTCGGCAGCTTAAACATGTTTCTTGTAATCGCACTTACAAGATATGGTGAAGGCTTTACCGGAAGCAGCGCCTCTGCTTCGGCATAGGATGGAATAGCGAAAGCAAAAAAAGAAGTCAAAATGAGCGATGCCCGCAGATCCCGTCGGCCGCCGAGGTAACCAAAACGCGAGGCGTAAGAATTTAGGATCGCTGATGCTACGTTGTTGCTGGTGTGCATAAGGTTTCAGAACCTTTCGATGGGAATTTGGGTAGCTCGCTACGTTGTACGGCCTGTTCCTGGGGCTTTTTGCAACAGCACGAACCGCCTCAGCAGTGGCTAAGGCCTGGGCTGGGAACGAAAGAGGGGAGATGGCCTCGCTACGCGATGGGATTTGTTAGCCGACCGCCTGGTTCCCCCCTTGCTCTATGGCTGTAATAACAGGCTGTTCGACATCAAGATGATCCATAAAAGCGGAGCCTAACAAAGGCGTTGCGTTAAGAGAGTTTCGGTGAAAGCAGCTTGGAGCTCGACACGATTATTTTCATCCTGGTGCAGCGGTTCTCAGGTGAGGAGGCGTTGGCAGGGTTTTCTCCATCAAAGCTGCTGCGCCATAGGGTGTTTGGACGCAATCAATTGCCTGCCAGCCGCTCTTTTCGTAAAGAACTCGCGCGTCCTCCGTTATCAAGAAAAGGCTTTTGTAACCGAGGCGCGATGCTTCGTGCTCCAGCCGCTCGATCAACAACGTGGCTATCCCTTTCTTGCGGTGAAATGGATGGACAAAGAGCGACTTAAGCCACGGGGATAGATGAGATTTTCCATCGAAATCACGATCAGCCAACGTGACCATCCCAACCGGCAATGCGTTTTCAATGGCAATCAATGTTAGCGGTATCAAATTTTTTGTTGCTGCTTCAAACTCGCCCCGCGTTTGTTCGTACGAGCCATTTGATTGAGAACCCCATTGTCCGAAAGTCCAACTTGCGCAAATGGAAATGAATTTCGGAAGTCTTTCTAGGTACTCGATCGTTACCGGAGTTGCAGCTACCATTGGTTTCGCGGTCATAGTATCTCCATTCTTCTGGCGGGCCGAGCAATCGAGCGAGGATCGGTCAATTTGAGGTGAAGCCCGTGCACCAACCGATGCTATCGGATCCCACGATATATCCTGGACGGTGACGCTGCGATTCAAGACGCTTCGCCTGAGCGCAACTGCGTGATCACAAAGCTGCTAAGATTTGTGGCAACGCCGTCATGCGGCTAAACAGCTTTGTGGCACCTGCCTCCATCAGTTTGTCTCCATGCCCAGCAAGGCAATGAGAGCCACCCACGAAGCCAATCACCATCATCCCGGCTGCCACTGCCGCCTGAGTTCCAGCAACGCTGTCTTCAATAACGAGACAACTGCCAGCCGGTGTGTTCATATTCTGTGCTGCAAACAGAAAGAGATCCGGCGCTGGCTTACCACGCGCAACTTGCGAAGCGCTGAAGACATGGGGCCAAAAGAAATCATGCAGGTCTGTGACTTTAAGAGCCAAGCAGAGCTTCGCAGCATCACTGTTCGACGCCACGCACTTCCTTAAATTGATAGCTTCCAAGGTTTGCCGAACGCCGCTGGTTGCACGCAGATCACGAGCATATCGATTTGCAACTTCGGCCATCACACGTTCATGATGATCCTCCGGTAGGCGCAAGCCGCCCTCGGATTCTATGACTGAATAACTTTGCTGGTCAGTCATTCCTATGAAGCGATCGTTATACTCTTCAGCGGATATGATATAACCACATTTCGCCAAAGCTTCGATGTGCACCCTGGTTGCGATAAGCTCGCTATCGACGAGAACCCCGTCGCAGTCGAAGATCAGTAATTCCGGACTTTTCGAAAAAGACATACAAGGAGTCCTCGTTGTAGAATCACTCTGAGTTTTGTCCCAGCGCAGCTTTCAATCTTCCGGGCATTGAGCAAAGTATGATTGAAAAGGATCGGATGTTGACCATTGCGGCACTGGGAAATTGGTGCGACGCGCGGGGCTCAGCCAGAAATTGCTCCTGCGGCGACCTTCGGACCTTGCCTATGAAGAGCATTCCAAACCTTGTGAAACGCCTCTGCATAAAGCTTCATCAATTCGCCATCGTTGGGTGGCGCAATCTCGGAAACGTAAAACATCGTATCCAAGAGTTTCACTGTATTTGGAAAATCGGCAGCCTTCCAGTTGTCGCGAATGTCTGGAAGATATTCGAATACGGGCTTCGTGAGCCAAACACAGATAGGCACGCCTTCGGCCTGCAGCGATTTCACCACGAAATCCCTTGCAGCCGGGCCTGGCGCGAAGCCAAGTGCCGCAGGTTCGATCCGGAGGGGAAAGTTGAGCATCGAATGGTCGCAGTCAGATGGGTTGAAAAGAGGAAATATACCCACAAGCTCGCTGATCATCTCCCATAAAAGCTTGCTATTGTCTCTTCGGATTTGCAGTTGCGTATCCATCTCAGTGACCCGCAAGTTCGCTATAGATGAAGAGAATACGTTGGGCCTGTAGTTGTACCCTTGGGAATAGGGCGAGAATATTCGCGCTCCGCTCCGAGACGAGCTGGACAGCGATACGCGATCAACATGTGCAATCAAGGTGGCGTCTTCCGTGATGACAAATCCTAGCTCCCCAGCCCCAAGGTGCTTGGCGCCGTTTCCGGATAGAGCGAGTGCGTCTGCATCAAGATGCGCACCGTCGACGATTGGTTTCGCGGCGCCGATCGATTGGCAGATGTCGTCGATCACAGCAATGCCTTGAGCTCGCGCTGCAGACCTCGCGTCGGGGACGAGAACATTGTTTCCGAAAAGGTGAGTGACTAAAACTGCAGCCACGTTGGGGCCGAACTCTTCAGCGGCGGCGCGCTGATCAATCCCGGCCAAGTTCATGTCGACATCAACGAAGACGGGTTGAAGACCGCTGATCGTGATTGGCCCTACCGCTCCCGGCCAATTCAATGCTGCGGTAACAACTTGCTCGCCTCGCTCTTTCACGTAGTCGAGCTCGATGTGAATGGCTGCCGTTCCGCTGCCGACAGCGCGCACTTGCCACTTCCCGGTCCACCTTGCAAGGCTTTCCTCCAAACCGCTCACAATTGGATGATTAACGCGGTGATATCTTCCACCATCCACAACTCCACGCAGGGCATCCGAGTGCTTCTTCTCCGCGGCGGGCCAAGGTGTAACACGTCCCTGGGGGACCACAGGCTTCCCACCGAAAACGGCGAGCTTCTCGACTGAGAAAGCACCAGTTGCGTTGCGAGTTATGAGCCGTAGTGCACCGAATCTGTTCATCTCGATCTCCAATCATGCTCATTAGAATGCTGATCAGCCCACACAAACGCTAGCACTGCTTTCCCCGGCATGATAGCTCAAACTAAGTATATAAAAAAGTATATGCTAAATTATATTCAAGCTACGCGAGATAAAATAAGTATAATATTCGATTCTGTCGTGTATGGTCAGGCAGCTGCTTGGGCGTCACCTTGGTCAGCTTCTGCACGGAGCGCTTGGGATATTTCAATAGTTTTTAACGATTGGGCGGACACTAAGATCACTGAATGAAGGCTTGGGACGGGAACCGGCCAAAGTTTCCCGTAAACGCCAGGTGCCGATCATAAGATGCGTTGGAAGAACAGCACATGGCCCCCAGATCATAACCCGAGCCTCACCAGATTGCGAAGAAGCGGTTAGCCCCCTGATAGTGCTGGCCGTTGGCGGCGCAATTGGTTCGGCCAACAGGATTGGATGCTATGGACTCTTTGATAAGAAGACTCGAAGCTCACCGACTGGGAGAAAGTGAGGGCAGTTCTGACGATCGCCATAAAGATGAGAGCGCTAAGGGTATAGTACCGGCCCAAAAACTGATTCCAACGCGAACCTTGGGCCCTGCGAATCGGGGCCGATTGCTGCAAGCCTTGTACGACATAGGGCCATCCAGCAGGGCGGACCTGGCCCGCCTTGCGGGTGTGACTCGAGGGACTATCGGAGGGATTGTGCAGCCCCTGATCGATCAGGGTGTTCTTGCGGAAGGAGAGGTGATACCTCCCAACGAAGCAGGCGGCAAGCCGGCTACCAAGTTGTGGTTTTCCAAGGATGCAAGGCCAATATGCGCGGTGCTCCTGATGCACGACCGCGTGAGTGCTTGTTTGGTCTCTTTGGAGGGCAAGGTCTATGCTCAACACGCCGCCGATTTTCCGAAGAACCTTACACACCCCACCGACGCATTCCGAATTATAAGCACCTGTGTCGAAGAAACCATCGCATCTGGCAAACCGATCTTAGGGATAGGTGTAGCAGTTGCAGGAATGATCAATACGGAGACGGGCACAATTGTGACCGCCAGTCTCGGGCCATTCCTGGACGGCTTACCGCTCGAAGCCGAGTTGCACAAAAGGTTCGGCGTTACCGTGTGTGTCGATCAGGATACCAGAGCCTTGCTGGTTGGGGACCGATGGTTTGGACAAGGCCGCGGCCGGAGAAACTTCGCCTCCGTCCATATCGGCGAGACTTTGGGTGGAGCGCTTTACCTTGATGGGCATCTCTATCGGGGACCCGCAGGTGCAGGCGGCGAAATCGGTCATACGACCGTAGACATCAAAGGTCGGATATGCCAGTGCGGCCGACGTGGATGCTGGGAAACAATCGCCGGCTCGAAGTGGTTAACGGACGAGGCCAAGGTTAGGCGGTTGCCACAACCGCACTCACTGGATGTGAGCCGATTATTGACTCTGGCCAACGACGACGTCCCAGGCGCACGAGAATTACTTCGCGACTACGCGTTCAACATTTCGGTCGGCCTGGCGAACCTCCAGCAGTTCATGGCGCCCAATTTTATCGTTATTCACGGCGACATCGTACGAGGGGGAAACCCCATGCTTCATTTAATCCAGGAAAGCTTCCGGGAATTGGTATTCCATCGCCCGGGCGATGAAATTGCCCTTGCTTTCGGAGATAGCGAATGCCTGGCGGCTTTACGCGGTGCCGCCAGTCTGCTTCTTTCTGAATTGCTGAATTTCGTCATCTAAAGACATCCGCAATTCGTTCCTGCGGGAGGTCCGCGGTCATTGCCGGGATCTATCTGCAACTCGACCGTCACTCACTTTGCCGAGTTCGTTCGCGACCTTTGCCAGCATCCGGCGTGCTGGCAAAGATATTGACGCTGTTTCACGGTTGCTTTGACTGGTCTGCTGCTCAGACAGTGCATTCTCAATCTGAAACTCCGCCACAATCCCGCGCAACTGTTTTGCCTCAAGGGCAAGTGCCGTGCTTGCAGCCGTGGATTCCTCGGCCATGGCTGCATTTGCTGCGTAACCTGATCCATTCGATTGACTGTCCGGTTGACCTCAAAAAGGGTTGCGGACTGCTCGTTGGAAGCGGCCGTGACGGCATCAAGCTGAGTGTTAATCAGCACTATCTGGTCCACGATGATCTTGAGCGCCTCGCCGGTATCGCGGACCAGCTTGACGCCACTGCTGACCTCATCAACCGAATTGAGGATAAGATCCTTGATCTCTTTTGCTGCATGCGCAGAGCGTTGAGCAAGCTCCCGCACCTCCTGGGCAACCACTGCGAAACCTTTTCCTGCCTCGCCGGATCGTGCCGCCTCGACGCCTGCGTTGAGCGCCAGAAGATTGGTCTGAAACGCGATTTCGTCGATGACCCCGACAATACTGGAGATCTGCGAGGATGACCGTTCGATGTGTTGCATTGCCGCGACAGCGCTGGAGACCACTCCCCCGGAGTGGCGCGCCGACTTGTTTGCCTCGATCGCAACATGTCGCGCCTCCGCTGTGCGCTTTGAGGAACTGGCGACGTTCTGGGTAATTTGATCCAGCGCGGCGGCGGTTTGCTCCAGTGAAGCAGCCTGGTGCTCTGTGCGGCGTGACAGGTCCTGCGCGCTCAAACTGATTTCCTGCGCGCCATCATCTATCGATTCGGTTGCGTTCGACACAGCTCTCAAGCTCTCGGCGAGCTGGGCAACAGCAGCATTGAAGTTCGCCCGCAACGGTTCGAAGTCCTCGGCGAACTTGTCGTCGAGGCTGAACACGAGGTTCCCGTCGGCGAGATGCCTTAGGCCCTCTGCAAGCCCGGTCGTTGCCTCCGCCATATCCCGCGCCCGCTGACGATCGGTCTCGGCGAGACGCGCACGTTCAATCTCGTTTGCGCCACGACTTGTCTCTGCATCCTTTCCGAGATCGCGCGCCCTCGGGCCATCGATCCGATCTCGTCGCGGCGAATCGTTCCCTCAACAGTCGAAGTAAGATCGCCGTCGGCTATGACCTTCATCGTCGTAACCATCTGTTTGATCGGTTTGACCAACCAGGCGCGAATTGCGAGAAAGCCGAAACACGAGACAGCGAAGAGTGCCACAATAGCTGTTCCCAAACTCAGCACGGACGTGTCACGGACAACGTTTGAAACGCCAGCACGCTTTTGATCTGCGTCGGAAGCGAGTTTTTCCGTGACGGATGTGAATCTTGGTGAGATGGCAGCAAAGGCGGGTTGGCAAAGAGTGAGATAGAGTTGCTGCACCATGGCAAGCTCGGCTTCACTAGTTGCGCCGCGACCAACAGCGATGGCTGCACCACACGTATCGGTCAGGACGGAGAATCCATCCGCCTTCAACTTCGGCAGTTCGCTCTGCTCAGGAACTGCGGCAATCGCCATATCCATGAACCTGACGAAGTTTCCTCGTGCGTCATTCAAGCCAAATTCTGCGCGCGCCCTCGCCTCTTTCGACCGCGTCATCACCATGTCGCTGATGTTGGCACGCGCTATTTCCAGACTTCGGTTCGACTGGGTCAAGCGAAGTGCTGCAGATGCATCTTTGTCGAGAAGCTCCTGATAGCTGTCGTTAACTTTCAACATTTGCCGGCTCTGATAGAACGTCAGACCGAGTGCCATGACGCCAAAGACGGCCATGATGATAAAGAACTTACCGACAATGGAAATGTGTTTCACGGGCCACTCCTCTAAGCTCGGTGTCACTTACGGCGGATGGATGTTCAGATTCTGATGGTTTGATGTCTCGAGTTTTAAAAAAATGGCTGCCGCCGACCTCGTAATCGACGACAGCCAAGTTGCCTGGGAGGGCAGGAGAAAAGAGTTGAAACCCCAGCTGGCGATATTTCGTGCACGTTCTGTCAGTCGCGGATCGCAGCCCCCGTTACTGGGTCGAACCAGTGCAATTTCTCCAGGTCGACTGTCAATGGCAGCACCTGATTGGGTCGAGGTGTCAGCGCCGGTGGTATACGCGCCACAAGCCGGTTCTTACCCTTATTGGGAAAGTCTTCGGTATCTTCAGCATCGTTGATATTGACCGGCGGTGAGGCGATGTCGAAAAACACGAAAGTGTCGGCTCCAAGCGCTTCGGCAACCGGGATCTGCTCATTGAACAACGCCTCGGCCTCGGGACAAACCTTGAACATCTCCGGGCGAATTCCAACAACGACTTGTCGCCCGGCAAAGACCGACAATGCTGGCTGGGCGGGGATGGAGAAGGATATATTCGTTCCGGTAATCGCAGCTTTCAGCGTCCCGGCTTCCGCTGTCAGCTCGATGCGTACGAAATTCATGGCGGGCGAACCGATGAACCCCGCGACGAACAGATTGGACGGCTTGTCGTAAAGCTTCTGCGGCGTGTCGATCTGCTGAAGATTACTCTCCTGTCCGTTAAACACCGGCTTCAGCACAGCCACGCGATCGCCCATGGTCATAGCCTCGACCTGATCGTGGGTCACATAAAGGGTTGTGACGCCGAGCCGCTGATTAAGCAGCTTCAGTTCACCGCGCATCTGCACGCGGAGCTTGGCATCCAGGTTGGAAAGAGGTTCGTCCATCAAGAAGGCCACGGGATGGCGAACGATCGCTCGACCCATCGCCACGCGTTGGCGTTGACCACCAGACAATGCCCCCGGTTTGCGCTCGAGATAGCGCGCGAGATCAAGCATTTCGGCTGCATCGCGCACCAGCTTGTCAATCTTGTCCTTGGGCATTTTGCGCTGCTGCAAGCCAAAAGCCATGTTGTCGTAAACAGTCATATGAGGGTAAAGCGCGTAGTTCTGGAAAACCATCGCAATATCCCGGTCCTGGGGTTCTGTCTCCGTCACATCAGCGTCATCCATGAGCAGCCGGCCGCTGTTGAGCGCTTCAAGACCCGCTGCCATCCGCAATAATGTCGACTTGCCACAACCCGAGGGGCCGACCAACACGACGAATTCTCCGTCCGCGACCGAAAAACTTACATTCGCAACGGCAACGGTTCCGTCCGGAAAGGTCTTGCCGATCCCGTCGAAGGTCATGGACGCCATTTTTATGTACTCCCCGTATTTTCAAGCGAGGCAAGCCGCACCGTTATGCGGACATGCCCCGCGCCTTTGGTTCCGGCTTTAGCCGATGTTCACAGCCTTGCCGGTCGCAACGGATTCCTCGATGGCGGCCAGGATCTTGGTGTTTGCCAGGCCGTCCTGCGCATCTGCCAGCAGCGGAGCGTCACGCAGGACGCTATCGACAAAGCGAGCAATGGACTCCAGGACAAAGCCGCCGATACGCGTCGCGCCGGTGGGCGTTATGCCGATATAGTCATTGTATTTCAGTCCGCCGTCGACGATACGGCGCAGGCCGCCGCTATGGGTCGGGTCTGCCTGGATCTGGCCCTTTTCACCAACGAACTCGACCTTGAAATCGACGAGCGAAGGATTGTCGCGCGACAGGATCCAGCTGTTCTCCATGGTCACGACCGTGCCCTTGGAAAATTCAAGGATCGACGCATGGAAGTCTTTCGTATCCACGCCGCCGGCAGACAGTGTCCCAGAGCGGGCGACGGAATAAACACGCACGACCTCGTCTGCGAGAATGAAACGCAGGACATCGACGAGGTGGCTTCCCAGGAACCAGAGTGCCGAAGACTTTGCAGCCCAGCTCAGCATTTCGAATGGAACGAATGTCGTATTCGAAAGACGCGCGGTCCCGTGCTTTGCCAAGCCGATCTGACCGTCCTGAATCATGTCGCGAACCTGGGCGAGGATCGGATTCACACGGTTGTGGAAATCAATCATCAGCTTGCCCTTGGATTTTGCGGCAGCCGCGGCAATTTCCTCGGCTTCACTCACCGTCGTCGCAAGCGGCTTTTCGCTCAACACGTGTTTGTCAGCTTTCAGAGCGGCGAGGATTATCGGCGTGTGGGTAAAGTCGGGTGTCGCAACCGAGATCGCATCGATCTGATCGCTGGAGATCAGCTTCTGATAATCGGTGAAGGCCCGCGTTGCGCCGTAGGTTTCCTTCATCTTCAGCGCCCTGCCCTCATCGAGGTCGCAGACGCCGACCAGCTCGGTCTCCGGCAAGACATTAAAGGTGTGGGCGTGATTGCCGCCCCAAAGACCGGCGCCAATGACGCCCATTCGCAGTCTGCTCATTTCATTACTCCATTCATAAAGGGAAAGCTCAGCCCTTCACCGAACCAAAGGTGAGGCCTCGTACGACGTATCGATCGAAAACAAGGAAGATGATCATCGGAGGTATCATCGCGAGCACTGCGGCGGCGGCGATGTAGTTCCAGGTCACTCCGCTCGTTGCGAAATATCCAAGTGTTCCGATCGGAAGAGTGGCGGTCGAGCGTGAGCTCAGCACCAGCGGAAAAGCGGCATTGTTCCATGCGAACACGAAGGCGAACATCGACGTGACAATGACGCCGGGACGAACGATCGGCAGCGTGATCCGCAACATGATCGTGTACCAGCGGGCGCCGTCGACCCGGGCAGCCTCCTCCAGTTCCACCGGCACTTCATCGATGAAACTCTTCATCAACCAGACGGAAAACGGGATCGTCAGCGTCTGCAGGACCAGGATCATGGAGAAATAGGAACCCTGCAGACCGATGCGCGTGATGAGGATGAAATAGGGGATCAGGAACGCGACCGGCGGGGCCATCAGCAACCCGAGATACCACAACATGATGTTCTTCTTGCCGCGTAGCTTGAAACGGGACAACGCGTAGGCAGCAGGAACCGAAAAGGGCAGATTGAGTAGCACAGCACCGATTGCGACGATGAGGCTGTTGACCAGTTGCGGCGCGTTGGTACCCGGATCGACGAGGATGTGCCGGAAAGCATCGAGATTGGGTTCGAAGGTAAGTTGCGGCGGCATGGTGAATGCCGTCTCGGCCGGCCGGATCGCAAGAGCGATGAACCACAGAATCGGACCGACAAAGATTGCCAGGAAGAGGAGGCCGGCGGCGTAGGTGAGTGCCGTGTTGAAGCTCGTGTGGCGGCGGGACATTTTACCACTCCTCGTTTCGGAACGCGAAGAAGACGTAGAGGGCAACGATGACGTTGACGATCAGCACGGTGATCCAGGTCATGGCGCTGACCAGGCCGATGTTGAAGTTGACAAGGCCCTGTTCGTAGAGAGAGTATCCAAGGGTGCGCGTCGACGTGCCCGGTCCGCCGCGGGTGAGCACAAGCACTGTGTCGAAGGTGTTGAAGATCTGCATGAAGCGCAGCATGACGATAATGATTGCGGTGCGCTTGATCAGCGGCAGCTTGATCCGCATCAGGATCGTCCATGCAGACGCGCGATCCAGGCGTGCGGCCTCCAAAATCTCGTCGGGCACGGCCAAAAGGCTCGCATAGAGAACGATTGCAAAGAACGGCGTCCACTGCCAGATGTCGACGAAGAGGATGGCCGCGAGTGCTGTCGATGGCGAGCCAAGAATTCCCTCTGCGGGAACGGGGAGCCAGAGCGACTGCAACAGCCAGCTCAACAGTCCACCGCCGGGATCATAGAGGTAGCGGAACAAAAAGCCGACGACGATGGGCGCGATCGTGGTGGGCAAGATCAGCAGGGCCCGCACGATGTTCATGCCAGGCAGTGCCTTGAGCAGAATGAGTGCAATCGCCAGGCCGAATATGAATTCAAGTGCCGTGCCAAGGATCGACAGGATCAGGGTATTGGTGAGCGCGGCGCGAAAGTCGAATGCGTTGAAGGCCTGCACATAATTTTCGAAGCCAACGAACTGGAGCGGCTCCGGGCCGATTTGCAGGTTCCAGAAGTAGAAGCTCGATCTTAGGGCAAACAGCAAGGGGTAGGCGATCAGAGCGAGCAGCATCACCACCGAAGGCGCAATCAGCAAGTATGGCAGGTTTCGTCGGATAAAGCTCTTCCGGGCAGGCCCGAAGGCTCGCGGAGAGCGAACAGTTGTCGTGTGCATTGCCAGATCCAGTTCTTCTTCAAGTGGATGCCGGCGCGATCGCTGTCGCGCCGGCCCGAGGAGAACTCTGTTACTTCTTGGCGATCAGGGCTTTGGCCCCGTCAAGAGAATCCGAGTAGCTGTCCCTTTGATAAGGGATCATGAGATTGCCCTTCAGGATGCTCTCGAACAGGCTGTTGGCGCGCTCGAGGCCGGTCTTCGGCTCCTCGCTGCCGGTCAGAAGCTGGTTCAATGTGAGACCCAACACGCTTTCGACAGCCGTGTAACCAGGGACCGGCGGGCGTGCGACCTTGCCGTTGCCCTGCTTCATCATCGCATACTGCACATCGAGGTAAGGATAGATCGCCTTGACTTCCTCGTCTTGATAGAGCGAAACGCGCGCAAAGTCGGAGAACTGGTAGTTGAGGTCCGGCCAAAGAGCCATTTTCTTCTGCGTGGCCTTCGAGGTCGCCCATTTGATGAAGGCGTAGCCTGCCTCTTGCCTTTCGGAACTGGATGGGATGCCAAGGCTCCAGCCACCGAGGCTGACCGTCTGAGGCACGCCCTCAGCTTTCGGCAAGGCTGCGGTTGCATACTTCTCCATGACGTCCGATTTCTTACCGGTCATGTAACCGGAATTCTTGATCAGATAGAAGTACGGGGTCCACCAATAGAACATGCCGATGTCGCCCTTGGCGAAACGGGTGCCGGCGTCGAACCAGACATAATTGATGGCTTCAGGCGGAGACAGCTTGTAGAGCTGCCTGTAGACTTCGACAGACTTGATCCAGGCCGGGCTTGTCAACTGCGGGGAGAAATCCCACGGGGCGGTCGGGAACGATTTGAACCAGTTCGCCCCGTGGCTTGCTGAGACCTGCGTAAACATGTGGACGATCGGCGACGGCTGGGAACCGCAAACGACGGTTGGGAAGAGCGGCTTGCCGCCAAATGATTTGCCTTCCATCGACTTCAGGGTGTCGACGTATTTCGTCCAGGTCCAGTCTTCCGACGTCTCGGTCGGCGGTGCTGCAATGCCGAGTTCGTCAAAGACGTCCTTGCGGTACATAACCCCCTGGGCATAGGCGGCGACCGGCAATGTGCCGACCTGGCCGCGCCACATATTCGAGGAGTAAAGGACCTCCGGGATGAAGTCTGAGAGATCGAATTCGTTGTCCTTGGCAATAAAATCATTCAGTGAGATGATCCAGCCATTGTCGAGGTACTGCCCGAGCCACATCTGGTCGACAACGATGACATCGGCGTCGGAGGTCTTGGCGACAAAGGCAGAGACGAGGCGCGACTGAAGGGCGTCATACGAGAGGCTTTCCAGTTCCACCTTGATGCCGGTTTCCTTCTCGTATTCTGGCACCAGCGCCTTCATTGAGAAAAAGAATGGGTCTTCAACGGACAGGACGCGCACCGTGTTCGCATCCTGTGCCGCCCCTCGCCGTGGCACGGCCAATGATCCCGCGCCAACCACAAGAGCTGCGACGGAAGCGCTTTTCAGCAGGTCACGTCGCGACATATTTCCGATATCGATTGTCATAAACAGCCTCCTCAGTTGCTTCGTATCCCAACCCCGGCCCTTCAGCGCAGCCCTGGGCTTCCGCTTGTCGATACTGAGATTGTTACCCCTAATGTGCTTTTTGTAAGCAGTTAGTTTGTACCTCGCACAAACTTATGTTAGTGTCAAGAAGTTGTCGCGGCGAAAATTTCTGCGCTGTACCGCGGTTGTCATCGACGTCCTGCTTGCATCACCGGAAAGGGCCTTATGTTGTATGGCCGTTCGATAATGTACGGGCTAAAAGGATCCGGTAGATTGGAGAAGAGAATTGAAGTTTGAGAGCCAGCCGTCCTATTCGTTGGGCCAGCGCACCCCTGCAAGCAGAGAAGTCGCCGCCGGCGAGAACGGCGGTAACGTGACACTTGTCTCCCAATCGGCACTTGGCGCGATAAACCGCGGTCGCGTCCTTCAGGCCTTATATGATAACGGACCCAAAAGCCGGGCAGATCTCGCTCGACTTGCAGGTGTCAACCGGACCACGATAACCGGTATTGTGCAGCCGATGATCGAAGACCAGCTTCTTGTTGAGGGAGATGCGTCACCTTCCGACGTCAAAGGCGGCAAGCCGGCTCGTCCGCTTTATTTTAACCCCGATGCTCCGATGCTTGGCGCAGTCCTCCTTCTGCCCGGCACGATACAAACATGCCTCGTGGCGCTAACCGGTGAGATCAAGGCCGTTGCGAAAGCTGAGTTTGATACGCATGGCGACACAGAAGCATTCATCGCGGTCATGACGGAGACGCTTACTGCCACACTGTCTCAGGCCCAACAGGCGCCTTTCGGCATTGGCGTGGCCTCTGCTGGAATGATCGACAGTGACAATGGAACCATTCTTACCGTCAACCTTGCTCCCGTTCTAACGGGACTTCCCCTCGTAGCAATACTACAAGAACGCTTCTCTCTTCCGGTTGTCATCGATCACCACCCCCGTGCCTTGCTTGTTGGGGACAGATGGTTCGGACCCGGTCGCGGCCAACAAAATTTCGCAGCAGTCTATACTGGCGAGGTTCTCGGCGGCGCCTTCTTCATCGACGGCAAGGTCTATCGTGGACTCGCCGGATCCGGCGGCGAACTCGGTCACAGCGTGGTGCAGATCGATGGTGCCCTTTGCAATTGCGGAAAGCACGGCTGCTGGGAGACCGTCGCTGCCCTTCCTTGGTTACGAAAAGAAGCCGCCCGATTGAGCTTTCCGCATCCCAAGAGCGTCACCTGTGCCAGGCTTGTCAAGGAAGCAGACGAAGGCTCGAAGGCGGCAGAGGAGCTTCTCGACCGTTATACGCGGAACGTAGCCTTCGGCATCGTCAATCTGCAGCAAACACTCTCTCTCAACTCCTATGTCCTTCATGGAGACGTCGCCGGAGGCGGATTGAAGGCAGCAGAGCTGATCAGGCAGCATGTCGAGCAACTGGTGGTGAAGAGACCTGGTCAGGAGATATCGATCACGGTGAATGGTATCGGCGAAGGCCATACGGCTCTGCGCGGCGCCGCGGGTCTGGTTTTATCCAGCCACCTCAAGCTGGTCATTTGAGGCTTTGTAGCGGCACCGATCTGCAAGGAAGGGCTTGCGGACCTGCAAGGTGCGGTTCGCGCCTGGGCCTGCCCCGGTTGACTTCTTAAAGAGACTCAGGCGCGCAATCAAATTTTCTAAGGTCGGGATTTGGGCTTGCGACCGTTAAGGTAAGGACTGCCATCGTCTGCGACGGCGGCGGAAAAGAGAGAGGCAAAGAACGGAATGCAGGCCGCCCCGATCGCGCCGGCGCGAGGGCCAAGTCGAGAGGCCTCGACTGCGGCAGCCTCCAAACCGCGCGACGGGCCAAGGATTGGCTGACTGGAAATTGCGCGTACCAGCCTGTCTGTCACGAGTTCTGGCAGCCGTCCCCCAAGGACAATCAGCGCGGGGTCGAACATCGCCGTTGCTACACGTACCGTCTCGCTGAGCTGCTTTCCGGCGCGTTCAACCCAGATTTCTAACGCCGCTTCGGCGCTATCTGGCAACCGATCGAGGTCGATGAAGTCGTGGATGGCGAAGCCGGCACCGTTGAGGGTGGCAAAAAGGTCTTGGCCGGATGGGCGCGGCTGGTCGTACGGGTAGAGAACTCCGGGCAGGCAGGCGTTTCCATTGACACCGCGGTACGGCCGTCCGTCGATAACCGCCCCTCCCCCGACACCGTGTCCAATGTGAATGAAGAACATCGGATCAGGCTGCGGGATGCGTCCGCCGAACACATACTCTCCGAGCGCTGCAGCTGTTCCATCATTCTCGATGTAATAGGGCGCTTCGAAAGTCGCTTTAAAAGCTTGGTCCACCTCACCATCATCGAAAGCCGGGAAGAAGCTGTGGGCCTTGAGGATGTTCGACATCGTGCCGAAATTGCCGGGCACAGAGCAGCCGACCCCGAGAAGGCGATCCTTAGGCGTACCCAGGTCGGTCAGCATCGCCGCGATAGCAGCCTGCGCGGCGCCTGCCACAGACAAAGCCGTGCTGGTCTCGATGTCGACTGATCGGGAGGTAAGAATCTTACCTGCTAGATCAACAATTGCTACCTCCATTCGGGAGACCGAGAATGTTATCCCCGCGGAAAGATACCGGTCAGCCCGCAAGCTCAGCAAGCGCCGAGGCTGGCCTTGGGCGCCGGTCCGCTCGACCACCTCGATGAGAAGTCCGATCTCAAGTAAGCGACCTATCAGCCGAGTGACAGAAGCGCCTGTCATGCCGGACCGTTCGGCCAGGTCGACGCGCGCAATCTTCTTGCCCACGAAAATCAGTTCGACCAGTCGTCGTTCGTTCCGTGAAAGGTCCATTGGTTCCAAGAGTGCCTCAAATCGTTAGTAGCCAAAGAGCTATTGCAATATATATTAAATTACGCAATGTAATTAAACTGTCATGTAGCTCCGGTAATAAGGCGCCAAGCCGGGGATGACCGGCCAAACTGAAACGAGAGGAACACCATGCATCAGATCAAACGTTTATTGACCCTCGCAGCCGTACTGATCGCGGTCACCTCTCCGGCCTTGGCCAATAGTCTTGTCGTCTATTCACCTCAGGGAGAAGAGAACGTTCAGTGGATAATCGACCAGGCTAAAGCCGCCGGTCACGATGTGCAGTTTCTGCGCGCACCCGGAGGAGAACTTTTTGATCGGCTGGTCGCCGAGAAGAACAACCCCCAGGCCGATGTCGTACTCGGCATGGTCGACACGTCTATGGGTCTGCTCAAAAAGAACGGCCTGTTCCAACCATACACACCAGCCTGGGCAGCGGACCTCCCTGCGCAATACAAGGACAAAGAAGGCATTGTCTACAAATTCTGGAGCACACCGGTTGTCATCGCCTATGATTCCGACAAGCTTGCCGCTGAGCGGGCGCCGAAAAGCTGGCTGGACCTGACAAGGGGCGAATACAAAGCCAAATACGTCATCGGCAACACCGCCTGGCAGACGACAAGGGTCTATCTTGCCGGCATCTTGGCCCGGTTCCTCGACGACAAGGGCGAAGTCACTCAGGCTGGATGGGATTTTCTTGGCGCATTCTATGCGAACGCCATCGTTGTCGATGACGCCGATGCGCGCAAAGAAGCCTTCAAATCGGGCGGTGCGATCATCAATCTGAACTGGTTCGGCGGCGTCATCAAAGACGCCAAGGAGCTCGGCATGCAAGTCAAGGTCATTGACCCGGAAGGTGGCACGCCCGTCATCTCCGAAGGCGTGGCGATCATGGCGGGAACCGATCAGCTGGAGCAGGCAAAGGCATTCGTCGACTGGTTCGGCTCTGCCGATGTCATGGCCGGCTACGCCAAAAAGTTCGGTCAGGTTCCGGTGCTACCGGCGGCGCTGGCGAAATCACCGCCAGAGGTGCAGGCGAATGCGGAACTAGTCAAGGCGCAGCCTATCGACTGGGATGCCGTCGCGCCCAAACTGGACGGCTGGTTGCAGAAGATCGAGCTTGAAATCCGGTGAGGATGCAGGACCGGGCGACACAGATCGCCAGGCTTCACAGGAGTATGATCATGCCGACCCCGATCCTCATCATCGATAAACTGCATATTGGCTATGGCGATAAGGTAGTCATCCGCGACCTCTCGCTTGAGGTTCACGAAGGCGAGTTCGTTGCTCTGCTCGGGGCCTCCGGCAGCGGCAAATCCAGCGTTCTAAGGACCCTCGCCGGCTTTCATCCGGTCATGAGCGGGCGGATTATTCTTGAAGGAAAAGATATCACCAACGAGCCGCCGGAGCGCCGTAATGTCGGTATGGTATTCCAGAACTATGCGCTGTTTCCAACGATGACGGCGTTCGAAAACATCGCCTTTGCTTTGCGTGTGGCGAAGATGCCGCAGAGCGAGATCGGCAAGCGCGTCGCCCAGATCGCCGAAACATCCGGGATTACGGAGCAGCTGCACAAGAAGCCAGCGACCATGTCAGGCGGGCAACAACAGCGGGTCGCGATTGCGCGCGCGCTTGTCGCGGGCTCCAAGGTGCTTTTGTTCGACGAACCATTGTCCAATCTCGACGCCAAGGTGCGAGTGACGATGCGCCGCGAGATCAAGAGGCTCCAGCAGGAATTTGGCTTCACGGCAGTCTTTGTCACGCATGATCAGGAAGATGCACTCACGATGTCCGACACGATCGTCGTGCTGGCGAACGGTGGCGTTGAACAGATCGGTGACGGACGTACTCTTTATCGAGAGCCGGCGACGCCGTTTATCTGCGAGTTCATCGGCACCGCCAACGAACTGCCCACGCCGCTTGCCGGGCAAATCCTGGGCAGCGACGTTCGGGGGCGCATTTTTGTTCGCCACGAAGATGTACTCGTTGGGAAAGTGATACCAGCCGGGTTGCCGGCGACCGTCCGTCATGTGGAATTCCTTGGCGCCCACAGCCGTATCGACCTGGATACCGGCGGATACTTCATTTCGGCCGCCAGGATGGGGCACGAGTTACCCGAAATCGGTGAGACCGTGTCCTGGACGATCCGGCCGGGCTCGGTGCATATCTTCGAGGAAGCGGACAGATGAACCGCGCGGCTGCCGCCGAGCGCGTAGTCTATTGGATCGGGTTGGCGGCCCTGATCTGGATCGTCGTCACCTTCCTGATACTGCCGCTCGTCGCGTCACTTCAAACGGCATTTTTCAGGGACGGCAGCCTGGTGGTCGGTCAGACCCTAAGCGAACTTTCAAGATCACGAAGAGTGCGCGCTGCCCTTTGGAACACGGTTTGGATGACGTCAGCGACCATGGTCACGGTGACCATTGTCGGGATTTTCCAGGTGGTCGTCCTTGAATATTTTCACGTACGCGGTCGCGCACTCTTGAAAATCGCCTATGCAACGCCGCTGGTCTTCGGCGGTGTCGTTGCGGCGGCGGGCTATAACTTCACCTATGGTCCCGGCGGTGCGGTGACACATCTGGTGAAGGCGATCGTTTCCAGCCTCCCGCAAGACTGGTTCATCGGCTGGTTTGGCGTGCTCTTCACGCATACCTTTCTGATGACCAACTTTTACTATCTTTTTCTGCGTGCTGCGATGCGCCGCGTCGACTACGCAACCATCGAAGCCGCGCGCAGTATGGGTGCCTGGGAATATACGATCCTGTGGCGTGTGGTACTGCCCGCAATCATGCCGACGCTCCTCGCTGTCACCCTTCTCACCCTTTACACCGCGATCAGCTCTTTCGCCGCCCCTCAGGTGCTGGGCGGTCGCGATTTCCACATGCTGAGCCAGATGGTGCTGACTCTGAACAGCCTGCGCCGTCCCGACATGGCCGCCTTACTGGCGCTTATGATGGGACTGTGTCTCATGGCGCTTATCCTGCTGTCTCAATATTACGAAGCGCGCGGTTCCTATGTCGGCGGCGCGAAAGCGACTGCGCCCATCCAGCTACGCAAAATTTGCAGCCCGATCGGCAATACAGTGCTACATTTTTTTGCCTATCTTCTTGTGGCTATTTATGCGGTGCCGATCGCTCTTGTCGTACTCTTCTCCTTCGCCCCGGCCGCGAGCATCGGCATCGAAGTGATCCCATCCAGCCTGACCCTGAAGAACTATGCCCGCGTCTTTACCGAAGGCACCGCCTTTCTTCCGTTCTTCAACTCCATAGTGATGAGCCTTGCCGCGGTATCGGCGGCGCTGGTCGTTACGCTGTTTGCTGTCCCGGTTATTCTTGGCCGGCGCAGTTGGCTGACGCGCCTTCTAGACATCACTTTCTTCCTGCCATGGGTAGTTCCTAGTATTCTGCTCGCTGTCGGGCTGATCGTCACCTTCGACACGCCAAACCCGCTCGTTGGAAACGCAGTCCTCCTCGGCGGCTACTGGCTCCTGCCGATTGGCTACGCCATCGTCGCCTTGCCGCTTATGGTGAGGTTCCTGCGGGCAGCCTTCGTAGGAATCGATCCGGCCTATAACGAGGCGGCCCGCTCGATGGGCGCCACTGGTCTTTATCGCTATCGCCGCATCATTCTGCCGATAGTGGCGCCGACTGTAATCCTCGTCGCCGGGATGGCGTTCAACGATCTCCTGTCGGAATACCCCCTGTCGGCGTTTCTATACAACGTCAACAACAAACCGCTGCCGATTGCAATCGTAGACAGCTCGCTGTCTGTCGATCCTGAGCAGGCCGCGCTCAACCTTGTCTATGTCACTCTGATCATGGCGTTTTCACTGGCGATCATTCTGTTGGCCGAGCGCATCGGCCTTGGCAAAGGTCCAGAAACCACAACATTGTAGAACTGGAGACTGATCCATTGGATACCTGCATCACCGTCTGGCATTGGCCGCACCAGGAGCGTTGGTACGACGAAGGCATTCGCAACTCGCTCACCCTCATCAAGGAAGCTGGCTTCACACACATCAACTGGAATCCCGACTCCGGCAGTTCGTACTGGCTGGCCGACGCCGAGATCGAGTTTACAAGCAGGATCGTGGCCGATGCTGGGCTGAAAGTACACTCGGTTCATGGCAGCAATGGCCGCAATCCTATCACCGAGATCGGCCACAAAAACCCTGGCCCTTTCGCGATGGAGACGCGCAAGGACTTCCTGTCGCCGCATGAATGGCAGCGCCGCAGCGGAGTCGAGCTGTTGCGTAACCGTGTCGACCTGGCGGCCGCGTTCCAGTCCCCCAATATTGTTCTGCACATCGATATCAACGACAACGTCTTCGGCAGCGAAGCCGCCGAACGAGCGTTCTTCGACCCCCTTTTCCAGTCTCTCGACGAGATCAGGCCTTACTGCGTCGAAAAGGGCATCCAGATTGCCGCGGAAACTCTTCTTTGCGCCAACGCTCAGAATTTCCTCAACCTCTATGATCGGCTGTTCGCTCGATACGGCAAGGAGTTCATCGGCGTCTGCTTCGATTGTGGCCACTGGGAACTGATCGAGCCAGGCAAGCTCAGCGTGCTTGAGCGTTTCGCCGATCGCCTCATCGCTACTCACATTCACGACAATTTCGGAGCAATGGATAACCATCTCTTGCCATTCGACGGACGATTAGATTGGCACACGATCACCTCGGCGATCGCCGCAACTCCTTATCAGACTCCGCTCAACTTCGAGACGCCAATGGACCGGTATGGGATTCCAGAATCCGCCTACTATCGCCGCGCTCACAGTGTTGCTGTTAGGCTCGAGGAGATGGTCGCCGAGGCGCGCGAGAGGAAAAGCGCATGATGGCGAATGCGCTTACCCTCGACAATCCTCCACTACGTCGTGACAAAGGTAGCAGCGTTGACCCCTGAACAGTTCCGCGGTCCAGATGGATGGACAGTCGAGACCAAAGAATCTGTCGGCTACGTCGGTGCCGTCAATCAATAGGCGGAGATCCTCCAACAGGCAGAGATCCTCGCCGGCGACTGCTGGCCAACGACGTTTCAGACCACCTTGTAGTTGGCAAGGTGGTAGCGCGACAGTCATCTAACGGCTGATCGATCTGGTGAACGGTACTGCAAATTTCACCAGCAGGATACCCATTCGGCCAATTTCGATCGCCTACGGCGGTTACGCCGTTCATGCCACCTTCGACCTGAAACGCCTGGGCCGTCCGGCCTCGCATGGCTGCGTTCGGCTGCATCCCGATAATGCGGCGCAGTTCTTCTCGCTGGCGCCACAGGCTGGCCTCGCCAATACCGCGTCGTGATCACGCTCTGATCCCGAATTCGGCAGCTGATCCCGTTCTATGCGCTGATCATCCGCTCCAGCTCATCCATGTCGGGGACGATGATATGTCGAGAGTTCTCGATGCGAATGACACCGCTCTTGCGCAGCCTGGTCAACTGGCGGCTGACGGTTTCAATGGTCAGACCGAGAAAATCGGCGATCTCGGCGCGGGACAGCGGCAGGTCGAAAGAGGTGGTCGTGGCGGTCTGCGGTTCGGCGTGGGTGGCGATGAGGTGGAGCAGGCTTGCGACCTTCTCCTCGGCGGTGCGCCGGCCGAGCGTCAGCATCCATTCGCGCGCGGCGTCCAGCTCCTTCAGCGCCTGATCGTGCAGGCTGCGCTGCAGCTTCGGCGCCTCCGATATCATGCGGTCGAGCAGGTCGCGGGGGAAGACGCAGATTTCGGCGTCGGTCGCAGCCTGAGCCGACAGCATGCTTTCGGGCACGAAGGGCCTGCCGACGAAATCGGGGGCGAATTGCAGGCCGACGATCTGCTGGCGCCCGTCCGGCATCACCTTGCAGAGCTTTACTACCCCGCGCATGATGTTCGAATAGAAAGAGCTTTCCGACCCTTGAGCGATGATCTCGCTGCCGGCATCGACCGTGCGGCGCAGCGACTGGTGGCCGAGCTCTCGG
Source organism: Rhizobium sp. NZLR8 (assembly GCF_019685025.1). Classification (NCBI taxonomy): domain Bacteria; kingdom Pseudomonadati; phylum Pseudomonadota; class Alphaproteobacteria; order Hyphomicrobiales; family Rhizobiaceae; genus Rhizobium; species Rhizobium sp. NZLR8. Next base: position 86,762 of record NZ_JABDVY010000010.1, on the reverse strand, counting down.
AGTTGGCCGCTCCACAGCGCGCCGCAGACGACGCCGTACCGCGCTTGGCAGGAAGCGCAAGCGACGGGAGTGCCGGCGTCGGAAACCTTACTGCGTGCAACGTCCATTTCCTGATCCCTTCAAAATCCGCGTGTGCCATGATGTGGCTGCGCATGCTGGGCATACCCCAGACGATTACGCCGTGATTGCGGGTTCGGCTATCCCGATTTCTTCCGGCGCGGCTTGATGATTACCAATTTCGCCGGGACCGCGAGTTGATCCAGATCAGAGTATCGGTGCCATGGCTGTTTTTGGATAGCGCCTGCCTCGACACGAGGCCGTCCCGCACAATCCTTCAAACTTGAACGACGGAGCAAAGATCTTCCAATCCTGGGCGACGAAGCCGCCGACGTCTTTTCGCACGAGCATTTCCCAAATTGCATGCCGGTTACTCGCGACGGGGAAAGGATTCAGGTCGAAAGGCATTACGGGTTCCTTCAGCTGGGTCGCCCATACTCTCTCTAGCCGGTTTCCAGTTGACAATCCGGTATGTTTGTGCGACGTACGTACTAACACGGTGCGCGCAGCTGGTGCGGCCCGAACGCGAACGACGCTGTGTCAGATGACCTCCTGAAGGAACGCGCGGATGACTGTCTACCTAATCGGAATCGACGGCGGTGGCACCAGCTGCCGTGCTGCAGTCGCCGGTGCGAACGGGAGTATCCTTGCGCGGGCTCAAGCCGGGCCCGCCAACATTCTCTCCGATCCGGATACGGCCCTCGACAGCATTGCCAGTGCGACCCACGCGGCTTTTTACGCAGCTGGCATCAATGCGCGTAGCATCGCCTCGGCGCGTGCAGTACTTGGGGTCGCGGGCAATAATGTCGGTGAGGCCGTTCACTACGTGAAAAACAGGCTACCCTTCGCCCAGGCGGACATCGAGTCAGACGGGCTGATCGCGCTACAAGGCGCGCTTGGTGATAAAGACGGAGCCGTCGCCATTTTAGGAACAGGCACGATCTACATTTCCCGCCACTGGGAAACGGTGACCTACGTCGGCGGATGGGGCTTTACTGTGGGCGACCTCGGCAGCGGCGCTCGTATTGGACATGCGCTTTTGCAAGAAACGCTGCTCGCATATGACGGCATTCACGACATGTCCGCGATGACCGCCTCCGTCCTTGCGGAATTCAAAAATGACCCACGCAATATCGTCGAGTTTGCGCGGCAGGCAAAGCCCGGCGCCTTCGGCCGCTATGCGCCGCGCGTATTCGAGCACATGAAACAGGGCGATGCCGTCGCCGCGCGCCTGTTGCAAGAAGCCGCTGTTTCAGTTGACGAAGCACTTGATCGTCTAGTCGCGCGAGGAACGCAGAAGATTTGTCTGCTCGGGGGATTGGGGCCGCTGTATTCGTCCTGGATCGCTGCACGGCATCAAAGTTTATTGGTAACGCCCGAAGGCGATGCAGTGAGCGGGGCCGTGGCCCTGGCTGTGTCGCGCTTCGGGCATCTGAAAGCGATCGAATGAGTGACAGGCTTGCGGCCATGCTTCCAGGATGGGGCATAGACATCAAGGGCGCCGGCCCGCTCTACCATAGACTTCGCCTGGCGCTTGAAAAGGCGATCCTGTCGGGTAAACTCAAAGAGGGCGACGTTCTTTATCCCGAACGAGACCTCGCTGAACATGTCCGCGTTAGCCGTGTAACGGTCCGCAAAGCAATCGACCATCTCGTCCAAGAGGGCTTTCTGGTCCGCCGGCGCGGCTCAGGAACCTTCGTTGCCGGATCGGCGGTGCGCGCAGATCGGCCTCCGTTATGCGCGAACTCTTTGACGGGTGACATTTCCTTCGTGGATCGGACACGAAAGTCGAGTGCATCGGGCGCAGCACGTCTCATCCCGCACCAGAGGAGATGATGACACTCGGCTTGTCAGGCGACAGTCACGTCGTGCGCATCACCCACTTGCGGAGCTCGGCGGGCCAGCCGCTTGCGATCGAACGCACATGCATTTCCTCGGAGTTCCTGCCCCACGCTCGTGCCGTTACCTCTTCTATCTGCAACACACTCGCGGACGCAAACTTCAGACCCGTTCGTGCGATCCAGCGCACTTTCGCATCCAACATCGAAGATCCGGACGCCTCCTTGCTTGGCGTCGCGATTGGAACGGCTGGTCTTTTGACAAAGCGCGTTGCCTATCTTGCTTCGGGCCGTGCGATCGAATTCACCCGCTCACTTTTTCGAGGCGATGCCGAAGGTTTTGTCAGCGAGCTCACCTTTCTCGAAAACTGACCGCTCTTCTTACAAGACAGGATCCTATCATGCAGGCCACCGTGCAAACGAACATGCGCCGTGAGATCGACGAAATTCCAGAAGCTGCGGCCAGATTACTCGATCGCTTAGCGAAAGAGTTCGCTGCCACCGGAGCGGCTTTGCGGGCCGAGGACTCCACATTCGTCGTCACAGTCGCGTGCGGCTTGTCCGACTATGTCCCTGAAATAGTCCATCGAGCTGAGGGCGAAATTGCCCGCCGCTTCGATTCGAGGGTCACTCCCCTCAATCTACGATATCGAGCTCAGCTTTGGTCGCGGCGCTGCCTTGCCGAGGCAGCCACGCGCGTCATCGCAGCCTCGATCGCTCTGACGAATAAGCCTCCGCTTGCGGAACCCGCAAAGGCTATGAGCATGCTGAGCACAAAGGTCGGCTTGTACCTGAAGACGACGCACATCTCGTGGTGTTGACTCCCGAGTTTGAGTTGAAGTTGAGGCAAGCGGTCATGGCGATTTCGGATCAAATTTGCACAGGTTCTCCAATGGTAAGGTCGATGTTTTCCGCAAACCTGCTGGGCTTTAGCTGAGTGGAACCAGCGCCCCATGAAGATAGCAATGCTCTCGCCGTTTGAACGAACCTGTCTCCATTGGATATCGAGAGGCTGGACTGTGGCTGATATCGCGTTGATCGAGGGAAAGGATACCGCTGAAATTCAGGCGTGCGTGGAGCGTGCGGTTAAATCGCTCAACGCCGAATCAGTGGAACAGGCGCTTGAGAAAGTGAAGCTCACGCGATCAGGCTGATCGCAGTGTGGTTGCGGGCGCCGGACGCTTTCACCTTGCCTTGCATGCTGCCTGCAAATGCATCGTTCTGGCAACGTCAGGCCCGCAGCAAGATCGCGCCATCGGTTTGAAAACACGGAGAGAATGGCTCCTGCGTTCGGCGGAACGCAGCCGAACCGAGGTGACCACGAAAGCAAGCCAATCCGCGCGTTTGTGATGGGTCCTTGCCGAGTTCCGGATTCCACGAACAACACGCTGAAAGGTCCGCTCGCAAGCTGCGGCCGCTCCGCGGCGCGGTGATCGCGCCCGTCCCGAGCCTTTGAGGAGCCATCGAGCGGGAATTGGCCCGCTCCCACTGGAGCCCTTCTAAACTCGCTCGATCATTTCCTCGCACAGTCCCGCGCCTTCCAGCTCCCATGACCTGATGGTCCGGTCACCGTCCTTGAAGTCGAGGGTGAATACAGCGTCTTTCCCTCTGACGAGATCGATGCCGACGACGACCTTGAGATCGCTCATGAATTTTTCCCCTGGCCGGCGCATCGAGCCGGCCTTTGGCGTGCCGCTTGCGAGCAGCAGGCCGCAAGGGAGGCTTCGCCGCGGCCGTGCATTGCATGATCCGACAATTGCCAGCCGCGCCCTTGCAGTCTTTGCTCTTCGCGGTGGGCCGAACGGTGCCCACGAAGCGACGGGCAAGGAAAGGCAATGGAGGCCGATCGCAGTGCGATCGGGAGCAAAATGAAAAGAAGAGAGATAGAGGCGCTGCGTGAGCAGGTGAGCTGCGCGGCCGTTCTTGAACAGGCGAGGTTCGCCATCGACATCAAGGAAAGCACCCGGCGGGCAGTCAAGTTTCGCCGTGGTGGTGAAATCGTCATCGTCGCGCATGAGGGGCGCGGATGGTTTGATCCGCTCAGCGATGCGAAAGGCGATGTCTTCGGGCTTGTCGAGCATCTCGATCATGTCGGTTTTCTCGAAGGCGCCGATAGGGTCGCGGATCTCGTTGGTTTCGAGATCACGGAACCGGAGTGGCAGCCTGCGAGCCGCGATAGAGGATGCAACCTCTCTCTTGTCGAGCGCTGGCAAGCGCGCCGCAGCCCATGGCCCGGTTCATCGACGTGGCGCTACCTCAACGGCGAGCGCCGGCTGCCACCACCTATACTCTGTGAGGCGATCAAAGCGGGGCTTCTTCGGGAAGGCCCGCGTGGCAGCATATGGGCAGCGCATACGGATAATGCCGGCGTGGTGACCGGATGGGAGGCGCGCGGACCGCAATACCGTGGCTTCGCCTCTGGAGGAGCGAAGGTTCTCTTCCGTCTAGGGTTGGATACTGCGTTGCGCCTGGCCGTCACGGAAGCTGCGATCGATGCCATGAGCCTTGCGGCAATCGAAGGGTTGCATGACGGCACGCTTTATCTCAGCACCGGCGGCGGGTGGTCGCCGGCCACGCAAGCCGCACTGCGGGAATTGGCCTCCCGACCGGACGCCCGGCTGGTCGCTGCGACGGACGCCAATGCACAAGGGGATCTGTTTGCCACGCGATTGCGGTCGCTTGCCGAGGATGCCGGTTGCGAGTGGACCCGGTTGCGCCCGGCCGAGGAGGACTGGAACGAAACCCTGAAGGTCAGGGAGAAAGAAAAGGGGGAAAGAAAGGCAGGAAGCGTGCCGCATTCGCACCGCCCGCGTCAAGGGAGGCTTCGCCCGGCTGAGCCGGCCCTTGACCCAGCCAGTCGCGATGCCGGCGCCAGGCAAGGGGTCATGAAGGACTGAAGGGGATGGCGAGGTCGATAGGACGGCGCCGCACTTCGGTCCGAAAACGCGCAAGGAGCCGCAGATGATCCCCTCTCCCGCAACCACCAGGGTTTTCCAGGGCGTCGCAAGCCGCCAACAGATGTTCCGCATGTTTGACCGCCACGCGGAGCGCCCAAAGCGTTGGGATGGTGATGCCGCGCCGTTCTACTCGGGCGAATGGTTCGAGATCGGCGAGACCGAACATGACTACATGTTCGAGGTCCTTCCACCATTGTGGATCCGAGGATCCACGTTTGCGATGCGCGAGTTCATGACTGGCTCGGTGACATCAGTATTCTTCGCGCTCAGGATCGAGGCGTCCATCCGATATTTCCATGGCTACTGCGATCTTTCCGGTAAGGCATCCGTCGAAACGATGCGCGTCGCCATCATCGAGCGCGAAAGCCGAGCGGTCCGGGCGATGACGCGGCAAGAGCGGCTCGAGCATATCTGGAGCATCACTGCCGGCGATTACCGCGGCTATGCCGGAGACGAGTGGCCGCAGTCCGCTCGCGGCAAGCGCACCGTCATACTCTATGGCGGCAACGAAGGCACCTTGCTGAAGCTGCTCGACGAACTCACGGACGGGGAGACTGCTGCGAAGCTGCCGGTGCATCTTCGCCACCTTCCCTCCCAGATCGCCGCGTGAGGGGGAGGCCATGTTCACTTTCAGCGTGGTCGAGGTCAGTGCGGTGATCGTGCACGGACGTACCGACGCGGAAGCCAATGGCGGCTTCCGCAACCCCCACTATGGTCTACTCCCGGGTAAGGACGAACGGCCAGGTCTGTGGATCGTCGGCGACGAAGGCGTCTATCTGCTGTCCAATGGCAAACCGGCAGAAGGTCAAAGGGCGCTGAGTGCGATCCGCAGACCGATCCGGACTGCTGGCATTACAAGCGTCGGTATTTCGAGGGAGACGACGGGATCGTCTTCATCGCCGGCGCGAGCCTTGAAGCCATGCTTTCCACAACCCCGGAACCCACGCATCTGCGGGCGCAGTTTACGTCGGAAACCATGCAGTTCTCCGTAGTCACGCGCTCGTAGCTCGCGATCGCTGCAGCCGGACGAACCAGATCCAAATTCCTCACCTCATTCATCCGCCATCGCCCGCGGGACCTGTCCTGCGGGCGATGGCGCATATCCTCGAAAAGGAGCTTTCCATGTCCACCGATCCCTTCACCCTCGATATATCAGGCAGCAGCGCATTGTCGTTCGGGCTTGGCTTAGGCGTCACCGCGTTTGGCGGTTTCGCCGCCAACGACGACGATCCCGATCCGCCGCCGCTCTCCCCGACGCCGGCATTGCATCTGCCAGCTGCGAAGCGGCCGGCACCGCTGAGACAGGGCGCGTGCGCTAACTTCTATCTCGAGGATGGCGATCGTGGACTTGCGATCGACTGGAAGCAAAGAGCGAAGGCGAATCTCGCAGCCATCCTGACCGCCAACGAAATCGAAAAGCAGGATCGATCCGCCATCCGTGACGAGCAGGCGAAGCTGATCCGCTTCACCGGTTTTGGCGCATCGGAACTCGCGAACGGCATGTTCCGGCGTCCAGGCGAAGTCGATTTCCGGGAAGGCTGGGATGACCTCGGCAGTTCGCTGGAAAGCGCCGTCACCGATGCCGATTATGCTTCGCTCGCGCGCTGCACCCAGTATGCTCACTTCACTCCCGAGTTCATTGTCCGGGCGATCTGGGCGGGCTTGCGGCGGCTCGGCTGGCGCGGAGGCCGTGTACTGGAGCCGGGGGTGGGTACGGGCCTGTTTCCGGCGTTGATGCCAACGGCGCTCCGCGACACAAGCTATGTCACCGGCATCGAACTCGATCCGGTGACGGCGCGGATTGTCCGGCTTCTTCAGCCGAAGGCGCGCATCATCAACGCCGACTTCGCGCGCACCGATCTCAACGCGATCTATGATCTCGCGATCGGCAATCCGCCCTTCTCCGATCGAACAGTTCGGTCGGACCGGCAGTACCGTCCGCTCGGTCTGCGGCTGCACGACTACTTCATTGCCCGGTCGATCGATCTCTTGAAGCCCGGTGCACTCGCCGCGTTCGTGACAAGCAGCGGCACGATGGACAAGGTGGGCAGCACAGCGCGAGAGCATATCGCCAGGTCCGCCGATCTGATCGCAGCGGCCCGCCTCCCCGAGGGCAGCTTCCGCCGCGACGCTGGCACGGATGTGGTCGTGGACATCCTGTTTTTTAGCAAGCGCAAGGCCAGCGAGCCGGAGGGTGATCTATCATGGCTCGATCTCGAAGAGGTTCGTCCTGCGACATCCGACGAGGGGGCGATCCGCGTAAACCGCTGGTTCGCACGGCACCCGAATTTCGTGCTCGGCGAGCATGCCCTAACGTCTGGCCCGTTCGGCGAGACCTATACGTGCCGGCCACGCTCCGGTGAAGATCTGGAAACGGCACTGAAGGCCGTGATCGCTCTACTCCCCGAAGATCGGTATGACGGCGAGCCGTCGCAGATCGACATCAATCTGGAAGAGGAAGTGGGCGAGATCGTCGATCTCCGCCACAGCAACGACAAGGTTCGCGAAGGCAGCTTCTTCCTCAACAGCCGCCACGGTCTCATGCAAATGATCGACGGAGCACCGCTCGCGGTGTCGGTGCGGAAAGGCAGGTCAGGCGAGGGCCTGTCCGAAAAGCATGTCCGGATCATCAAGAAGCTGATTCCGATCCGCGACGCCGTGCGCGAGGTGCTGAAAGCGCAGGAACGCGATCAGTCGTGGCGGGATCTGCAGGTTCGGCTGCGCATCGCCTGGTCGAGCTTCGTCCGAGACTTCGGGCCGATCAACCATACGACGGTTTCGATTTCTGAGGATGATGAGACGGGCGAACTCCGCGAAACCCATCGCCGGCCGAATCTCCAGCCGTTCCTCGACGATCCCGATTGTTGGCTGGTGGCCTCGATCGAGGACTACGATCTCGAAACCGATACGGCAAAGCCCGGTCCGATCTTCACCGAGCGGGTGATCTCGCCGCCCGCGGCGCCGGTCATAACCTCGGCAGCCGACGCGCTCGCCGTCGTTCTCAACGAGCGTGGCCGCGTTGATCCCGACCATACTGCCGAGCTGCTGCACCGTGATCCGGATGCTGTGATCGACGAACTCGGTGACGCCATCTTCCGCGATCCCGCCGATGGCTCCTGGCTGACGTCAGACGCCTATCTCTCCGGTTCGGTCCGCACCAAGCTCACGGTCGCCGAGGCAGCCGCGTCGCTCGATCCAGTATACGAGCGCAATGTCCGAGCGCTGCAGGACGTCCAGCCTGCCTACCTCCGGCCGTCAGATATCACCGCCCGTCTCGGCGCGCCATGGATCCCGGCTGCCGATGTCGTCGTCTTCGTCAGGGAGACGATGGATGCCGACATTCGGATCCACCACCTGCCGGAGCTTGGGTCATGGACGGTGGAGGCGCGACAGCTTGGCTACAACGCCGCTGGAACCTCCGAATGGGGCACGAGCCGCCGTCACGCCGGTGATTTGTTGGCGGATGCGCTGAACAGCCGGGTGCCGCAGATCTTCGACGTGTTCAAGGACGTTGGCGGTGAACGTCGCGTTCTGAATGTCATCGACACGGAAGCAGCCCGCGACAAGCTGCAAAAGATCAAGGAAGCTTTTCAGAACTGGGTCTGGACCGACCCCGACCGCACCGACCGGCTTGCGCGCGTCTATAATGACCGCTTCAACAACATCGCGCCGCGAAAATTCGACGGCTCCCATCTGAAGCTTCCCGGCGCCTCTGGCGCCTTTGTTTTGTATGGGCACCAAAAGCGCGGTATCTGGAGGATCATTTCCTCCGGCTCGACCTATCTCGCCCATGCTGTCGGCGCCGGCAAGACGATGACGATGGCAGCCGCAATCATGGAGCAGCGCCGTCTCGGCCTGATCGCCAAGGCGATACTGGTCGTGCCGGGCCATTGCCTCGCACAGGCGGCGCGCGAGTTCCTCGCCCTCTATCCGAACGCTCGTATCCTCGTCGCCGACGAAACCAACTTCACCAAGGACAAGCGGGCACGCTTCCTGTCGCGGGCCGCCACGGCAACCTGGGATGTTGTTATCATCACCCATTCCGCTTTCAGGTTCATCGCCGTGCCGTCTGCGTTCGAGAGCCAAATCATCCATGACGAGCTGGAGCTCTACGAGGATCTGCTGACCAAGGTGGACAGCGAGGATCGGGTGTCGCGTAAGCGGCTCGAGCGCCTGAAGGAAGGTTTGCAAGAGCGGTTGGAAGCGCTCTCAACCCGCAAGGACGACCTTCTCACGATCTCGGAAATCGGCGTCGATCAGATCATTGTCGACGAGGCGCAGGAATTCCGCAAACTCTCTTTTGCGACCAACATGTCGACACTGAAAGGCATCGACCCGAACGGATCGCAGCGGGCTTGGGACCTCTATGTGAAGTCCCGCTATATCGAGACGAAGAATCCCGGCCGCGCGCTCGTGTTGGCCTCCGGGACACCGATCACCAACACGCTTGGTGAAATGTTCTCGATTCAGCGACTGCTCGGCCACGAGGCGCTGCGCGAACGCGGGCTTCACGAATTCGACGCCTGGGCCTCGACCTTCGGCGACACGACGACCGAACTCGAAATCCAGCCGTCCGGCAAATACAAGCCAGTGAGCCGGTTTGCGAGCTTCGTCAACGTGCCGGAACTGATCGCCATGTTCCGCTCGTTCGCCGACGTTGTGATGCCGCAGGACCTGAAGCAATATGTGAAGGTTCCGGAACTCTCGACCGGCCGGCGGCAGATCCTGACGGCGCAGCCGACGGCGGCATTCAAACTCTATCAGCAAATCCTCGACAGCCGCATCAAGGCGATCGAGATGCGCGAGGGGCCGGCGCAGCCCGGCGACGATATCCTGCTGTCCGTCATCACCGACGGCCGACACGCGGCAATCGACTTGCGCCTGGTCATTCCGGCAAACGACAACGAGCCGGGCAACAAGCTCAATCTCCTCATCGAGAATGCCTTTCGCATCTGGGCGGACACGAGCGAAAACACCTATCTTCGTCCGGACGGCAAGCCCTATGAGCTTCCGGGCGCCGCGCAGATGATTTTCTCCGATCTCGGCACCATCAATGTCGAGAAGACGCGCGGTTTCTCCGCCTACCGCTGGATCCGTGACGAATTGATCCGACTGGGCGTACCCGCGTCGGAAATCGCCTTCATGCAGGACTTCAAGAAGACCGAGGCCAAGCAACGTCTGTTCGGTGATGTCCGTTCGGGCAAGGTTCGCTTTCTGATCGGCTCGTCTGAGACAATGGGCACCGGCGTCAACGCTCAACTCAGGTTGAGGGCGCTGCATCACCTCGATGTGCCGTGGCTGCCGTCGCAGATCGAGCAGCGCGAGGGCCGCATCGTCCGCCAGGGCAATCAGCACGATGTCGTCGATATCTTCGCCTACGCGACCCAGGGGTCACTTGATGCTGCCATGTGGCAGAACAACGAGCGCAAGGCCCGCTTCATCGCGGCGGCCCTTTCCGGCGACACCTCGATCCGTCGGCTGGACGACCTCGGTGACGGCCAGGCCAACCAGTTCGCCATGGCCAAAGCGATTGCCTCGGGCGACGAGCGCCTGATGCAGAAGGCAGGGCTCGAAGCGGATATCGCTCGTCTCGAGCGGCTACGCGCCGCCCATGATGACGACCTGTTCGCGGTGCGCCGGCAGGTCCGGGACGCCGAACGCGACATCGAGATATCAATCCGTCGGATCGGCGAGATTGGCAAAGACATCGAGCGGCTGGTTCCGACTGCGGGAAAGGCTTTCACAATGACCGTCACGGGTGTTTCATATGATGAGCGAAAGGATGCCGGCCGCGCGCTGATGAAGGAAATCCTCACTCTCGTTCAGCTTCAACAGGAGGGTGAGATCGTCACCGCCTCCATTGGTGGCTTCGATCTCGTCTACGATGGCGAGCGCTTCGGCAAGTCTGACGGTTATCGCTACACCACCATGCTTCAGCGCACGGGCGCGGACTACGAGATCGATCTCGCCGTCACGGTGACACCGCTCGGCGCCGTCTCCCGCCTCGAGCATACGCTCGATGATTTCGACGGGGAGCGGGAACGCTATCGCCAACGGCTGGAGGAAGCGCGCCGGCGTCTTGCTTCCTACCAGTCCCGTCAAGGTGGCGATTTTGCCTTCGCAAGTGAGCTGGCCGAAAAGCGTCGCCAGTTCCAGGAGGTTGAGGCGGAGCTCGCGGCCGAGGCGCGCGAGGCAGGGGCCTCTCCCAGGGAGGCAGCCTGATTTTGGAAGCAGTGCAGCATGTGCATAGGTGCATTGCACAATAAATGTTTTCTATCTGATCAAAATATCATCATAGTGCACACAGCTGATGCACATGGCGGTCTCCTCCCAGTGCCGCCGCAACAGCTGTTCCCCTCTGGAGGTTAAATAACCTTCACACTTCATGGGCCTCGGTTCTTCCGACGGCCCATTTTTTTGTTCCCGCTCAACCCAGATTCCGAGCGCTGTAGCAGAGCGCTTATCAGAAGAAGTTGGGAAATGGAGAAGGGGAAACGGAAGAAAACCGGTCGCAGATCGGTCCTCCCGTCGCCGCTGGCGCTCAACCGCCGCCTGCGCATCCCGGGCACTCGTCCTTCGCAAGGCTGTTAGCCTCGCTTGTCCTTCGCGGCAGGGCTGCTCGACCGCGGTTGCGCCGGTCCGACCGCTTTGCGGTCCGGGAGGTGTCTTCAGGAAAAATGAAGACAGAAAGGACCGGCAGAGGGCCGCGTCCGCATCCCCGGAAAGGAACACTCCCATGCAACTCATGAAGGTCGATCCGCGTGCGCTGAAGGACAATCCCGACAATACTCGCCAGTCGAAGTCGACGCCACAGGCCGACGCGCTGCTGCTTGCGACCATCAAGGCTGTCGGCGTCATCCAGCCGCCCGTCATTTTTGCCGAAGCCGGCGGCAACGGCTATGTCATCGAAGCCGGTCACCGGCGCACCCGCATGGCCATCGCCGCCGGCATCGAGGAAATTGATGTTATCGTCGTCGAGGCGGCCAACGACAATGGCGCCATGCGTTCGATGATCGAAAACATCGCGCGCGAGCCGCTCAATCCGGTCGACCAATGGCGTGGCATCGAGCGCCTCGTTGCACTCGGTTGGACCGAGGAGGCGATTGCGATCGCGCTGGCCCTGCCGGTCAGACAAATCCGCAAGCTTCGCCTGCTCGCCAATGTACTGCCTGCGATGCTCGATCACATGGCCAAGGGCGACATGCCGAGCGAGCAGCAGCTTCGCACGATTTCCGCGGCGTCACTCGATGAGCAGAAGGAAGTCTGGAAGGCACACAAGCCGAAGAAGGGTGACACAGCATCCTGGTGGGCGATCGCCAACGGCCTCACCAAGACCCGCATGTTCGCGCGCGATGCGAGTTTCGGCGACGATCTCCGCCAGGCCTACGGCATCGAGTGGGCGGAAGACCTGTTCGGACCCGCCGACGAGGATAACCGCTACACCACCAACGTCGAAGCATTCCTCGGCGCGCAGCAGGAGTGGATGAGCAGCAATGTCCCGAAGAAGGGCGCCATCGTTGAGGTCAACAATTGGGGCCAGCCGCAACTGCCGCCGAAGGCGGAGCGTATCTATGGCAAGCCCTCCAAGGGCGATTGCACCGCCATGTTTCTCGATCGTGAGGGCAAGGTGCAGTCTGCCCATTTTCGGATGCCGGAAGCCAGACAAGCGAAAGGCAAGGGCGATCCGACCGCGCCCGGCGGCGAGGACGGAAACGAGGCCATCGAAGTTTCAGCCAAGACCCGGCCGGACGTGACCCGAAACGGCATCGACATGATCGGCGATTTCCGCACCGACGCGCTGCACGAGGCGCTGGCACGGGCTCCGATCGAGGACGATACGCTCATGGCAATGCTGGTGCTTGCGTTTGCCGGGCAGAACGTCTCGGTCGACTCCGGCTCCGAAGTCTCCGGGCATCTCTATGGGTCCAGGCGGTTCGTCCGGCACGTCGTCCGGCTGATCGGTGAAAGCGGCAAGCTGGAGTTCGACATGGATACGCTACGCGTCGTGGCTAGATTGACCTTGATCGACGCGCTGTCGGCCCGCACCAATCGTTCGGACAGCGGCGTCGTTGTCCGGGTCGCCGGCGATGCCATCGGTGCCGACGCTTATCTTCCGAACATGGGCACGGAGGAGTTCCTCGCGTGCCTCTCTCGCCCGGCATTGGAAGCGTCCTGCGGCGGCACGAGTGTCGTTCCCTGCCCGCGCGTCCGGGACACCCGCGCTGCCCTTGTCGAACACTTCAAGGAAGAGCGCTTCGTGCATCAGTCTGCCCTCTTCGCGCCCGATGACGCGAAGCTGGCCGAGTGGCTTGCCAAGAGCGTGGAACATGGTGGCGAGGACGGCGAAGCCCCCGCCGACGGGCCGGTCGGCGGCAGCGAGGACGGTGAGCCGTCGGTCGAGGACGAAGCGGAGACCAATCCGCGTGTTCCGGAAGCCGAGGACGACGGCAAAGCGGCGGACGCCGAGCACGAAGAGTTGGACGAAGCCGACGCTGACGCCAGCGCCTATGGCCTCGAGACCGCTTACGGGATCGCCGCCGAGTAGCAATCTCCTCACTTCGTTTCGACCGATACCACCGCCGGCCATCACCGGCGGCGCCTTTGTTTCCACACATCAAAACAGGAGAACGAAGATGTCTGCGTCTTTGGTTTATGAGCTCGCCCCGAGTGGCTCGATCGTCGCCTGGTGCGACGGCCCGCCTCGCCCGCCCGAACGTCACAGGAGGAAGCTCGCCGCAGGGAAAGCCGCTACAGCAAGGGAGGCTGATCCGCTGACCTGCCACGTTGTGTTAGTCCATTTGGGACTGGAACTGGTTGCGCCTGCCTAATTTATCAGCGAGATCGGTACCTCATTGCCGATTGCACCATGAGGCCGTTCTTCGTTGTAATCTACGCCAATCCTCCATCGTTTCGGGCGCATCCGCAAGTGTTAGGAACCAATGCTGGTTCAGACTTTCCGCGCGGAAGCGGCCATTGAACGCTTCAATGAACGCATTATCGGTCGGCTTGCCTGGGCGTGAGAAGTCCAAGGTCACCCCCTTGGCTTAGGCCCAAAGGTCAAGATCGCGGGATACGAACTCCGTCCCCGCGTCGACACGGATCGTCTTCGGATTGCCGACGTTCCGGCACACCCGTTCCAAGGTTTGCACGACATCTTCACCTCGATAGCTGTGGCGTGGATCAAGCACGGGAGTATAACGCGAGAAGGTGTCGACCATCGTCACAACGCGCAGTTTCTTTCCGGTGGTGAGCTGATCGTGAACGAAGTCCATCGCCCAGACATCATTCGCTCCGACAGCCATTTGCCGATCCTCGCGAAGTTTGGCCTTTACCCGGCGCTTGGGCGTCTTGTTCCGCAATTGCAGGCCCAAGTCCCTGTAAAGGCGATAGGTTCGCTTGATGTAGGTGCCCCAACCCTCACGTTCCAACAGCACGTGCACGCGACGATAGCGGTACAAATCTCCCCGCTCGTAGCGCAGCCTTCATGACTTATCCGATTGGAAGCCCATCGGACCGCCTCTCCAACGCGGTAGTGATCGCGGGCGGATTGCGACACGACATGTCGGCAGCCCCTACAAAAACCTCCGAATAGCGACAATGAAACATGTGCAATATCGAAAGCTTACCGGCGCAACCTGACTGGCACGAGTAGTGCTCAGAGTAAGCCAGGTCGCTACAGACCTAATCCGATTTTGGGAGATCAAGTGACTATGCACACTGTGCCTTTTATCAAACGGGTGCCGGACATTCAGGCCGTCTTTACCGGAAAGCAGACAATTGATGGTGACCCGGCCCAAGGCGCCCCGGAATTGCAAAGAGGCTAAACCCCCGGCACCTGACTTACAGGCGTCGCTTGCGCGACCCCGCGGCGTCCAACGCGGAGAAACTTAATCGGTGTTCATGACGAATGGGAACTCTTTAATGACCTCCATCTGCATCAGGCTCGGCGCCTTCCTGTCACGACGGAGACATCGCCACCCTCCCAAAAGAAGGACACTATCGCAGTGGCGGCCCGCACCCGCAGAAGCCATTTCAGAAGACGAGATCACAAGCGTGCGTCCAACAGACCGAACATGCGCCGCGTTTCGAAATCGAAACAACTCGACCTGATACTTAACACGCTTATTCCTGGTGCACGAAGCGCCGGATAAAACCCTGGTGGAGAATAAAAGTGACCTGTGGTTTAGGCATAGACTCTCCAGCTCCGTCTATCAATGTGCAGCACTGGCTGCGCGGCGATCCGCTTTCCAACTTACAGCTCGGCAAGATATACATCCTCGACTTCTTTTCGACTGGCTGCGGACCTTGCGGGCCGGCACTGGCCCGCCTGGCGCAGCTGCAGGAGGAATACGGGGACATGGGAGTTGAGATTATCGCTGTCGCATCGCGTGAGGAAGCTGCAACGGCTGACGAGGCCAGAGCTCAGGTGGACGCGTGGGCAAGTAAATGGCTCCCCAACTCGAACATTCGGATCGCGTTCGACTACTCAGGCGAAATGGATGAGCATTGGATGGATGCCAGTCTATCTTTCGGCGTTCCTCAGGCCTTCGTTGTCGACCGAGACGGCAGCATCGCCTTTATCGGTGATCCGGATGAACTCAAATTCATTTTGCCAAGAGTGATTGACGGCAGTTGGCGCGCCAGCGCGGAAGCAAAAAATGCCGAAAGCGAGCGCATTGCTGAGGGCGAGCTAGATGCTCTGGAGAAAGCGTTGCTTCGTCGAATCCGGGCGGCGACAGAGATTGAGGATTGGAAGACGACGCTCTCGGCCATTGAAGAGGGCATCAACCTTTTTCCAGATAGTATCAACTTTCACCAGTGGCATGTCGGGACATTGATTGGAAGAATGCGCGACATGGATGCGGGCTGGATAGCATTAGGTCAATTTGCTCGCAATGCAATTGAACGAAACTCTGAAGATTGGCTTTCTGCGGTGTTGGAACAACTCTTCGGTTGGTACGATTACTCGGGCCTTCCCTCGGCGGAACGCTTTTCGATGGGCAAGGAGCTCTCCGAACGAATCCTGAGACTGTATCAGCAACAGGCTCTGTCACGCGCTGATTCTTCTCTGTCGGTTGCCCTTTACTACCATGAGAGTGGCGACAACGGCCGGGCTGTGGATGTGCTCGAGCAGGCTTTGAAGTTCGTAGATGGAGAGTCTCTCCCGGAGGTCGAGAAGGAGGTATGGCTGCTGCAATTGCTGCATACCCTGGCGGAATACAAGGGTGAGCAGGTTTGTCACGGGAAATATTGCGTGCCACCGCCGAAGCAGCCTTGAAAATAGGAACCTGTTGGCGCTGCTCAGGCAGCGCCGACAGGAATTCTAACAAACCATTGGAGCAAAAACGCATGTTTTATCCGACCGGATCGCTCGCGTTTCGCGCGAGCTTCTGCATTGGACAGGTTCGCGGATCTGTGGGCCCGGTCCCGCGGCTTCGCACTCGAGTGTACGCCGACAGGTGGTGGCTCTGTGCCAGAATGTCTGATGTCGAGCTAAGGGAGCTCCTCAACGGCGCATCGCGGATTCCCCAAAGCCAGAAAGTCCCAACATCTCCGGACGATATCCAAAAACTTCACAAGCAAATACGGGGTCTCGGCGACGCGACCTCCAGTCAGGCGATTTAAGCTCGCTCTAAGAACGAAAGCCTCGTGTCTGGCCCAAAGTCTTTGCCACTCTCGATCTGTACCCGCCGCAGCGGGCGCAGTTGGCGGGTCAAGCGAGGTGAGGCGGACGCTGAAGATTGGGGGAGGGACGTGACGATGCCGCGCGGCTTGAGGACAAGCGGTCAGCACTTGTCGGCTCACGAGAGATCCGGCGCGTGTCAAACGACAATTCGACTTGCGTGCAAGCTGGTCAAAACGGTTTAAGACAAGGAGGAATAAAGTTGCTACGCAAAAAAAGCAAGGTCGCTCTCACCAGTGCATCTCGTCGGCGAACGCTCTTTGCCGCATTAATATTTGCCCTCATTTGCGGACGATCGGTTGAGGCCGACGCTCCTCAAGTCATCAATCACGACGAGGTGCAAGGGTTTCCCGACAGCACCTCCGAATTCCTCAAGACCTACCAGCCTTACCTCAAAGTCTATAGCGGCTGTGTGCCTTTCCCGGCAGTAGATGCCGCCGGCAACGTCAGCGGCGGTCTGAAGCCATCTGGTTTTGCGTCGGACGGGTGCTCAAAAAACTTTGGACAAATTTATGTCAGGGCGGATGAGTTTAAGGGCGAGTGCGCGGTCATGTATTCTTGGTTCTTCCCCAAGAACAAGATCGGAGATTGGCCAACCGATATGGGGTCTCGATATGATTGGCAGAATGTCATCGTATGGCTATCAAGTTGCGACGGCCAAGCGCACGTCAACGCGGTTAGTTACTGGAGCAGTCGTGGTTACTATACGACGACAAAGCCGCACATGGATGGAACGCATCCACTGGTTGCGTATGTGGATGACTATTCAATCGGGCACAGAGTCGTGGGCGCGAGCACCCGTGGCGGTATGCAGCCTGCGATCAGTTGGTTCGATCTGACCTATGAAGCAATGTTCACGCTTCGACTTGTATGACTTCGGCGTGAGCGTGCCGTTCATCACACGCAATTTTTATCAAAATCTGGCTAGGGCGTATTATCGTTGATTCTGGGGTTCCTTGTGGCGCTAGAAGCGTATGAATTCGTCTGCCTTCCAGGCGCAGGGACAGGCGCGACCGCGGTCAGTTGCGGTCTTCTTCTGTCCCGCATGGTGACGGCGAGGCGAGAGATAACCCGCTATCCCGGTCGCATGCCGGCAGATTAGGCGTCGGACCGAGCGCATCGCGGTCACGGAGAAAGCCGCGATCCACTCGCACCGCTGGGTGGGTGGCGCTGGACTGGCCGATGAACAGCTGTTTCAGGATCTCATCGAGCGGCGCACCTTCGAGCGACGAACGGAAATCGCTGCGCTGGCTCGCAAGCTTAAACGTCAGGAGGGGCGATCGCCACCATGCGTATGACGCTCGGCGATGACACGGAAGGTGCGGCGGCATGGGCCCGGCCGAGAGGGCGCGTTTTTGGTGCGGGCTGATGCGCTGGAGGAGGAATGCGGGCTGTCGGTCGCAGAGGTTCTCTCCTTCGGGATTTCGGAGTCATAGCCCGAAGCCTGCCGGCTTGCCCTTCGTTTTCGCTGCGGTCTGAACCGGCGGCCGGTGGTTTCAAGGCCGCTAGCGCGCCGCGGAGCGGCCAGTGCAGCCTTCCTCGCAAAACGGGTTCGCGCCCTTCGCAGGGCTTTACCCCCGCTTGTCCGCAAACCCGTTTCGCTCGCTCTGCCGTCCCGGACCTGTGAAAGCGCCCGTCCTCAGCCGGTTCCTGTCGACCGCATCGAAGGGCAGACCGGCAGGGGCCGGAGCCGCTTCGGTGGAAACCACGAAAGGAAGATCCCATGGCCAAGCCCGTAACCACTCGATCCGCAGCCCGCGTCGTGCCGCTCCGCAAGGGCGCCACCCTCGAAATGGTCAGGTTCACTTGCCCGGATACTGCGCAGGCAACGCTGATCGCCGAGAGTTTCGGGATCGCGGTGGTCGACAGCGATGGCATCCGTGAACTCCACGAGCGCCTGATAATCGAAACCGCCGACAGCCTCTCGAACGGCCTCGGCGACAAGGCGATGCAGATCCATCTCCAGCGCATCGTCGGAGCCTATGTCGGCTCGGCGCACGGAGCCGGCCAGTTCTACAGCCGGGCAGTCTCCGAGGCGCGAGACGCCACCGCCAAGTCGGCAAACGATGCCCGTGACGAGGATCTCGATGGCCCGGTCGGCTACGACAGCGCCGCCCAGCGAAAACGCGAGTTCGCGGCCGACATGGGCATTCAGTCCCACGCGCTGCGGATGGCCGCTGAGGGTGCCGTCGCAGCCTACGGCCAAGTCATCGGCGAAGCCTGGAAGCCTTTCGACCGCCCGGTCGAAAACGCGGGCCACTCGCTCGACCGCAAGGCGGCCGAGGCGCAGCTGGCGGCTCTCGGTTGAGCCGCGTTTGGCGGAGCTTCGGCTCGCCCATTTCCCTCTCTCTTAATTCTCGGGCCGGTTCCTTTGGGACCGGCCTTTTCCGTGTCAGGGGAAGGAAAGGAAGGACAAAGACCCAGCCCGCCACGCCGGCCCCGTCCCGGTCGGCGGTCCTGCAGGAGCCGGCGGTCAGCCGCAACGGCTTTGCCGTCCTCCACTCCGTTCTGGCCGTTCCGGTGCCGCGAGCCGCCTGATCGCTCCTGCCTTCGGACCTCCGCGACGGGGTCGCGATGGCGCGGCCTCAAACGAAGGATAAGGACATGAGCAGGAAAGCCGAAGGCGATCGCGCCGACATCTATGCGCGGATCACGGATAGAATCATAGCCGACCTTGAAAAGGGCGTAAAACCCTGGATGAAGCCATGGCATGCGGCCAACACCAATGGCCGGATTACCCGGCCGCTGCGCCACAACGGTCAGCCCTATTCGGGCATGAACATTCTCTTGTTATGGTCGGAGGGGATGGCGCGCGGCTTCACTTCACCCATGTGGATGACCTTCAAGCAGGCGCTTGAACTGGGGGCGGCGGTGCGAAAGGGCGAGACCGGTTCGACGGTCGTCTTCGCCAGCCGGTTCACCAAGTCCGAGGCGGACGGCAGTGGTGGAGAAGTCGATCGAGAAATCCCATTCTTGAAGGCTTACACAGTGTTCAACATCGAGCAGATCGACGGACTGCCCGAACACTATCGTCACCCACCGACCCCGGTGCTCGATGCGATCGAGCACATCGAGCACGCCGATTGCTTTTTCCGCAACACGGGCGCTGTCATCCGCCATGGTGGAGCGCAGGCCTATTATTCCCCTATCACGGACCACATCCAGATGCCGCCATTCGAAACGTTCCGCGACGCGGCGTCCTACGTGGCCACGCTCAGTCACGAAAGTTGCCATTGGACTGCGCGCCCCGATCGCGTCGATCGCGATCTTAGCCGCTATACGAAGGACAAGACCGAGCGGGCTCGCGAAGAGCTGATTGCGGAGCTCGGGAGTTGCTTCCTATGCGCCGATCTCGGGATCGCACCGGAGCTGGAGCCACGGCCGGACCATGCGTCTTACCTGGACTCGTGGCTGAAGGTTCTATCTGACGACAAGCGGGCCATCTTCCAAAGCGCGGCGCATGCCCAGCGTGCTGTCAGCTTCCTGCACGGTCTCCAGCCCGTTCAGGCCGACGAGAGAGCGGCCGCGTAGGAGACGTCAAGGTCGGTCGTTGTCACCCGCAACGGCCGACAGCTCTTTCGGCGCTCTCTCCGCGAGCGCGTGCTCATCGGACGTGAGGTCCAGCCTCCCCCAGATCGATGGTTTCCGATCGTTGGCTTTCAGCTTTCGGGACTGCTTGATTTCGACGGTAAACGGCTTTGTCTGCTGACGCATAGATCCTCCAGGCGACGAATCGCGGCCCGACAATATTGCGTTGATGAGAGGAGACAACTGCCCGGACGGCCGAGTTTGTCGCATCCGAAGCCGACGCTATGCTTTAGAGACCTGGGGAACGGCTTCGCGGCCGGGCTGTTCTGCCGGGGCAACGCACGGCGAGGGCCATGACCAAGTTCCTTCCACCGCTGTCATAGGCCACGCCCTCCGCGGGCTCGATGAGGCATGTCTGATCGGAGACCGGCTTCGCCTCGATCGTTCTCCCGCAACGGCCGTCCGCAACTTTCTTCCCCAGCGAACTGCGTTCGCATTCCTCGCGCGACAACAAAGTTTCTCCCGACCGCCCTCCATTTCATTACGGCCTTCCAGGTGCGGTCCGATCGTCCCCGATCCTTGCGACAGCCATCGAGGCCGCGAAGGGCGCGGCCCGAAACAACCGAAAGGAACAGACAATGGCTACCATCGGCACTTTCACCGCAAACGAAAACGGCTTCACCGGCTCGATCCGCACCCTCGCACTCAACGTCAAGGCCCGCATCGCCCGCGTCGACAGCCCCTCCGACAAGGGCCCGCACTTCCGCATCTACGCCGGCAATGTCGAGCTGGGTGCGGCTTGGCAGAAGCGCTCCGGCGAGAGCGACCGCGATTATCTCTCGGTCAAGCTGGACGACCCGAGCTTCCCCGCCCCGATCTACGCAACGCTCTCCGAGGTCGATGGCGAGGACGGCTACCAGTTGATCTGGTCCCGCCCCAATCGGGATTGAGATCCCAACAAGGCCCCGCCACCGAGGCGGGGCCAACTGGCCGCTTTGAGAAAGCCGGCAACGGACATCGAGCCCGCTCCCGACTTTTAGGGTGCCATACGGAGAGGTGGGGGTCTGCTCATATCGGGCCTATCGTGCCGTGGAGCCGGGACAGCCTCAAGGACGAGCGGTTCCCCCAAAATGCCGGCGCATTTCGGCTCCCCCACTCACCGCCGCTGGCGGTCGCATGCGCGATCCTTGACCCTGACCCACCGCCACGCCGGAGGGCGTCATCTTTCTCAAACATCAAGGAGATGACGATGATCGAACAACAAATCGAAGAACTGCGCGCCGAGCTGAACGCCTGCATCGAGCCCGCCGAGCGCCGCGAGATCGAAGCCGAGCTCGAAATCGCCCAGGCCGAGCTGATCATGATGCTTGGCGAACAGGACGGTTCCATCGACGCCGAGCCGCCCTTCTGAGGGCGGCATACCACCAGCACCGGGGGACCGCCGGCATCCAGGATCCCGAGAGGGGCGATCCGCTGCGACTCTCCTTTCGATCTACCGTCATCGACATCGGGGATGCTGCATCCCGTCCGTCGCCCGCAACCTGCCGCGCCAGAATTTTCCCCGCCGCATTGCGGCTCCTCGCGTGCCAAATTCTTGGCGCCGGCAGGTCCTTCACTCTCGTTTCGGCCTTTCAGGTGCGTCCCTCCTTGTCCGCCATGCGGCCTATCCCCGCGATATCCGCATTTCGAAAGGAGAAAATACCGTGCAACAGCTCGCTCAGTTCCTCACCGCCACCGGCCGTCGGCTCCGCACCCTCGGCAAGGTGATCTGTCACTACTTCCGCAAGGGGAAACTCGGCCTGAAACTGGCCATCAAGATTCCGTTCTTCGTCGAGATCGAGGCGTCGTTCGAGACCGACTGGAACCGGCGCGAATAACACGCCGTGCGCCGCTTCAGCGGCCCCTCCTCTACCAGCTGGAACGCGGAACACAATCATCGTCAGCTCGGCGAATATCGGCAGGTTGTTTTTGGGCGATAGCCGCGACCACGTTTTTGCTTCAACAGCTCAAGGAACAAGCGAACCGCTTCCTCCTCCCGTTCGAACACATGCTGTTTTTCCTGTCCACGCTTGCCGATCCGTCCCCATCGCCGGGTCAGGCAGGCCTCTCCGAACATCGTCTGCTCGATCTCCATGGCATAATACCGCGCCATGTTCTTGGCTGGATCCGTTCGTTCGACATAGAGCTGGTATGGTTGCGAAATCATGCCGGCATGATCCTCACACGGCGCCGCTACGTCCAACGACATATGTGAATCCCACAGATGCGACCGATTCATTTTCGTGAAGAATGGGGCTTGGGCGAGGCGCCGATGGCGCACGGCTCTGGTCGCACCGCGACCGGAGCCCGCACGCGGTCTCCGCCTCGCCGGGTTACGATCCTCTCGCAGCAAGAAGCATGGCTCTGCGAAATCTCATTGTCCGGAGACAGCCGGAGCCTCCCGTCGCCATCGGCGATGGCAAGCGGTCGCGTCCCTTCAGGACGCGGTTCTATCTCTCTCTGACGTCCCATTTTGCACCCGTGGTTCCGGCGTCAAGGACATCGCGGCCCCTCCAATTTTCCCAACGCCGCAAGCGGCACAGAGAAAATCGGTTCCTCCGCTCGCCGCAGGGCGGCCGCGTTCCGCGGTCCCTGACCCCTCACGGACTACGGTGCGGACACCTTTCGTCAGAAAACGAAAAGGAGACTCTGATGACAAAGCATCAAATCACTCGTGTGGTGGAAGAAGATCAGAAGCGGCCGGATCAACAGCCGGATTGGCTTGAACGACTGCGCCGAAATTTCGATGCGGAAGTGCATCTTCCCGCCGATATCTCGCGGGAGTTTCTGTCTGCAGCGCTGCTTTGGGCAGTCGACAACAAGGTCGATTTCGGTTTGTTCCACGAGGCCAGCGAGATCATCATTGCGCACTTCGGCGGTGATGAGATCTACCTCCCGTCGCGGTGGTCCGACAAACGATGGCACATCGGCCTTGAGGACAAAGAGCCTTTCGATCCGAGCGACTGAGGTCGAGACCAGAGGCGGCTTGTCGCCTCTGGTCTTTGCCTATTCACATGAGCCCCTCCAGCCGGATCGACCGAGCAGAGCGGCTATGAAAGGGGGGCTCTGCCGCCCCTCTCAATCTCACCCCATGAAGGAAGGGCAATGCCCCTCCTTCAAACTTCCTCCCAGGGAGAAAGGGGACGGTTCCCTCCTCCCTTTCCCCAAACCCCTATCCCTCTCCCGTGCAGGGAAGGTGATGATGGCTGTCACCCGCCCTGGCACCAGCCGTGTCGGGCACCATCCCATGATCGGGCAAGCCCTTCCTTGATCAAGGCATCGCCCAGCGAATTGCCTGCACGAAATACGGTTCGCAGTTTGCGTCCATATTTGTCTTCGTCACGGAACCCGGCCGCTAGCGAGAATTTTCCAGCGTTGAGCAGCGTCAGCAGGCGGGATTTTGCCGCCTCACCCTTTATCCGTTCCGCCTCGCACCGGGGCGGGCAGAGTTCAGGCGTATCGATGTCGGCGATGCGGATTTTCTCGCCGTTGAACCAGAATGTGTCGCCGTCGACGACGCAGTTTGCTCGATGGCTTCCGTCGCACATCGAAAATGCGGTCGACAATGAATCCGTCGTCGGTTTCTTGGTCAACGTGGCGAGATCGGGGAGAACGTCGGCGCCGCCATAGGCAAGCCAACCCCCAACAGCAATGATCACGGTGCATAGAACTGCCGTCGAGCGTTTACGCCATCTGTTCCGGCCAGATCTCAGCAGTCCTCCACCCGCGCGCTGCCGGTCGCGACCGGCTCCGGCCTTCGGCGGCTTTCTAAACGGAACCACATTTGATTTCGCCACTTTCCGGTCCCCTCGTTTCGTCTCAACCTATGTCGGACCCGGTTTCATCTGCGTTTACGGAGGAGCTTGGCTCCGGGCTGCGGTGTGGCCGGCAAAATGGTGCGCGACGGGCGGGGGCAGTCGATCCCGCCTCCCCTTCGGGCCACTATGTTGAGGCTCCTGCGGCTGCCCTGTTTCCCACCCATCGCACGACGAGAATTCCCGAAATCCCGCCCGCCGGGCGTCGCTATGCTGATTTCTCCGATACTCTTCATTTTTCTGGATCAGCCTTGCTCGGTTGCACCGCGCGCCGGCTTGGATCATGCAGGCTTTGGCGTATCCCCGACCATGTGAAACCTGTTTGTGCCGACGCATGCTTTCATGTCGTCGCGCCGGAACCAGATGGCTCGTCCGCATCGGAGTGGCGCGTTTCCTGCGGTGAAGACGATCTGTTCGTCGGCCCGCATGCGCAGAACTTCATGGGGCTGAATGAGTGGTCTGGCAGCGAGCTGCTTCGAGCGTGTTCGTGATGATCCCTTTGCCTGGAAACTGCGGCTCACCTGGTCAATCTCGACCGTGGTCATGCCGCAGCGTCGGGAGATGTAATCGGCGGTCTCTGGATCGTTGATCGCGGCAAACGAAATCCAGCTGGCACTCTCGAACCACTTACTTGCCGCGTCGCGGCCGCCATAGGTTTCGCGCATCTGGCCGATCGACTGATAGATCATCGTCAGCGTGATGCCGTATTTGCGACCGGCGTCGCGAGCGGTCTCTATGATCCGCATGTAGCCGAGGCGCGCGACCTCATCGAGGAGAAACAGGGCGCGCCCCTTGATCTGTCCGTCGCGATTGTAAATCGCATTAAGAAACGAGCCGATGATGACGCGCGCAAGACCCGAATGGGTCTCCAACGTCTTGAGGTCTATGTTGATGAAGACGTCCGTATTGCCGGCCGCGATCTCGTTGGTCGCGAACTTCTTTCCAGACACGAGTGCTGCGTAGTTCGGATAGGAAAGCCAGTGTGTTTCCTTGACCGCGTTGGCGTAGACGCCGGAGAAAGTTTCCGGCGTCATGTTGACGAAGGCTGCGACGTTTTCCTTCACAAAATCCGAGCCCGAATTGTCGTAGATGTCTTGCAGCCGTTTGCGCAATGTCGGCTCCGGCTCCGAGAGGTTCATGCGCACCTGCCGAAGCGTCTGGTCGTGCTCGTCCGTGCGGCCGGACAGGCAGACATCGGCGATCAGCGCCGTCAGCAGTTGCAGCGCCGATGCGCGAAAGAAGTCGTCACGGACACCACGCACGCCTCCGCCGTCGCTCATGATCCATGAGGCGACCGAGGCAATATCCTCTTCCTTCGTCCCGCCGAAACGACCGACCCAGTCCAGCACGTTAAAACCGATGTCAGGCTTCCTTGGATCGAGGACGAATACATCCCTTCCGGCTCCGCCGCGATGCACGGAGACCATCGGTGCGACCTCGTTCGAAGGATCGAGCACGATCAGCGTGCCGCCCCATTTCAGTGCCGTCGGGATCGTCACCGACGTCGTCTTGAAGCCACCGGAACCGGCAAAGACGATCCCGTGCGACGAGCCGAACGAGCCATCGAAGCACAGCAACGGCGACTTGCCGCCGGCGCCCCACGTCTCAGCGCTGTCGGCGCGAAACGCTTGGCTCCCGACACTGTCCTTGTCGACCCGATAGCGCTCGCCGATGACGATACCACCGGCATCGGGAAACAGCTTTGCTGCCTCCGTCAGTTTCATCCAATCCGCTTCGCCATGGAGCGCCCGCTTGCCCTGAATGCGTTTTGGCTCGGCCCTTGCGAATGCCGCATTGCCGATGAGCGCGACGCGAAGCGCGAAGCAGGCACATAAGAGCGCCGCACTCGCGCCGATCGACGTCGCCGGATCGAGAAAGGCCCAGACCGTCTTGTCGGCGGGTACTGTCATGAAAGCGGAAAGGCGCATTGTTTCGCGAATGGCTGCGATCAAGATCGTCCCACTCGATCCCGTGACGACACCCCAACCTGCCTGCTTGATGTTGATCGAGCCGGCGCTCGAAAACAGCAACAGAATTCCGATCGCCGCACTGGCCACATAGGGCAATGCGATGCCCGCCCGCCCCCATGCCAGTCGCGCGGCCTCGGTCTTGCCAAAACCGGAAAGCCACTGCTCTACCCCTGTCATCCCGATGACGACCAGGATCATCAACGTCCCTGGCATGACGACGAGCGCAATCCTATTGATCGTCATTGCCGAAGGCCTCCACGCCGATTGCCGTGAGCCTGGACCGCTCGGTATCGTCACTCTTGATGCGGCGCGCTGCATCGACCAGCGCGCCCAGCAACAGCGCTCGCTTCTCGTAGCGCAGACCGGCCTTGACGATCAGTCCGCCGAGCTCGATCTTTTCCCGCGTGTCCTTCTTGCGGGCGTCGGATGTCGTCGTCCTCGCCATGCCTTCAAGCCTCGCCAGCGCTGCCCGCGCCCGCGCCAGACGTGACCGGCGCGGTTTGCTGCGAGCCGACGGCTGCCCCTCCCCTTTCTTTTCCGGCCGTAGCGCCCTGCCCTCCGCGAAATCGCTTGGTCAGTTCCTCAAACGCTGCCTGAAGTTCCGCCTCGTCGATTTCGATCTCGCCAAGGCCCGCCTTGAGCGCGATCCGTCCGATGCGTTCCGCTTCCCGGGTCTCGGCGATCTTGAGCTGTTCCTGCAGCTTGGCGATTTCGTCGCGAAGTTTCGCGGATGGCTTCTTCATGTCCGTCTGTCTCCCTGGGTGCGAAAGCTTGTCTTTCGAACCCAGTTTTTCGGACCGGAGTGCGGAACGCACTACTGTGAATCCTACAATCGCCAAGGGCGATGCTTTCGGGAATGATCCCGGCCGTTCCGAAGGAGCGGCTTCCAAGGGCGCAATTATACGTCGCTGACGCGACGCCCTTGCTGAGACCCGGTCCGGGCCACCCGCTTCCGACGAACATATTGATTTCGTTCGCAACCGGGAGAGAACTCCGCCGTGGCCGTCCCTCACTTCTCCGTCAGCGTCGTCGCCCGTGGCTCCGGCCGCAGTGCCGTCCTGTCGGCTGCCTACCGGCACTGCGCCAAGATGGAGTTCGAGCGGGAAGCCCGGACGATCGACTACACGCGAAAGCAGGGGCTCCTGCATGAGGAGTTCGTGATCCCTGCCGACGCGCCGGAATGGGTGCGCAGCATGATTGCCGATCGCTCGGTCGCCGGCGCGTCCGAGGCCTTCTGGAACAAAGTGGAGGGCTTCGAGAAGCGATCCGACGCGCAGCTCGCCAAGGACGTCACCACAGCCCTGCCGCTCGAGCTGACGGCCGAGCAGAACATCGCGCTTATGCGCGACTTTGTGGTGCGGCACATCACCGCGAAGGGGATGGTCGCCGACTGGGTCTATCACGACGCCAACGGCAATCCTCACGTCCACCTCATGACCACATTGCGGCCGCTGACCGAAGACGGTTTCGGTTCGAAGAAGGTCGCGGTGCTCGGCCCGGACGCCAAGCCAATCCGAAATGACGCCGGCAAAATCGTCTATGAGCTGTGGGCCGGTAGCACTGAGGATTTCAATGCGTTTCGCGACGGCTGGTTTGACTGCCAGAATAAGCATCTGGCGCTTGCCGGCCTCGATATCCGCATCGATGGCC
This sequence comes from Rhizobium sp. NZLR8, assembly GCF_019685025.1. Taxonomy (NCBI): domain Bacteria; kingdom Pseudomonadati; phylum Pseudomonadota; class Alphaproteobacteria; order Hyphomicrobiales; family Rhizobiaceae; genus Rhizobium; species Rhizobium sp. NZLR8. Next base: position 59,225 of record NZ_JABDVY010000010.1, on the reverse strand, counting down.
GTTCCTTCGAAAAGCAAGGTATTCCCCTGGAGCCGACTATTCACCTCGGCGTCGGCACCAAAGCCATCGCGCGCAAGGCCGAGCAATCCGACCGCAAGTCGGAGACCTCGACTCCCAAACTCGAACGCATCGAGCTTCAGGAGGAGCTCCGCAGCGAGAATGCCCGCCGCATCCAGCGCCGTCCCGAGATCGTGCTCGACCTGATCACGAAGGAGAAGAGCGTCTTCGACGAACGCGATGTTGCGAAGGTGTTGTATCGCTATATCGACGATGTCGCTCTGTTCCAAAGTCTGATGGTCCGCATTCTGCGAAGTCCGGAAGCGCTGCGGCTCGAACGCGAGCGGATCAACTTTGCGACAGGTATTCGGACACCCGCAAAGTACACCACGCGCGAGATGATCCGGCTTGAAGCTGAGATGGCCAATCGCGCGATTTGGCTCTCCGGTCGCGCCTCCCATGGCGTCCGTGAGGCGGTGCTGCAGGCGACCTTTGCGCGCCATTCCCGTCTATCGGATGAGCAGCGAACGGCGATCGAGCATGTCGCCGGGGCCTCGCGGATTGCCGCTGTCATCGGCCGCGCCGGCGCCGGCAAGACGACGATGATGAAGGCTGCGCGCGAAGCGTGGGAAACGGCCGGCTATCGTGTGGTCGGCGGAGCCTTGGCTGGCAAAGCCGCCGAAGGTTTGGAGAAGGAAGCCGGCATTGTTTCCCGCACGCTGTCGTCGTGGGAGCTTCGCTGGAACCAGGGTCGCAACCAGCTCGACGACAAGACTGTTTTCGTACTCGACGAGGCGGGCATGGTGTCGTCACGGCAGATGGCGCTCTTCGTCGAAGCCGTCACCAGGGCCGGCGCCAAATTCGTCCTTGTCGGCGATCCGGAACAGCTTCAACCGATCGAAGCAGGCGCCGCCTTCCGTACGATCGCCGATCGCATCGGCTATGCTGAACTCGAGACGATCTACCGGCAGCGTGACCAATGGATGCGCGACGCCTCGCTCGATCTCGCTCGTGGCAATGTCCGCAAGGCTGTCGACGCCTACACCGCCCATGGTCGAATGATTGGTTTGAGACTGAAGGACGAGGCCGTCGAAAACCTGATCGCAGCTTGGGATCGGGACTACGACCCTTCGAAGACCAGCCTGATCCTCTCACACCTTCGCCGCGACGTCCGAAAGCTCAACGATATGGCCCGCGCCAAGCTGGTCGAGCGCGGCGTCGTCGCAGACGGATTTGCGTTTAAGACAGAGGACGGAACCCGCATGTTCGCGACCGGCGACCAGATCGTGTTCCTCAAGAACGAGGGCAGCCTTGGCGTCAAGAACGGCATGCTCGCAAAGGTGCTTGAGGCTGCACCCGGCCGGATCGTCGCTGAGATCGGCGAAGGGGAACATCGTCGCCTGGTCATGATCGAGCAGCGCTTCTACAACAATCTCGATCACGGCTATGCAACGACGATCCACAAGAGCCAGGGCGCGACCGTCGACCGGGTGAAGGTGCTTGCTTCCCTCTCTTTGGACCGGCATCTCACCTATGTCGCCATGACGCGCCATCGTGAGGATCTCGCCGTCTATTTCGGCAGTCGCTCCTTCGCGAAATCCGGCGGCCTCATACCGATCCTGTCGCGCCGGAACGCCAAGGAAACCAGCCTCGATTACGAGAAGGCGTCGTTCTACGGCCAAGCCTTGCGCTTTGCCGAGGCGCGTGGCCTGCACCTCATGAATGTCGCCCGCACGATCGCTCGCGATCGGCTCGAATGGACCGTCCGGCAGAAACAAAAGCTCGCCGATCTCGGCGCACGTCTTGCCGCCATCGGCGCGGCGCTAGGACTGGTTCGCGGCAGCAACAAACACTCCATCCCGGACACAATCAAGGAGGCCAAGCCCATGGTATCAGGCATCACCACCTTCCCGAAATCGCTCGACCAGGCTGTCGAAGACAAGCTCGCCGCCGATCCCGGGCTCAAGAAGCAATGGGAGGACTTCTCGACCCGCTTCCAGCTTGTCTACGCGAAGCCGGAAGCTGCCTTCAAGGCGATCAATGTCGATACCATGTTGAAGGACCAGTCGGTCGCGCAGTCCACCCTGGCAAGGATTGCCGGCGAGCCGGAGAGCTTTGGCGCGCTCAAGGGCAAGACCGGTCTTCGCGCGAGCCGTGGCGACAAGCAGGACCGGGAAAAAGCGCTCGCCAATGTACCGGCGCTCGCCCGAAATCTTGAACGCTACCTTCGTGAGCGGGCCGAGGCCGAATTCAAACACGAGACGGAGGAGCGCGCGGTCCGGCTCAAGGTTTCGGTAGACATCCCGGCGCTCTCCCCATCTGCCAAGCGAACGCTCGAACGCGTGCGCGATGCGATCGATCGCAACGATCTTCCGGCTGGCCTCGAATACGCGCTCGCCGACAAAATGGTGAAGGCCGAACTCGAAGGTTTTGCCAAGGCGGTTTCCGAACGTTTCGGGGAACGGACCTTCCTGCCTCTGGCTGGGAAAGACACTGATGGCAAGACCTTCGAGACTATCACATCGGGCATGACGGCCGGCCAGAAGGCGGAGGTCCAGTCTGCGTGGAATTCCATGCGCACGGTCCAGCAACTTAGCTCTCACGAGCGTACGACCGAAGCGCTGAAGCAGGCCGAGACGCTGCGGCAAACCAAGAGCCAAGGGCTCTCGCTGAAATGACCGAGGCTGCAACCCGCCGGTCGATGACCACGCAGCAACGACGAGCCATTGTGGTTCTGTCGATGGCGGCGGTGGCCGCCATCCTGCTGGCGGTGACTGCCGTCGCCGGCGGCTACCGCATCAATCTGACACCGAGCGAGCCACTCGGCCTGTGGCGCATCATCCCGCTTCATCGACCGGCAGCAGTCGACGACCTCCTGTTCATCTGCCCGCCGGAAACGGCGGCGATGCGGGCAGCGAGGGCACGAGGCTATCTCCGTTCTGGTTCCTGCCCGGGCGGGGTCGCACCGTTGATCAAGACAGTGATCGCCGTTGCAGGACAGCATATCGAAATCGGCGTCAGCGTGAGCGTGGATGGGTGGGGAGTTTCCTCTTCCAGTCTCGCACTACGAGATGGAAAAGGCCGGCCGTTGACGCCCTTTCCGAGCGGCATCGTACCGCCAGGATATGTCTTCCTGCATTCCGCATTCCCCGGCTCCTATGACTCCCGATATTTTGGCCCGGTACCGATCTCCGGCATTCTCGGGCTGGCGCAGGAGGTGTTCACCTATGTGCCGTGATTACCTTCGGCCGGCGCTGCTGATATTCGTTTCGATCGCAATCGGCGTGGTGGGCTGGAGCGGCCATGTTTTGCTTCTACCCGTCGCGCTGGGGTTTCCGCTTCTGTGGTCGATCTCGCGAACGAGATTAGTGGCGGCACTTGTCTCCGCCGGATATTTCCTGGCCGCATCACGTGGTTTGCCGCAAGGCGTGGCCGCCTTCTATTCGTCGGACATCTGGCGGGGCCTTCTGCTCTGGCTGTGTGCGTCTTTGAGCTTCGTTGCCGTGCATACGGTCCTCTGGACGAAGAACAGCGGAGTTCGTCCGTTTCGCTATCTTCTGGCGGCCATCATCATGTCGATCCCGCCTTTCGGTGTCACGGGCTGGGCTCATCCAGTTACGGCTGCGGGTGCTCTGTTCCCGGGATTGGGATGGTGGGGCCTTGGCTTCATGACAGCTGGCATTGCGGGCCTCGTAACCCGCATTTGGCCAGCTGTCGCCATTACCTTCGCAGGCCTTTGGCTGTGGTCCGCCGCATCGTGGACCGAGCCGGGTCTACCCAATGGCTGGCGCGGTGTCGACCTCGAATTGGGCGCTTCGCTCGGTCGGGACGCCGGTCTTCACCGCCAGCGTGACCTGATCGCAACGGTGCGGAATGCGGCCAGCGATGGCGCACGCTTTGTGGTGCTGCCGGAAACTGCGCTCGGCTTTTGGACGCCGACCGTGGAGCGGCTTTGGAAAAGCGCGTCCGACGATACCGATGCGACGGTCATCGCCGGCGCAACGGTGCTCGATGCCACCGGCTACGACAATGTCCTCGTCGCGATCGACAGGAAGGGCGGAAGTAGCATCCTCTATCGCGAACGGATGCCGGTTCCCGGCTCGATGTGGCAGCCGTGGCGTTTCTTGTTCGGGGAGAGTGGCGGTGCCAGGGCGGATTTTTTTGCGAACCCGGTCGTTCCGATCGGTGCCAGCCGGGCAGCGCCGCTGATCTGCTACGAGCAACTGATCGTTTGGCCGATCCTCCAGTCCATGCTCCACGATCCGGATTTTGTCGTCGCCGTGGGAAACGGGTGGTGGACCGAAGGGACGTCGATCGTCGCCATTCAGCGCGCCGCTGCCACCGCATGGGCAAAGCTCTTCGCCAAACCGCTTGTTATTGCCTTCAACACCTGACTGTCTAGGAGACACCATGCTCGACGCCGTCCTGATAAAAGAATGCGCGGACCCTTCCCTCACGCCCGCGATCGTGGAGCAATTTGTGATGGCAGCGGGCTCGGGTGATCCCCTCGCTGTTACCGTCAAATCAGGCGGCCGGTTGATCCTTGTGCCGAAGGCGACATCGGCCGAGGAGGCGATGGCGATCGTCCGCCAATACGCTGGTCAGGCCGTCGTCCGCGTCGGCCTGACGCAGTTTCCCGCTGGCGTTGGCGTAACGGAGCCGGCGGATCTGGAACCTGACCTTGTCGATGCCTGCCAAAACCTCCGCAAAGGCACGGCGATGTTCGCCAAGGTCCTCAGGATCGTTGCGAAATGGTATGGCAACCCCACGAGCAAAGATGTCTTCCCGCAGATTTTTGATGACGCAGTCTACGCATGGAAAACCGGCGAGTTCGAGGGCGTGAGTGTGTTTCAGGCGGAGGATCCTGGAATACCCATCGAAGCGCCGCAGCAAAGCGATGAGACGCGTCCCGCCGAGTCAGTGGATGGCGAGGAAGCGACGCCGAAAGACGTACAGCCAGAGACGATGCAGGATGTTAGGCATGCGGGGATACGGATCGATCTTTCCCGCATCGGTGGTCAGCAATAGCGTTGAGTTCACCTCGCATTGGCGAGGCATGTTCCGGCCAACCCAAAGTTTAGGCGACTCCAAAGCATGAAATTACTGTGCTTCCAGATGCCTGGTCCGTGGTTGTAATGGCAGCGAGCCAGTAAGAAACCGCATACTGACGGGTTCCAGCTATGGAGTTGCCCGATAAAAAACCCGACAGGATCTGATTTCTGTTCGCTGAGCCATGAACTCGCGTGGTTGCGACCAAACCGCTCATTCGTCCAGCCTCGCAGCCGCAACCGCGTGCGGCATCAGGAATGTGGCAATCTCCGCGATGACGTCTGTCAGATCGCCAGGATTGTGTGCAACGCCTTCAACGAAAGCTCGCCATTGCCGCTGCTTTTGCTGGTCCTTGGCAAAGGCGTCCGTTAGGGCGTCGGGGAGGTCAATGGGGATCGATGTCTCGCGGCGATCAAAGGTAGCGGCTATTGCGCGCGCCAGCCGATCATCGCCGAAGTCGAAAGACCTGCTGAGGATCCAGATGTCGTAGAAATCCTTCATGCGGCTGTTTACTCGCCCCAGCATCACCATTGCCTGGAACTTCTCGGCAATGACCGTTTCTCGCGCATAGGCCCGAAGCCGCGGCATCGGAAAATCGAGCATGGAAGGATAATCCAAAACCTCCACCCCAGGCTCAAGCGCATCGCCAAAACCGATGTCGATCGTCAGGTTAATCCGGGCTCCGCTGATCGAAGCGATCACCCGCAGCCTGAGCCCACCATAATCCAATGCCTCGCGAATACGATCCACATGCAGCGTATCAGCGTCGAACGTAACGCCATCGTCGGCCTCTTGCGCCAGAATTCCCCGAAATGTCTCAAGCATCGGGTCCGGACTCGGATCACCGAAACCCAAAAGATCGAGGTCGCGCGTGCCTCGGTGCGGATTGTCGAACCAACTCATCATCAACATCGCCCCTTTTAGAACGAAGCGACCGGCGTGGGGCGACTGGCTAAGCCGGAACAATAACCGTTCAAGAGCAAAACGCGTCAGGACCAGATCGAAGCTTTGCCCGCTTGCCTTGGCGAGTTGCAACAGGCGGGCGCGCACCGAGGCGCCGACGTTTCTGATTTCTTTAGCCATTGGCGGTCAGCGCCTCGAGATACGGCCGGATCACCGATCCGACGCCACCGCGTTCGGCCTGGTTGGCGATTTCGCCAGGAGTAGCCCTTCGTTGCCGCAGCGCCTCCTGCAGCCCTTCTATCGCTACCGAAAGGCCGATCTTGTTGCGATAGCGAAAGCAATCGGCAATTGTCTTGGCAATTCCAAAGACCCTCACGGGAACGCCTTCAATGACATGGGGTTCGACGCTTTCGTTGAGAAGGCCGTCTGTGAAACGCACGATGCGCATAGCGGGGCCGTCCAGTTTCGGAGCCCAGTCCTTACGGCCTATGGCAAGCCAGATTTGTCCTGGGAGCTGATCTGTCAGGCCGTGGAACGCCAGTGCCGAAACGAGGCAGATAACGCCTTTGGGTGCGCGTTTGGCAACCTCCGCCAGGCTGTGGTTGACGTCGAGCTGCGCATCAGGAAGTTGATAAAGACCGCGGGCAAGCCGGAGCACTTCACCATCTCGTTCCATTCGGCTCATGGTGGCAGCCGTCACACCTGCGTTCCGCAGTTCCACCAAACGTGCTATTCCGCGCTCAGTTAGCACGGTGCGGGCAATTTGGCGTTGCGTGACGGGAATGGGCATTGATATAAAAGCTCGGAGAATTGGATCTATTATCCTAGGATTTGTATCACATCCCTGAGGTCGAGAAAGCCCTCGCTTTGTGAATTCTTCACCACGAATAATTGCCTCGATTGGATGAGAGCTGACAAATCCAGTGGTCGCCAAGAGTAAAGATGTAGCCTTGCCGACGGACCTAGCCAATTGACGTGAAAGCATTCGTGGCCATGATCTTGAGCCACGGCCACGAGGGATAGTGCAGGCATTCATCGACCTGGCGCTTTACGAAGCCTTCCCTGAAGGTCTTCCAGTATCGGCCTTGTCGAGAGGCAAGCGGTTTATCGACTGCACCTACAGTCCCTGCTCCGATAACTTTCGTGGCCGCCCACTGGTAGGATGAGCCGCTACCCAGATTTCTGCGAGATCTACCATGCGCGCCGTGAGAGCTGGATAGCCTTCAACGATCTCTATGGCGTCGGCGCCTTGCTTCTTCATAGCGGCAACCATTCGCACCGGAACCCGCGTCCCCTTGAAGACCGGCTCGCCGCCAATCACTGCATCTTCAGAAGGAGAGTACGATGGGCAAGCTCAGTCGAGACTTGCCGGTTATCGTGATTTCGTCACGAGCTCGGCCGGGTCAACGCTCAGGGCTTCTGCGATCTGACCAAGGACGGTGACCGTCGCAGACATCTCGGCGCGCTCGATAGCTCCAATATGGCGCACGCTCAGGCCTGTACGATGCGCCAATTCCTCCTGCGTCAGTTGCTTACCATGACGTATCCGACGCAGATTAATCGCCATGACCTCCTTGAGATCCATGACGTGAGAGGAACCGTAATCGGAACTATCGTTCCAGGAACTATAGTTCCGATTCGTACTGCCATGTGTTATTACTCGTCCGGCCGATCATCCACATCGAGAGCACATAAGGCATACGATCACTGGCCGTGCATCCAACGCCTAAACGGTATAGTGCTCACGAGGTCTTTGAGCGGTGAAAGAAAGACGCTAGGGAAGAAATGGGATGAACGACGCAGACTCGTCCGAGATAAACAATGAAAAACAAGAAAGACCATCTCGCTACAGTTCGATGCAAGAGTCACAACTAGAGGTGCTGGCGGTTGCCGCAATCCGTGAGCACCGCCATCTTATTGCCGCCGACGAAGCTGTCTACGAGGAATGGACTCGCGCGAGCGGCGATCCGTCCGTTTCCGGTGCCGTACTAAAAAGTCTGCAGGATGAGTACGTCGCGCGTCAGAACAAATCTGAGGCCCAGCAGGAGGTGCTGTCGGAAATCATCGATGCGCTTGGTTACATCCCTGAAGTTGCCCCAGATGGCGAAGAATGACGCTCATACCAGACCGTGGTCTTTGGCGATCGCGACAAGTTGCGGAACGGTCGCTGCGTCGAGCTTTTCGCGCGCCTTATCAAGGTAGTGCTGCACTGTCCTCGGGTTGATCCCGGTCAGCATTGCGGTTTCCGGAGCGCTTTTGCCCTTTGCCGCCCACATGAGGCACATTGCTTCTCTTGGTGAAAGCAACCGTTTCGGAGCGACAATCGTCTTCGCAGCTATGATTTTCAGGCGGTAATGGATCGCCAGAACCGCGCGAATCGCTTTTTGCGCATCCTGCAGCTTTTTAACGGCAGCCGTCTGCGCTGAGGATGCAAATGTCAGCATCATCGTCGACCCGAAACTTCCTTCGACGGGAATCGTCACCCCACTCCGAACGCCGTAATCGATCGCCTGGTCCCGAAAACGCCTGAGTTCGGATGTTCCACGAGCGGGCCAATCGTCGGCCGTCCAGGAAAACATTTCCATGCGACGCTTGGCTTCCGTAACGACCGGGTCGATGCGGGAGTACTGGCTTTCGAGATAAACGCCCTGCCATTCCTCCGGATAGGAGTTGAATGTGCGGATTTCCAACCCCTCGGTCTGCAGATAAGCAAAACGGTCGAAGCCACATGCGTGCGCAAATGTCTTCAAAGCACTTTTGATCATACGTTCATCATGCGCGGCTTCTGTCATATCGATGAGAGAGCGAAGGTCACCGTCCACTAACTTTTCTCCTTTTGCGACGGTGCAAGCCTCCCACTCGTCGCGCCGTTCTGACGCCGCGAGGTACCGGTTGCCACCGTTCGGCTAGCCGGAGCCACATGGGACATTGGACGATACGGCAGTTGCTTCTACGCGAAGCAGATCCACGTTCGTTGCCTCGCTTAGGTCTATTCACCTCTGCCGAGTATTCAACTCTTTCTGATCTAAAGACGATGATTTTTGTAGAGAATTTTAGTCACACCTGCGTCGCCACGCGGAATGACCTTGCGACGTTCAGTGATGTCGCGAAAATCTGAGGATCCTTTACCTGGTTAGCGGCCGCTATAGACAGATGGAAAAACAATATCCTGATCGACCAGGACGTTGAACTTGTAGCCCGGCCGGATGCGAATTGTCGGCTGAACGTTCAGATTCTTCGAGATCGTCTCTTCCGCTACCCGTCCGAATGACTCGGCAAAATTCCGCCGAGCTGCATCCGAGGCGGTGTCCTGCGTCGCGAGCGTCGAACTCTCAGGCATCGACATATCGATCCCGGTCCCGATGATTGCCGTTAGCGCCGCCGAACCGAACGTCCTCGAGAGATGGCGGTCGGTCATGTCCTGTAAGCCGCCATATCCTTCGGCGTCCGTGCCGGCCATGCCACCGATCTGCAGTGTAGACCCATTCGGAAAAATGAGGTCGGTCCAGACGACAAGAACGCGCGCCTGGCCGAAGGACACCTTGGAATCGTAACGGCCGAACAGCTTTGCGCCTTGCGGGATGAGAAGGCGATAGCCGGTCGCACTGTCGTAGACATTCTGGCTGATCTGAGCTGTAATGCGCCCTGGCAGGTCGGAATTCAGGCCGGTGATCAATGTCGCTGGGATGACCGAACCGCGCTTCAATTCATTGGGTGACATCTGCGGCACCACCTGGTTTGGCAGGTAGCCGAGATCCTTGATGTCCTGATTGAAGAAATCCTCCTTCGACGTCTGCCCGTTCTGATCGACGTTCTCTCCCGGCGGGCCGGATTTCATGGCCGCGGCGTAAAGGTCGGAGGCGCTGTTCGCCACGGCATTTGTCGGCTGGTGGCCGGTGTCATTGGTCGAGCTTGCAGCCTTCTCGACATCGGAAATGTCGACCTTGAGCGGCGAATCGAGCGCCGTGGAACGAGCTTGGAGACGCGCCATCCGCTGCCGCTGCGCCTCGCGCATATATTGTTCATCCTGCTCTCGCTTCAGGCGAGCCTTCCATTCCTCTTCGGATTCGAGCCTTTGTCGGCGATCTTGTCGCTCCACTGGATGGCGATCCACGACCGGATCCTGCTCTTCCTTTTTCTCGACCACGACGGGTGTCGGTTGAAACACCTCCTGCTTTTCTGGGTCACCGATAATGCCGTCCGTGACACCCCGCTTAAGCTGGTCGCCGAAACTGGTCGCAGGGCTGTTGGAAGCGCTCTCGATGTCGCCACGATGGAAGGAAAGCCCGCGCAGCGACAGACCAATCACAACGACGCCGACGAACAGCACGATGACGGTGATGGCGACGATGATCGGCAGGCGGTTGAGCCGCCTCATGCCCTGCTGATCGTCGGCCTGGCTAGAGGTGCCAAGCTGGAGCGACTGGACCATGTTAATCTCCGTCAGTTGCGCTGCATGATCGAAAGGGAACTGGCCGGCACAGCACCCGCCGCCGTCGGCGTGTAAGCGCGGCCGAGAGCGATGGATGACGTCGAAAGCCGCGCCAAAACCTGCCCGTCAAAGCCCTCGATCGAATAGGAAAGCTCGATCGGCTTGACGTCTTTGGCGATCTTGCCGTCCGTGACGACCGTGTAGCCCCATCCCTTCAGGGCGGCTTCGAGGGCGGTCGCGAAGTCCGACGTGTCCTTCTTCATTTTGATCGTCGTCGTAGCACCCTCCGGGCCGATCTGTTCAGCCAGACGGCTTGCCATGTCGCCGGCGATGGCGCTTGCAGCCGGTCCGGTGACGGCCACCGGCGTCGAGCTGGTGGTCAGTGCGTCGTCGGCCGTTTGGCAGCCGGAGAGGAGCGCGGCCGCGATGAAGAATGCGAATAGCTTCCGCATGGTTCAGCCTCCCCGCCGGATGGTGATCTTCTGCTGCCGCCAACCGACGCCGGAAACGAGGATCGCCTTGTCGATCGCATAGTCGACGGTCATCATGTCGTTCTTCATCCGGTAATTGACGATGCGATTTTGACCGCCGGAAACGACGAAGAGCACAGGTGCATCCTGACCGGAGATCGACTTCGGGAACTGGATGTAGGTCTTCACCCCGTCAGAATAGACCCGCTTCGGTTTCCAGGGCGCGCTCCCGCTCACCGAGTAGGAGAAGTTCAGCTCCGGCGCTGTGCCCGGAATGCCGCCCGTTTCGAGACGGGCGTTTATGTCGGCGAGCTTGGTGGACACGTCTTCCGGATATTCGAAGCCAATGCGCGCCATGTACTGGCTGGGATGGGATTTGAGCTGGATGTGATAGGTTCGACGTGACGTGGTGACGACCATCGAGGTGAGAAGCCCTGGCTCAGATGGTTTGACGATTAGATGGATGGCCTGTCCGCCTGTCGCACCCGAGGTGGCCGGCTCTACCTTCCAGCGCACGGTGTCGCCGACGAGGACGTCGCGAACGATCTCGCCACCCTGAAGTTCGATGTCGCAGACCTGTAAAGGCGAGCAGACGACGGAAGGTTGAGTTTCGCCGAACAAGAAGATCACCTTTCCGTCCGGTCCCGTCGTGACCAGTCCCGGCGTGCCGCGCCACTTCCTGGAAAGATTTGTTCCTTTCACCTCGTTGCTCGTCATGCTTTGCGCCTGCGCGCCCGCGGCAAGCAAGAGTCCGGCTATGCAGCCGGCGGCTGCGATCAATCCCGTTTTTTTCATTGAAAGTATCCCTGCCCTTAAAGCTGTGCCGTCCAGTCGAAATCCCGGACATAGAGGCCGATCGGATTGAGGCGGATCGTCGCCTCATCCTGTGGCGCGGTGAGCGTCACAGTCGCGATGCCGCGGAAACGACGCATGCCGGTTTCCTTGCCCTTTCGGTCCCGCTCGTATTCCGTCCAGTCGATCTGATAGGTCTGGTTCGAAAGCGCGACGATGTTGTTGACCTCGATGGCAATGGTCGAAGACTTCGCCTTCTCGAACGGGGAGTTGCCCCGGAACCAGGTGTTGACCTTCTCGGTCGATGGGTCGGACGTGCGCAGAAGGGCGTAGGTACGGTCGATATATTGCTTCTGCACCACCGCATCCGGCGTGATCGAGCGAAAGCTTGTAATGAAGTTGCCGAGTGTGGCGCGCACCACGCGGACATCGGCATACTCGATCTGCTCGGGGAAGCCTGCCGTGACTGCCGTCCCGAGCTTGTCGACCTCGACGATGTAAGGCACGAGCCTCACCTGCGTGCTCAAATACATCGCGTAGCTGAAGCCGATGACGGCCATGACCAGACCGAGGACTCCCACGATGCGCCATGCGGCTGCGGCCTTCACATAGGAGCCATAGCGTTCGCTCCATTCCTGGCGGGCGGCAAGATACGGGTTTTCCGGGGCGCGGTTCGCTGCCATTTATTCTTCCCTTGTCTCGATTACGGTTTGTCGTTGCGTTCGGGAGGAGGCTTCGGTGCGCTATGACCGCCGCGATGCTCATCGAGCTTGGCATTGGCAAGTCCGAGAATGGACCCGGCATAAGCGCCCGGAGAGCCGATTGCCTTTTCCTTCGCGGCGGATCCGGCTGCTTGCGCGCCGGAACTGAAGCTCGCACCCATGCCGCGAAGAGCAGCACCTGCGACCGAGGAGCCTGCGGCGCGGGCCGCCTGCGCAGCCGCGAAGCCCGCACCGGCAGCGCCGGCGGCGAGGAAACCAGCACCGGCGGCGAAGGACGCCGCTTGCCCGCCGTGCCGGATTGCCTCCATGCCACCGGAGACCGATGCGCCCTGGACGACGCCCTGGATGATGTTCGGGACGTACATGGCGATGATGAAAACAACGACGGCAATTCCAGCGACGGCAAGAGCGGTTTGAAACTGGTCGCCGATATCGGGCTGGTTGGCGAGGCCGATCAACACTTCCGAACCAATGCGAGAGATCATCACAAGGGCCATGAGCTTCATCCCGACGGAGAAGGCGTAGACCAGGTAGCGGACTGCAAAATCCTTGGTGAACGACGATCCACCAAGGCCGAGCATGATCATGCCGGCCAGCAGCCCGATATACATTTCGACCATGACCGACACGAAAATCGCTGCGACCAGAGAAAATGCGATGACTGTCACGACCATCGCGAACGCTGCCGAGATTGCGAGAGCATTGTCTTCGAAGAGGCCGAACTGTACCTTTTCCGACATTTTCGTTGCAACTGCGAGCCCGGCGTTGAACACGTCAGCTGGTGATGCCGTCCCTCCTCCGGCGCCGATTTGGAAGAGACTGTCTGCGACCGCCTTGGCGAAGGTGGGTCCCTGCGCTAGCACAAACGCGAAGAAGCCCACAAACATGATCCGCCGCACCAGTTCGGCGAACCAGCTATCCAGCGAGGCTGACTGGATGGCCAGCCAGACGGCCGCTATGCCGATCTCGATCGTTGCGAGGATCCAGAACAGAGATCTCGCAGCGTCCATGACGGTGCTTTCCCACCCCTTCGCGGCGGTAGTGATCTGGCTCTGGAGGGAGGTCAAAACTGACCCTTCTTGCGCAAGCGCCGGCTGGGTCGCCATCACCGCGAACGCGGCAACGAGCATGGCGACCCGTAGCTGATGAAGTCTCGTCATGGTTGGCATGCGATCACCATTCGACCTTCATCTTTTCGCCGCCCGATGTGGGATACTCCTTCGATGAACCAAAAAACTTCTCCCGGCGCTCCCATGCGGCCTGTTTTTCCGAGATGAGCAACCATAGGCCGGTGCTGCCGACAGCGAGACTCGTCGCGATCGCGACTAGGATCAGTTTCGTTTTCACCACTCCACCTTCATCTTTTCGCCGCCTGAGGTGGAAGGAGCCGTCGCACTGAAGAATTTTTCCCGCCGCGCCTGCGCCAGATCCTTGTCGGTCTGTTCCGTCTGAAGCCAGGTTCCCATCATCGTCATCTGTTGGGAGACGAGACCGCGAAGCTTCTGCATTTGCGCGACTTGCTGAGCGGCGATCTCGTGGCCGACCTGCAAAGCCTTCATCTGCCCGTCAGCCGTTTCGGACATCGACCGCAGCGAGGACATCGTATCCTCCTCGCTGTCGAACTGGTCGGCCGTGAGGCTCGCCGCCTTCAGCGAGCTGGCGATCGTGTCACGGTTGGTGTTTGACCAGGACTGATAGGTCGAGGAGAACGTCGTGTTGTCCGGCAAGTTCGTCTTGAGATCGGCATAGCTTTGAAAGCGTTGCTGAAGAACGTCGTCCGCATTTCCCATCGAAAAAGCGATGCCCTGTCCCTGGTCGATGATACTGCGTAGCTGGTTGAGATCGCTTTCGACCTGCCCCCAGACATGGTCAGGAAGCTGCGCGGTGTTTTGCAGCATGTTCTCGTAGATCTTCAGTTGGTTCTGGATCTGCTCTGCAAGTTGGCTGATCTGGGTCAGCTGATTGTCGACCTGGATGCCGGAGCTTTTCATGAGGTCCACGAGCTGCGCATTGTTGGCGAGCTGCGTCCATTCCGTGGCAGCGCCGGTGGCTGTACCGGCTTGCACTGAGCCTGCGCCTCCAATCGTAAGAGCGGCGGCCGCCAAGCCGGCGAACCATCTATTTGAGCAGCGATGCGGCATCGTGAACTCCTCTCGTTTCAAGCCAGTGGATCGGCCAGTCGTGGCCATGTTCGGATTTCAGTGTGCGGATGCGTTTGAGGTCCTCTTTGCCCGACGCGCCGACAAAGCTCAGCGCGACTGGCCCAAGCGACATGTTGAAGAGCCGCCGGCCTTCCGGCGTGGCGACGTAGTATTCGCGCTTCGGCATGGCGGTAGCGACGATCTCGATCTGCCGCTCGTTGAAGCCGATGCGCTCGTAGAATTCGCGCGTTCCCGACTCCCGGGCGGCGCCATTCGGAAGGCAAATCTTGGTGGGGCAGGATTCCTTCAGCACGTCGATAATCCCGGACCGCTCGGCATCGGAGATCGATTGGGTGGCAAGAACGACAGCGCAGTTCGCCTTGCGCAGCACCTTCAGCCACTCGCGAATTTTGTCGCGGAACACAGGGTGGCCGAGCATCAGCCACGCCTCGTCAAGCACGATCAGACTTGGCGACCCGTCCAGGCGCTTTTCGATCCGGCGGAACAGGTAGGTCAACACTGGCACGAGGTTACGCTCGCCCATATTCATCAGTTGCTCGATCTCGAAGGTCTGGAAGGCGCCAAGCGTGAGGCCATCCTCTTCCGCATCAAGGAACTGACCCATGGGGCCATCGACGGTGTAGTGGTGCAACGCGTCCTTGATCTCGCGCAACTGCACGCCGCTGACGAAATCCGAGAGCGAGCGACCGGATGCGCTCGCCATCAGTCCTACCTGCCGAGAGATGGCGTTACGATGATCTGGGGTGATGGTGACGCCCTGCAGGCCGACGAGCATCTCGATCCATTCCGTCGCCCAAGCCCGGTCGGCATCACTTTTGAGTTCGGACAACGGGCAAAAGGCCAACGCCCTCCCCTCTTCCACATTGTCGCCGCCGATCTCATAATGATCGCCGCCAGCAGCGAGCGTCAGGGGTTGAAGTGAACTGCCTTTGTCAAAGGCGAAGATCTGCGCATGTTCGTACCGGCGAAACTGCGCGGCGATCAGGGCCAGAAGCGTCGACTTGCCCGAACCCGTTGGACCGAAGATCAGTGTGTGGCCGACATCATCGACGTGCAGGTTCAGACGAAACGATGTCGATCCGCTCGCAACCTGCATCAAGGGCGGGGAATTCGCTGCGTAAAAGGGGCATGGCGCGACCGGGTTTCCCGACCAGACCGAGTTCAGCGGAATCAAGTCGGCGAGATTGCTGGTGTTAATCAGCGGCTCACGGATGTTGCAATACCAGTTGCCCGGCAAGCTGCCGAGATAGGCGTCGGTGGCGTTGAGCGTTTCGATCCGCGCACCGAAACCTTCCGCCTGGATCAACCGCCGGATCGCTTCGGCCTTTTCCTGGAGTGCTTCGCGATCGCTGTCGAACAGCACGACGACCGGTGTGTAATAGCCATAGGCAACCAGCTGTGACGAGGCCTGCGCGATGGCATCCTCCGTCTCGACCACCATGGTCATCGCGTCCTGGTCGACGGATCGACTTTGTGTCTGGAATATCTGGTCGAAGAACGGCCGGACCTTCTGCTGCCATTTCTTGCGTGTGCGTTCGAGCTTCTGTCGAGCCTCCTCGGCATCGAGAAAGATGAAACGTGACGACCACCGATAGGTCAGCGGCATCAAATCAAGGCTGTTCAGAATCCCCGGCCAGCTTTCGGCCGGCAGACCGTCGATCGCGACGACGCCGAGGAAACGGTTTTCGACCTTTGGCGTCAGTCCGTGCTCAAGCTCCGCCGTGGCAATCCAGTCGAGATACATCGGAATATCGGGAAGCCGGATTGGATGGCTTTCCCCAGTGGTGCAGAATCGGGCGAACTGGAGCAACTCGTCATACCGGGCAATTCGCTCCCCTCCCCTCTCAAGTGTTTCGCGGGTTTCCATTCGCCGGATCGAAAGTGTGTTGGCAAAATACTGCTCAAGCTCACGCACCGCGTTCCTGAACACGAAAAGCACCGTGTCCGCGTAGGACTTCTTCCGGCTCTCCTCATCCGCATAGATGTATTTGCTGAGTGCAGTCTTCTTGGACTCAAGTGGCCGGTAGGTCAGGATCAGCGCATGCTTGCTCTCGAAATGCCCCTGCTCGCGCGCGAAATGCGCCCGACGCTCGGCATCGATTGCGCGGGTCACGGGGTCGGGGAAATGGCATCGATCTTCTGATGGATAGTCGACTGTCGGAATACGGATGGCCTCGACCTGGATCATCCAGCCGCTTCCGAGCCGTGACAGAACGGCATTGATCTGCCGCGACAACTCGTTGCGCTCAAGGTCGGTCGCACTTTCGGAGTCCGTGCCAGCGAAGTACCAGCCGGCCATCAGGCTTCCGTCCTTCAAGAGGAGGACACCATTGTCGACAAGGCCGGCATAGGGAACGAGATCGGCGAAGGACGGGCCGGTTACCCGGAAGCGTTTGAGAGCTACCATGGCCGCCGCCTCAATACCGCCGCCACGGCGAAGTGGTTGCCTTGTAGTAGGGCTTGTAAGAAATGTGCCTGATATAGACCTGTCGCATGAGCGGATCCGACTTCGCCATCATCCTGAGCGCCCCGACGATGACGATCCAGACGGCGACGCCGAAGAGCGCCGAATAGACCGTGAGAACCACGAAGATGAGAATGACGGCCGCAAGACCGGTGATCAGCACCAATTCGCGGTCCGCGCCCATTAGAAGGTTCGGGCGCGAGAGGGCACGATGGATGCGATTGCGTCGCAAGCCGGACAGGGACTCAGCCATCATCTCCCTCCCCTCCCCCGTTCGAACCAGTTGACGTGACCTGCTCGTCGGTCAGCCCGATCGAAGCGCCGGTCGCACCGAACAGGCCGACGATGTTGGTGGCGCCGAGCAGGATGCCGGCGACGAGAACGACGTACACAAGGCGCCGTGCGAAATCGTTGAGCTCGCCGCCGAAGATGAGCATGCCGCCGGCAATGGCCACGGCTGCAAGCGCGATCGCACCCGCGACCGGGCCGGTGATCGACTCCTGAATCTGCTGCAGTGGCCCTTCCCATGGGAGGCTGCCGCCGGAACTGGCGAGCGCCGGCGCGACAGAGGCAAGAACGATTGGCGCCGCCACGAGCGCGGCGGCGATGAGGGTATGCTTACGCGACATGGCGCGCCTCCTGT
This sequence comes from Rhizobium sp. NZLR8, assembly GCF_019685025.1. NCBI lineage: Bacteria > Pseudomonadati > Pseudomonadota > Alphaproteobacteria > Hyphomicrobiales > Rhizobiaceae > Rhizobium > Rhizobium sp. NZLR8. Next base: position 41,591 of record NZ_JABDVY010000010.1, on the reverse strand, counting down.
TCTTCGGTGAGCTGATCGGATTCGATCTCGTACTGTCCGTTGATGAACCGCTCGACTTGGATAATGTCGCGAACAATTCGCCCGCGCGGCGTCCGCTCAATCGAAATGACCAGGTCGACGGCCTCTCCAATCACCTCGTGCATCGGCTGCTGGCTTGCCTCGGCCGTCAGCTGTTCAAGCCGACGCAGCGCCGACATGGCGGTGTTCGAGTGTATGGTCGCCACGCCGCCCGGGTGACCGGTGTTCCAGGCCTTGAGTAACGTCAGGGCCGCGCCATCGCGGACTTCGCCAACGACGATCCTGTCGGGGCGCAAGCGCATTGTGCTCTTCAAGAGCCGGGCCATGTCGATCGTATCGCTGGTATGGAGGAGAACGGCGTTTTCGGCCGCGCATTGGATTTCCGCGGTATCCTCAAGGATGACGATGCGATCCTCTGGCGCAGACTTGACGATCTCGTGGATCACTGCGTTCGCAAGCGTCGTTTTGCCCGAGCCCGTTCCCCCGGAAATGATGATGTTCAGCCTCGCGGAAATAGCACTGCGGATCGTGGCGGCCTGGTATTCTTTCATCACGCCGGTTCGAACATAGTCTTCGAGCGGAATGAGGCGTGATGCCCGGCGTCGAATCGTGAAGGCAGGCTTGGCGACGACGGGGGGCAATAGACCCTCGAAGCGGTGGCCACCGATTGGCAGCTCGCCGGAGATGATTGGCTGTTCCGTGTCGACCTCTGACTGAAGCGCGTGCGCCACTGTACCGATCACCATCTCCGCTGCAGCGGATGACATCTGGCCGGCGGGCGTAACGCCGTGACCGAGCCGTTCGATGAACAACTTTCCGTCCGGATTAAGCATGATCTCGACGACGTTCGCGTCGTCCAGGGCGACACAAAGCTGGTCGCCGAGCGCCTCCTGAAGTTTGCGGACGAGCCGAGGGTGAGAGCGAAGCTGGTTCACGGATTTCTCCTTACGCTGCCTGGCTGACAGGGGGCGAGTTCAGAACGGTACTTGGAGGGGCGAAGCCTGAGGAACATGTCTGCGTCGGCGGCCAGCGTGCCCGCTACGGCCGTCGTCACGCCGATCTTCTTGGGTTCGCCTAAACGATGCAGCTGCCACCCCACGCGGGCGAGGATGCGCTCAAACCGAAGATCGGTCACCGTAACAATCTCAGTGTACCCATTTGCCATGCACCATTCGATGATGCCAGCGAACATGGTCAGCGTCGCTTCATGGACCGAGCCGGCTCCCCTCCCCTCCGCGAGAGCCGTGTCGACACAGAAGCGAGAACTCTCGATCATCGCGGCATGCCCCTTGAGTTGGCCGTCGGGGAGCAGCGACGGGAAAACGTCGGCCACCATTGTCGGTCCGAGCGCAGGAAGAAGCCTTGCGCACCCCGCCAATTCGCCGGTCTCTGCGATGGCGAGAATATAGGTCGGCCGAAGCGCGTCGAAACGATCGGACTCGCACCCCGCCGTTACATCGACTTCCCAACCCAGGCGATCGGAAAAGACCCGAGCACGAAGCTGATAGTGGATGTGTAGGAGATGCGCCTCTTGGATCGTCCGGGGTGTTGAGAGCGCGAGAGCCCGCATGATCTTTCTCCGTCGTTGTTGGTCGGCGGGAAATCAGCACAGTTTGGAATCGGAGGGCAGTTGTAGGATCCAACATGCACGTAGCGAGGTGAGTCGCGGCTCATAAGGGGTGTGGCGCTACAGAGCCGCCTAATCCACTTGCTGCTACACTGTTTGGATTTGTAGGATTCACAGGAGAACATTCCGGGATCAGGGAGCCGGGCATTTGAGGCTAACTCCCGGAGCGGAAAAGCAAAAATCCGAACAGCCTTATGCAGATTGTCCCCGGTCGTTAACCTTTTGTTAACCCTAAACCTCTGGACCAGTTCGGAGAATCGTGTTCTATTTTTAGCGGGCAATGGCCGGTAAACCGGCGAAAAGCCGCCAAGAGGGACAGATGGCGATAGCAAACCGAGTAGAAGCAAGTGTTGGCTCGAAGGAAGATGCCGGCAGCAAAATCATGCGCCATGCCGGGCTTCTGTCCGGGCAATTGCAGCAGCTCAGAACTCGTATGTATCCGCCAAAATCGGAAAAGACCCTGCGTCCCTTTCTGACCAACGAAGTGTCGAAGCTGACGTCTATACCCGATTCCACCCTGAAGCTCATGTCCACCGAAGGACGTGGGCCGATTCCCAGTAGGCTGGAAAATAACCATCGCGTCTACACGCTGGACCAGATCAATGAACTGCGTGAATTGTTCGCGATGCAGAAACCTGCAGACGCATTGCGATTCCTTCCTCGTCGTCGTGCCGGGGAGCACCTCCAGGTTCTTGCGATAGCCAACTTCAAGGGCGGCAGCGCGAAGACGACAACCTGTGTCCACCTTGCCCACTATCTCGCCCTTCATGGGTATCGCGTCCTCGCACTCGACCTGGACCCGCAGGCATCCTTGTCCGCTTTGTTCGGTGCTCAGCCAGAAGTTGATGTCGGGTCGAATGAAACGATCTATGCCGCTTTGCGTTACGATGACGCCGAGCGTCGTCCCATCCGCCATATAATTCGCAGGACATATTTCGATGGCATCGACCTCATTCCTGGCAATCTTGAAGTCATGGAGTATGAGCACGAAACGCCACGGATCTTGGCGAACAAGGGCAACTCCGGCGCAATCTTCTTTGAGCGGCTGAAACTCGCCCTTTCGGAAGTCGAGGCGGACTACGACATTGTGATTCTCGACACTCCGCCGTCGCTCGGCTTTCTGACGTTGAGCGCGATATACGCCGCGACCAGCATGATCATTACTGTCCACCCGGCCATGCTGGACGTCGCGTCAATGAGCCAGTTCCTTCTCATGATGGGTGATCTGATTAGTGTTCTGAACGAGAGCGGCGCTCAGTTGGACCAGGACTTCATCCGGTATCTGGTTACACGACACGACCCCAATGACGCGCCACAGTCGCAAGTCGTTGCGATGCTTCGGCACCTGTTCGGCTCCGATGTATTATTGCCCACCGCCATTGAAAGCACCGCTGTTGAAGCAGCCGGCTTGGCGAAACGCTCGGTATACGAGCTCGAATTGGGACAGATCGGACGCGATACTCACAAGCGTGCCCGCGAGGCGGTAGATGCTGTGAACGAGGCGATTGTTCGCCTCGTTAATGAGAGCTGGGGGCGGACATGAGCAAATCCTCTCGAAAGTCGATTGTCGCCAGTTTCGGGTTGCTTTCTGCGGAGCTGGAAAGCGATCAGGCTGCGGATCAACAGCAGCCGTCGCAGGCCCCTGCCCCGGTTCCCGGAAATCGTGTCGGAGCAGGTGTGATCGGTGCTGCACACCGAGCAATCGACGACATTCGAACAGAGCGAGATCGCTTGAAGGCTATCGTGGAGTCGGGTGGTGGTGCGGTTCGCGAATTGGATCCGTCGCTCATCGACCCTTCCCCTTATCCGGACAGGCTGCCGGACGATGATGCATCGGGCTTCGAGGCGTTCAAGCGATCGATCGAGACTGAGGGGCAACAGGTTCCCGTCCAGGTCCGCAAACACCCCTCGTCCCCAGGACGCTATCAGATCGTTTACGGTCATCGACGCTGGCTCGCTGCCAGGCAGCTTGATAGGCCTGTTCGCGCCCTCGAAGTCGAGATTTCCGACCTCGACCTAGTTCTTGCACAAGGCATCGAAAACGCCGGTCGCCAAGACCTCACCTGGATCGAGCGCGCGCTGTTTGCCTCCCGAATGGATGATGCGGGGATCAAGCCTCGGCACATCTACGCCGCGCTTTCGATCGAGGACGCAGAATTGGCTCGGATGCGGAATGTCTACAGGATCGTTCCCGCGGATATCATCGAGGCGATTGGGCGAGCGCCGAAGATCGGGCGGCCACGTTGGCTCGACCTTGCCAAGACGGTTGCGGGCGACACGGGAGCGCTCGATGCACTGCGGGCGGTACTGGTTAGGAAGGGTGAGACGGCTGAGACCTCTGATCAAAGGTTTCAGCGTGCATTGAATGCCATCAAGCCAGTATCGACTGGTCGGAGAGAGCCAAGCCCGATTACAGACATGAGCGGAACGAAGCTTGGCGCCCTGTTGATATCCTCGAAAGAGGTTCGAATTTCGGCTGAGGGTTCACTCGGGGGCGACTTTTTGAAGTTTATTGAGGCGGAGCTCCCAGCGCTAACGGAGCGCTTTGTCCGCCTGCGAGAAGACGAGAAACCCTGACAGCTGTCAGGGTTTGGAGATAAAAAAAGGACGAACTGCAAAAGAAAAAGGCCCCCTAAACGTTGCCGTCGTGGAAGCCTCTCTCAATGTGTGACAACTAGAGAATCGCATTTCCCCGAATCCCAGTCAAGAGTCTTTGGCACCGTAATTTGGTGAGCAGGTTTCTTTTGCCTTTTTGAAGGTGAAGAAAATGCAGATTGGAAGTGTGACGACGCCCTTTGGGCGGCGGCCGGCGACGCTTGCCCTGGTGAAGCGGCAAATCGAGATGAGTAAGATTAAGCCGGGCAAGACAGCAGACAAATGGAAAGTCTTTCGGGACGCATCCGAAGCAAGGGAGCTGCTTGGCCTGCAGGATCGCAGCCTGGCCGTCCTTGACGCGCTCCTGAGCTTTCATCCAGACACCGAATTGCGCCAGGATGCGCAACTCATCGTTTTTCCGTCCAACACACAATTGACACTTCGGGCGCACGGTATCGCCGGCGCTACCCTTCGCAGACATCTGGCCCTTCTCGTTGAGGCAGGACTGATCGTGCGGAAGGACAGCGCGAATGGAAAGCGCTACGCCCGGAAGGACAAGGCGGGTGCGATCGATAGCGCATTCGGCTTTGATCTGTCACCGTTGCTCATGCGAACAGATGAGCTTGCCATGATGGCGCAACAGGTCGTTGCAGATCGTTTCGCCCTCCGTCGGGCGAAGGAGAATTTGACAATATGCCGGCGTGACGTTCGAAAGCTAATTTCTGCCGCGATCGAGGAAGGTGCGTCAGGCAACTGGGAAAACATCGAAGCGATGTACGTCGGTCTCGTAGGCAGGATTCCGCGCGCTCCGACGCTCAGTGATGTGAATTCAATCCTGGACGAGATGGAGCTCTTGCTGCAGGAGGCTGTCAACATCCTGGAAATGCAGCAAAAAGACGAAAATAATAGCACCAATGGTGACCAAAGTGAGCGTCACATACAGAATTCAAACACCGACTCCATCAATGAACTTGAACCTAGCTCTGAAAACGAGCAGGGCGCAAAGGCGGTGGACGATGATCGGCCGAAGCGGGAGCCAGTCCGGAATTTTCCACTTGGCATGGTGATGCGGGCTTGCCCCGAGATCGCGATATATGGCCCGGGCGGTGCGATCGGAAGTTGGCGCGAGATGATGGGTGCAGCGGTGGTCGTCCGGTCGATGCTGGGCGTCAGCCCGTCAGCCTATCAGGAGGCCTGCGAGGTGATGGGGCCGGAAAGTGCGGCCACGGCGATCGCCTGCATCCTTGAGCGGGCAGGGCACATCAACTCGCCTGGCGGATATCTGCGAGACCTGACACGGAAGGCGGCACGGGGCGAATTTTCACTTGGCCCGGCGCTTATGGCGCTGCTTCGGGTCGATGGCGATAGCAATCGCAGGACGGGATAGTTGGTTGCCTATGCTTGTGGTCGGCTGGTCAAAACCCTGACAGCTGTCAGGGTTTTGCGATCGGCGGATGCTGAGCGGGGAAGGGTAGATCAACTCGGCCGGCGGATGCTGACATCATCCGGCAAGGCAGGTTTTCGCTCGGTCCGATGGGCAAATTAAATGAAGTTGCTTGCCTGGTCCGAGCCGTGCTCTGCTGGCCTTCGAGACCGTTTTAAAAGTGAGGAAGAGCAATGCCGTCTGAAACTCGATCTCCGCGCCTCGCTGTTCTGATTGATGCGGACAATACATCCGCTAAAATCGCCGACGGGCTGTTCGAAGAGGTAGCCAAAATCGGGGAGGCGAGCGTGCGTCGCATCTACGGTGATTTTTCCGGCACCCGCTCTAAGGGTTGGGCGGACGTGCTCGCAAAGCACGCGATTATCCCGCAGCAGCAATTTGCGTATACAACGGGAAAGAATGCTTCCGATATCACTTTGGTCATCGATGCAATGGATTTGCTGCACAGCGGGAGGTTCGACGGCTTCTGCCTAGTGTCCTCGGACAGCGATTTCACGCGGCTTGCCGCCCGGATCCGCGAGCAGGGTGTCGATGTATTCGGCTTCGGCGAGCAGAAGACACCGGAAAGTTTTCGCCAGGCCTGCCGGCGGTTCGTCTATACCGAAAATCTGCTTCCTGGCGCGATCAAGGACGAGCAGAATATTGCTTCCACCGACAAGCCGCTGCAGCCGGCAACATCGGCCGTGCCGCTGATTAAGAAGGTACTGTCCCAGGAGGATAGCGATGACGGCTGGGTCAACCTGGGCACCGTCGGCAAGCAGTTGTTGAACCTGGCGCCGGATTTCGACCCGCGTACATTCGGCTTCCGAAAACTCAGCGATCTTATCCGCAAGACGAACCAGTTCGAGATTCGCCAGGCCGAGGGCGGTCCGATCAGCATCCGGGTGAAACAACGAGGTAACAAGTAGCACCATGTCGCGGCGATAGAGCGAGGGAGTACCGGGAAACCTCGACGGTGAGTACGGGCTTCCCCGCGCGGCAAGAAGCGTCTATCAGTGCTGCCGCAAAGAATACTGTCAGCCGAGCACGCTTCGGCAATGCGATTGATCAAAGGAAGATATCATGGCGACCGGTACGGTAAAGTGGTTCAACGCAACGAAGGGCTTCGGGTTCATCCAGCCGGACGACGGCAGCGCCGATGTGTTCGTCCATATTTCCGCAGTGGAGCGGGCCGGCATGCGCGGCCTCAACGACGGCCAGAAAATTACCTATGAGCTGGCAAAGGATCGCAAGTCCGGCAAGATGTCTGCGGACAACCTACAGGCCTGAGTCTAACTGCAGGTGAATGGTCGGATAGGCCGGGTTCGCCCGGACTATCCTTTTTTGCAGGCCGAGATATGTGCGCGGTGCAAGCGCGGGACTTCAATGTTCTGCATTGCAGTATTACCCTCAGAGTGTTCAAGCGGTTCACCTCCTCCCGAACCGCTTGGGTCCGACGGACAGCAGGCTGTCGGTCACTATCGGACGCCTGCGCCCCTCACCCCGTGCTGAGGCTTTCCGTTGCGCAAGCAGGACGACCGCCACATCCCTCATTACGATTTTTGCCATCTTTATCGATCAAGGACTCACGAGATCGCCCCAATTGTCTTGACGGATCTGTTCTTAGAGCCGGCCGGCCGGCCCCAAGGACGCCATCGACGCATTTAATTTCGATGCGGCTGAGAGGATGCAGACCAGAAGCTTAGAGACATCAGCAGCATCCCCGTTTCGCGAGTACTAGGTTCCCTCGTGATGCTCGATCTGCGCCCGCTGAGGGACAATTAACGTGACCGACACCAAGCGGGTGAAGGTACAGGGGCTGCACGTATTTGCTTCTAGTCGAACTCGAGGAGACCGCTGATCCGGCGTCGCGGTTTCTGGAGTTTTGCGAGGGAGGAGCTCCGCGGGCGGCTGATTGATGGCAACGCCCCCGTCTTACTCTACATCGGCGAGCCTCAGCGTCCTCTGTGGGCCGACTGTTTTCACAGCATCCGTGCAGCACGCCCGCTCCGCCTTGTAACGTTGTTGTAGTAGCCTGCAGCCTGCTGAACGGATCGATGTCGCGATTGCTCCATCGCTTCCAGAAGAGGGATGTTCCGAATGGCGGCCTCTGTCAGATAGCCTGACCGCAGCCCATGAGCGGAAAACTCCTCCGGCTCCAACCCAGCCATCTCCGCCCGCTGCTTGAGAATGGCATTGACAGACTGCGGATCGATCGCCCGCCGCGACACAGTCCCCCAGCGCCCGATCCCCCGAAACACGCTGCCGCTCTCGATCTTGGCTGCCGCCATCCAGGCATTGAGCGCCACCACCGGCCGGCCGGTCAGATAGACGACATCGTCTTGCTCACCGGAGCTGGTCTTGGTGCGACCGAGATGGATGGCGAGAGAGGGGAGGGGGGCGCCATTCTCGACTGGGATCGGCGCCTCGACGGTCAGTTGCTCGCGGCGCAGTCCGGCGATCTCGCTGCGCCGGCGGCCGCCGGACGCAAACGCGACCATGAGGATCGCCCGGTCGCGCAGATCGCGCAGGCTGTCGGTCGCGCAAGTCGCCAGCAGTTTTGCCAGCACGTCGCCGGTGACCGCCTTGGCGCTCTTGCGACCCCGCGTCCGCGGGACGGCGCGCACAGCGAGGCGGATGGCGGACTTCAGGGCAGGGGAGGCGAAAGCACCATCCAGGCCTCGCCACTTGGTCAGTGTCGACCAGTTCGCCAGCCGCCGGCGCACCGTTGCCGGCGCGTGTGGACCGACGGATTTGAGAAACCCTTGGCTCCTGAGGCTTTCGTCGACGTCGGCCGGCATACCGTGATCGGGTGCGGAAGCACGCTTTTCCGGATCCCAGAGGTGATGAGCGACGAATTTCAGCAGCAGCGCCTCGGGCGCCGGCCAGGGCAGCGACTTTTTGGTCGCGGCCAATCCCCAGGCTTCCAGATAGGCGAGATCCGAGGTCAGCGCCCGCAGCGTGTTGTCGCCCATGCCTTGGTTGACGAGATGGCGCAGCGTTTCGACGTCGTGGTCGGTGAGCAGTTCGGCGAGTTCGTCGCGGCGCTCCATCGGCAGCACGGCGGCGATGGTGTCGAGCTCTTCGGCGCGGCGCTCCACCGCGGTCAGTGATGTCTTGGCTTTGGCCACGGGCGCTCCAAAAGGACGGTTCTGGCGGCCTAGAAGGCCGTGATTTGCCCCGATTCTTTCTGATTTGCGGCTCCAGATCAACAACCATCGATAAACGCTTGTTATCGATGGTTAGACATCGTTCTAGCAAATGCAGCCAGTAATGAACTCTAACTACGATATAGCATTCGTTTAGCAAATCATTTACCATGATTTCAATGTCTTACGAATTGTCGAAATTGCCCATCACAAGCCTACTGCGGCCGATTTCGAACGCCGGATCGTCGCTGGCGCGGCTCGACGAGCGCATCGCCCGTTCGCCGGTCGGGCAGGGGTGGATCGAACGGACTCACTTTGCCGACGCCTGCGCCTCGCTGTGGATCGACGGCGAACTGGTGCATCTCGAGGACCTGGTCCTGCATGACGCCGGCGCCGACATCCGCGCCCCCACCCATGAACTGACCATCGCCCGCGAGGTGCTGCGCACCCGCCGACGGATCGCGTCGCAGCCACCCGGCTGGGCGCTCAGCCCCGACGGTCTGCGCAGCCTCCGCGGGCACGACTTCGTCGCCGGCGCGCCTGCGGCATCACATGGCGCCGACGGCACCGTTGCCGATGCCGGCGAGCTGGATGGCAGCACGAACGGAGGAGGGGAGGGGGAGGGCGACGACGATGGCGCCAACCCGCTCGACGCCGAGTTCGCTGCGATCGATGCCGTGCTGGCCCGATCGGACGCGGCAATCAAACAGGCAAAGACGCCGCACCGCGTCGGTTCCCGCGAAAAGGATCCGTTCGTCTATGATCTCGATTGGGACGAGGACGAACGGCTGGGCGAATGGCGAACCGTCCTGCGCGAACTCGACAGGTTTCCACCCGTGCTGCAGGCGGTTGTCGCCCTCGATGCCTGGAACGGTTTGGACGTGCTGCAGCATGCGCCCTGGCTCGGCCGATCGCTGGCAGCGTCATTGCTGCGTCAAGCCGGAGTGACGACCGGAGCCCATCTGGCCGCCGTCAATCTGGGTCTCAAATCCATACCCGTCGATCGCCGCCGGAACCGCGATCGCGAAACCCGGCTGCTGTCGCTTCTCGCCGGCATCACCGCCGCGGCAGAGCTTGGCCTCAAGGAACACGATCGGCTGACCCTGGCCCGGCGGTCGATGGAGCGGCGGCTGATCGGCCGGCGCACATCGTCAAAACTGCCGGAACTGATCGAACTGGTGATGTCGCGGCCATTGGTGTCGGCCGACATAATCGTCAAGGCGGTCGGCGTGACGCCGCAGGCGGCGGTGCGGATTGTTGGCGAGCTTGGGCTAAGGGAGATGACGGGGAGGGGGAGGTTTCGGGCATGGGGTGTGATTTGATCCCTGCCGAGCTTTAACTAAGTTAGCAATTTGTCGTTGTGTGTCGTTCGTTTTTTATTATGATTCGATAGCAACGGCATGGGGATGCCGATAGCTCGTGCGAGGGGGACAGAAAAATTACGCGACCGTATGCACGAGCGACTCTTTTTCTATCGAGTCAGCAACGTCAGGGTGCCATATGCGCCGCTGTTGGTAGCTTCGCACAACGCTCGAAGCGGGGACAATGAGTTTATGGCACTTGATCTCAACAAGTTGAAGGCAAAGAACTCATCAAAGAAGCAAACAGATCCGCGCCGGATCTTTACTACTCTTAAGCGAGATCCAAAATTTAAACGGCCGTCGGACGAACAGGGTGATGTACTTGATGGATGGCTTGCGGCCAAAGATCAGGCAAGCGTTACGCTCAAAATGAACACGGGCTCAGGCAAGACCATCGTTGGACTTCTATGCCTTCAAAGCAGTCTCAACGAGGGGAAGGGGCCAGCAGTCTATGTGGTCCCGGATAATTTTCTAATCCGGCAGGTCGTTTCGGAAGCGGAAGCGCTAGGTGTAGCCGTAACGGAGGATCATACGGATGCCGCCTTTCTTGCAGGTGACACGATTTTAGTTATCAATATTTGGAAGCTGGTCAACGGAAGATCGGCATTTGGCGTCGGCCAAGGGGGCGCGAAGATTCGCATCGGCTCGATAGTAATTGACGATGCGCACGCGTGCCTCTCGACTGTAGCGGACCAGTTCAAAATTAGACTGTCGTCAAGCCATGACGCCTACCGACCTATGCTGGACCTGTTCGAAGAAGACCTCGAACAACAGTCGAACTCGTTATTACTTGACGTCAAGGCTGAAGATCCGACGGCGGTGATGTTGGTGCCGTTTTGGGCTTGGAAGGACAAGATCAAAAAAGTCAACGCCATATTGCATCCTCATAGGTACGATGACCATTTGAAATGGCCTTGGCCGCTAGTTCGCGATGTTCTCCCATTATGCCAAGCTGCGTTTGGGGGAGGGCAGTTGGAAATTGCGCCTCGCTACTTGCCGATTGATAATATTCCAGCATTTACGGAGGCGACGCGGCGCATATACATGACCGCGACATTGGCGGACGACGGGATTCTCGTTAGCCATTTCCAAGCGGAGCCGGCCGACGTGATGAACCCGATCCGGCCGAAGGGAGGTGGCGACATTGGGGATCGAATGATTCTGGCGCCGCAAGAGATAAATCCAGCTATCACCGTGGACGATATCAAAGACCTCGCAGCTAAGAAGGCCAAATCCGTCAACATAAGCATAATCGTGCCATCTAAGGAGCGTTCAAAGTACTGGTCGGACATCGCTGATCAAACGCTCACAGCTGACAATATTGAACAAGGCACTGAGCGACTACGTACTGGCCATGTTGGAGTCACAGTTTTTGTAAATAAATACGACGGAATAGACCTTCCTGCCGAGGCTTGCGAGATTCTTATCATCGACGGCCTTCCAGAGGTGGAAGGCCTCATCGCACGCGCCGAACACGTGATCTTAAATGAAACCCGTCGGCAACTGATCCGGCAGATCCAGCGAATCGAGCAGGGAATGGGCCGTGGCGTTAGGTCGAGCGAAGACCATTGCGTCGTTCTATTGATCGGCTCAAGGTTGACGCAGCGCATTCACAACCCTGAAGCACGCACACTATTTTCACCGGCGACCCGAGCGCAACTGAAGTTAGGTCGGGACATAACCGAGCAAATCCGCGATGAGCCTCTTTCAGAACTCGAAACGGTTATGAACCTATGCTTGGATGAGGACGAGGGCTGGATCGACGCTAGCAAGGATGCGATTGTCAATGCCGACGATGACCAGCCGGGACACGTTGACCAAGCAACGATCCATTTGAGAGAAGCTTTTGACGCCGCCCGACTTGGCCGGTTCGACCAAGCGCAAGCTCTTGCTCAGCAGGCGGTTGCATCAGCTCCTGATAAACGGCTAAAGGGCTATATCAAACAGCAGCTCGCCGAATATGTTCATCACACAAATCCAGCGGAAGCCCAGCAACTTCAACTCTCAGCTGTAGAATTGAACCGATCGCTGGTGCGTCCGGTACATGGTATCACCTACAACAAGCTCGAAGTTCCTAAAGAGAGCCAAGCTGCGGCGGCGGTGGCTTTCATGAAGCGATTCCTTGAGAAAAATGAGCTCATCCTTTGGGTTAACGCACTGATAGAGGCGTTGGAGTGGGGCGAAGCCAACACTAAGCGCTTCGAACGAGCAATGCGAGACTTGGGAAGCTTGCTAGGGTTCGGCTCCCAGATGCCAGAAGACGACTTCGGCAAGGGGCCGGACAATTTGTGGTCATCGGGAAACTTAAGCTACTTCGTAATTGAGTGTAAAAGTGGTGCAACAAGCGCGAAGGCGATCAGCAAACACGATTGCAATCAGCTAACCGGCTCGATGATCTGGTTCGAGAAGCAATACGACAAGTCTTGTTCTGCAACGCCTATTATGGTCCATCAAAAGACAAGGCCGGAAAATGCGGCCACACTGCATCCAAACGCACGGATTATTACGGAAGAGAAGCTTGATAAGCTGATCGAAAAAGTGCGCGCTTATTCTGTAGCCGTTGGTGAAGATCTAGGGTTCACAAAAGCCAAGACAGTCGCAAAACAGCTTGAGCACTTTGGATTGGGAGGAGAGAGTTTCGTCGGGCAGTTCACCAAAAGGGGGCAATAGCCTTCGTTTGCGGAAACAACACCTAAGGTCACTTAGCGAACTTGTGGGAACAAATCTTGTTCTGGGCCCAATGTAGGCAGTCTTCGCGGCCCGCAGGGGTCGGTTCAGGTAAATCCTGGCAAACAGTCGCGCTGGTGATGAGGATACTGAGGAGGTTCTGACGGCTTGGGAGGCACGCGAGACCGCCGATCGCGCCGGCGCGGACAATGGTGCTGTCGACGACAAACCCGCCTAAAAGTCGAAATCGGAGGGCGGCCTTTTCGCCTTGGTCCCCTGCCAATCCCGTCTTTCGATGCGATGCCGGTGCACCTCGTATTCGTCGTTCGTGAATGCGACGCCAGAGACATGATGGGCCGTCATCGATTGCGTCCGGGCTCGGAGCGTTACCTCGCGCGGGTCGCTTTCGGGTCGCTGGCTCGACAAAAATATTGTGTCGAAGTCGCCAAACCCTCCCGCATGCTTCTCCGGCTTGGCCTCAGGTTGCGGTTCGGGCACGCGTTCAAATACAGAATAGTCGCTGTGGTCGCCGTCTTCATCAGTCATGTATTGTCGGCTTGACAGCTCCGTCCCCTCGGGCAGCGGTAGAGCGTCAACACGCGCAGCATGGTGGAAGAGCACAACGTTGCGGTGGGTGCCGGGGCATTGCACCGAGGGAAACAGAATGCCATCCAGTGCCGGTTCCGGCTGGCGCGCGAGATAGTCGGCGATCATCTGAGTGATCAGGTATTCAGTAATCTCGTCATCCGGCATCACGGGACGGGTGATGCGGTCGCTGAGACGTTGCATAAATTTTGCAAGGCCAAGCCTGTCGACATGGTCGGGATCGAATATGCTGCCCTCGACATAGACCGAATGCAGCGCGGAGACGTCGAGCAGACGAACCGGGCGCGTCAGTTCGAATTCCCCGATCAGGGCGCGGCTGCCGACCGGCGGCCGCACTTCGGCCAGAGCGACGCCCTTGTCGGACGCGCCATAAAACATCGAAATGCCATGCGCATTCATCCGTCCCGCCCGGGCGAATTTAGCCGGCGGAGGACCCAGATGAAGGTCTGGTCTTTGTAAGGCCTGGTCCAGATCGTCGCTCTTGTGGAAGACGCGCGCGCGAAAGAATGATTTATGCTCGGCCTCCGGGCCGGCGATGACCACCACCGGATGTCCCTTTCGGGTCTTGCTACCGTCGAGATTGGAAAACAGGCGCGACAGGAAGGCTTCTGCGCCGTGATTGAAGAAGCGGGAGTGCGATTTCAGCGAGTATTCGATGTCCCGCCATTCACGCGCATACTCGTGATCCCGGGCATCCTTCCACTCATAGTGGCTTTCGGAATCGAATTCGCATTCCTCGCCGATCTGGGCTGCATCAAAATCCGAATGGCGCTCCTCCAGGATTTCCAGGATATCCTTGGCAGCGTCGTCAGGGATCGATGCGGCCTCGGCGATGACCTCGACCACGACTTCGCCGTGACGTTCGAATTCGTAATCGCTTTCCTTGTCGCGTTGCAGCATCGATTCATACGAATTCGGCTGATCCGACGTGCGGTAGTAATGCCGGTCGAAGGCACCTTCGATCTCGTCGGCGACCTGCTCAAGCGTGAAGCAAGGCTCCTCTTCGTTCTGGCAATAGGTGCATGTCGCGACCACGCCGGCGGTCGTAACGAGATCGGAGAGATAAGCCTCTCCGATACAGTCGTGGCAGATTCTGCGGTCGTCATCGTCCTGCAAGTCAAAATCCCCCATTCATCCGGTTGTTGAACCCGGCCAGCGGAATGTCGCCATTCCGGCTCCAGGGCTGACTCTCATCTGCTCGCAATTGGCGCGGTGTGGTCGCAATCCGGATACTGGGTGCATCCGATAAAACGACTACCCTTTCGGCTCGCTTTCTCCACCAGCTGTCCGACACGACAGGTTGGGCAGGATGCTAACGCCTCGCCGTTTATCGTTTCAAGGCGAAAATCGGCGCCGGCAATCTCCGCCAGTTCGCCGACATAGCGCGATGGCTGGCGACCGTTCATCAACAGGAAGACGCCGCGGCTGGCGCGTGTCAGTGCCACGTAGAACAAGCGTCGTTCCTCGGCGTAGCTGTAGGTTTCCGGCTGCGGCATGACGAGGTTGAGGAGTTCGTCATCTTCGATCCGGCTTGGAACCCCGTATTCTCCCTCGCTGACATCGAGCAGGATCGTATAGTCTGCCTCGAGCCCTTTCGCCCGATGGAAGGACAGGCCTGAGACGTCGATATGCTCGAACCGGGGCAGGCCGCCGGCAAACGGATCGAGCAGATTATAGCGCCACAGGACCATGACCTTCAGTTTTTGATGGCTGTTGGCGCGCCATTGGTTCTTAATGCCGCCCAGGAACTGGTCGAGGCGCGTCAGGAGACGATGGCAGGCCTCGCCGAAATCGGGCTTGCCCTGCTCACCCCTGATCGGGATCGCCCTGATCGAGCGGGCGACGGCCGGCCGTGTCGAGCGTACCGTCTTCTTCAACTGTGCAGGGTTTTTCTGGATGAAGTTCGCGGCCGCATCGGCGATGACCTGATTGCAGCGATAGGTCAGTTCAAGCCGGCCCTGCCAGCTTGCGCCGAAATTGGCTTCGAACTGCGTGAAAATCGAAATGTCGGAGCCGGCAAAACGATAGATTGATTGCCAATCGTCGCCAACGGCAAAGACCTTCGAAAACGCCTTCTGGTGCCGCAATGCCTTGATGAGATTGGCGCGCGGATCCGAAATGTCCTGGAATTCATCGACGAGAATGAGCGAATAGGGAGATTTGAACCGAGCCTCTTCGACCAGCATGGTTGCATTGGCAATCATGGCGTCGAAATCGATGCGGGCGTCGTCTTCAAGTTTCTTCGAATAGGCAGATGTGATCTTCCAGATCGCCTGTGCGAATGATCTTGCGCGCTTCTTGTCATGGAGCGCATTCGCGCGCTCCAACAGCATGTCCAGCGTCAGATGGCCTGCACGGATATGCTTGATGCACACGCCAATCAGCTTGTGAAAGTGCTTGATGACGACGGGCTCCACGGCCTTGAGAACGTCCTTTAGGCTACGCTGTCGAACAGGAATCTCGCGCTGCAACAGTTCGGCTGCGAGTTGCAGCAGAAGCGAGCCGTCGTTCGCCTGAGCCGATGTCGTCGTAAAGACATCGAGCTCGGCACGCCGGTAGGCTGCCATCTTGTTATCGGCATGTTCGACATAGTTGGCAAAGGGCGACGAGCCGTCGGCATCGATCGCGAAATGCTCATGGATCGTGTTGCTAGCCGGATAATAGAAGTCCGGATGCACATGTCTTACACTTCCGTCCTCCTCCTCTATGGCGATCTGGCGCTCGTACTCGAAGTCGATCGAATGCAGCCATAACCAGTTCGCGATCGTCTGTTCCTGCAGCGAGTTGACAAAGGTTCCGCCAAGCGTACCGATCGTGGCGTTGGCGCCGCGCCGGCGGGCCGAGATGTATCGATCGTAGTCGGCTTCGCTGTCGAAGATGGACGCTGGAATATCGGCCTTCGGATAGAGCACGAGAAGATCGATCCAGGTTTTGGCAAAGTCCTGATCCGAGCTTAGCAGCGCTTCGATGATCGCCTCGATCATCCGCGCCTCTCCAGCGGGATGGTCGACCCAGTTTGCCAGCTGCGGCGGCTTGCCCTCGACCTCTTCGATGATCCCGCGGCCAAGCGCATGGAAGGTTGTCACTCTGCAGGCGAGATCATCCGGATCAACGCCCAGCTGGCGCGCAATTCGCTCCCGCAATTCTTCCGCCGCGGTCCTGTTGAAGGCGAGCACGAGGATTTCGTCGGGCTGATACAATTGCTTGTCTAGCACATAGGCGACCTTGCCGACCATCGTCGCCGACTTTCCGGAGCCTGCTGAGGCCACCAGCAGATTGCTGTCCTCGAGGCGAATGCAGGCTTCTCTTTGTTGTCCGGACAACGATCGGCCGTCGAGATCATCGAAGAAGGGCCCATATCGGGTGAGCTCAGCTGCCACAAACTCATCATTGTAGTGATGACGCCGGCTCGGATCCGTAAGGAAGGACAGCGCGCGCGGAAGCGTTTCCTCCATACGCGCGGTTAGGCCATCGGGGTCGAACAGGGGGTGAGCGAGTGCTGCCGCCGCGGAGCCAGAAACACTCGCAATGACACGGGCGACATCCGCCTGCGCCAAATATTGCCGCTTGCCCTCGATCAGAGGCTTGAGCTTTGCTTCGACTTTGGTCAACGCATCCTGGTCGGACTCGATCAGTTCGAGGAGGTAACGATTGATGAAGCGATGGAGATCGGTGGAGAGCCGTCGTGCCGCGTCTTCACCAAGACAGGACAGGCTTTCGATATGGCTGCGTGTGCGGATTTCGACCGTGTGCCAGAGCAGTGCCTTCTTGACACCGATTGCGATGATGTCCAGGCATCGGAGATCGACCCACCTGTCGGTCTGCAGATCGACAGTCGCCGATACGGTCTTGGGAAGCCGCAGTTTCCACCGGCCGGCGGGAAGCAGTCGGGCAAGAAGGCCGGGTCGATAGGTGTTATAACGATCGAAAATCACGAACTACCCGTTTCCCTGGTTCTCACCCGGCAGCCACATGCAGCTCGCCCACCGGTCTTTGTGCCGATTTGAAAAATCCCTCATAGCGGGACCGTTCGCGCGCGGCGACTGGCAGGCGATGGCGCAGGTGGAGACGATATCTCGGTAAAGCGCGAGGTCGACGCGGCGGATTCCGTCGAAGTTCAACAGGAGTGCGTCCAGCTGGTCCGCGATCTTGTCCCCCCGCGCCACCATGAGGATGGATGGCGGCCGACTATGGGGATTGATCAGCACATATCGCCAGCTCGGGTCGGCCTGTGCTTTAGATGGAACGAGCTCGAACGGCCAGGCATCGCCGCCGCCAGTCATATCCGTATAAATATCCTCAATTGCGCTTGCTTTATTGGCCACGAGAACACGAGGACCTCTCGCGGCATAAAAGCTGAAATGTTCATCCAACTCGACACCAAGCAAGTCGAGCAGGCTATAACGCCTTGATCGGTTGAGGCTCGCTTTCTCGTCTAGAAACCACTGAAGCGCTTTCAGTGTCACGCCGATTGAATGGGCGATCTCCTTGGGCGGGTTTGGCCAACAGGCGATGAGGTTGCGGGCGATTTCCGGCGCATTGTCATAGCCGCTGTCGCTGTCATCCTCTTCGGCGTCCGTCTCGTCGCGCGGTTCTTGCCCGGTGAGCAGCCATGTTCTGCGCTCGATCCCGCTGTGGCTGAAGTAGCGTTCCCGATCAGGGGGAAGCGAGGTTTCCCAAGAGCTGAGCCACGGGCCCGTCCTCCAGCCGACATTCGTGGCGAAGGACGGATTGGGGTCGCGGCTTGACAAGGCAAGCCAGGCCTCGATGCGCTCTTCGAGTTCGCGGTCGCCGAGTTCGCGCCGCCGGTCTCTCGCTCGCCAGATATGGTGGGCCAAAGCATCGGCCGAAAATGCCGCGATTGCCGGATCGGCAGGCATGCTCTGCGATGTGGTACTGCTCGAGAGCCACCGGCATTTCTCCTGCGTCGTGCGAAGCGAAGCAGGAAGAGACTTCTCACGCGGGCCTGCGATCTCAAGCGCGACCCCTATCTTTGCGAGATCTGTTTCGAGCGCAGGGTCTGATTGAGCGAGATGCCGGCTGACAATGAGAACATCCGGCTGGCCTCGCAGACCCTCACCCTGCGACCAGGCCGAGAACAAGATCTGTCGAAGCGGCTGCGGGCTGTCATCCGATGAGAATGTCATCCAGCGGATCGGCAGCCCGGGAATGGTCAGCCCATACAGCAATATCGGTCTCAGACCATACTGGCTGGCATCGTTGGTTCTGATAGGATCGCGAACGGAAACGAGGCCGTATTGCGGGTGTTGAAAGAGGAATTTTGCCGTTGCTACGTAAAAATGGTGTCGTCGTTGCATTGTTTTATCCGCGCTCGGCATAGGTAAATTTAAGCGATCAAGTGCTTTGAGACCAAAGCGGTTCTCGCCATTCTGGCGCGAAAATTAAAAGTGGATCACGCGTTCAGCGCCCCAAGCAACTGGGCTAAGCATCCTTCGCTGCCCGCGTATTCTCTGCCTCGAATTTTTTCAACAGCAGCGTGGCGAGACCATTGCCCTCGAGATGGAGGCCGATCTCATCCATCGGATTGTCCAGAGTGGCGGATTGGGATCCCCAATTCAGGCTGCTGACGACGATGTGATCGTCGTCCCATGCCAAGAACTTCGCGTGCAGCTGAGGTTCAGGCACGCCGAAAATCCCGACTTTTCCCTTTAGCCGTTCTCGGTGATCATTGACATGGCCGCGCTTCACCGGACCACCACGCCTAGAATAGTATATCGACACTTCGTCCAGCCGTTGGCTCGCGACTTCAGCGGGGTCAAAGAGGGCGGGGACCATATTTGCCCCGATGCGATTGGTGCAGCAGATGAACCGCGTCTCTGCGCCATGCGCAGCGACCCGCAACAGACGATTATGGTCCGCCGCGTGTAGGATCCGCATCGTAGCCCCGATGGAGCCCGGCGCCGCGTCTGCGGCAGACAGGCGGCCGCGGTTGCGCCTGAGTTCAGCTGCCATGAACTGAAGCGCCTCGGTAGACTGGCCCGCGCTGGATATCTTGGCAATGATCGATTGCAGCACATCCATTGCCGCGCCGGCTGCCTTCGCTTCGGTGAGCTCAACTGACACTTCGACGGCGCTAAAGGGCGATGACAGCCAGTTGCACGATCCCATCGAGACGACGGCGCCATCTTGCCCGTCATCGGCGACCAAGAATTTAGCATGGCTTTCAACCGTATCGCGATGAGCTAGGACATAGCCGCGCGTGCGCCTGATACCGGAAAGCCGTTCGTTCAGTTCGTGCATGGCTGCGGCGTGTTTGGTGGTGTCGATCGACGTACCGAAGAACAGGTGGCATTTAACGCCGCGACGACACGCGTCCTCGAGAGCCTGCCACATCCTCTCTCGGTTTTCCTTGCATCGATCGTCATTCTGGAACGCAACAAAGGTCGAGAGAATGAAGACATGCGATCTTGCCGCATTGACGATTTGCTCGAAGCGCTCCAGCTGCTGGCGTGCTCCAACAATGATTTGGTCGGCGTGGATGTCCGTGAAGATCGCAGGTTGCTCGTCAGCGGCCGGCGGAGCGGTGACTGGCAATTTACCGGTCTTGACGGTTGATTTGAGCGCTTCGATCAGCTTTTCGCTCGCGCCGGGCGGGATCGCACCCTCTCGAACGTCATTGAGGTCGATCACCAGGAATTTGCGCTCGAGATAGGAGCTATTAGCCTGTATCCCGCGGAGCCATTCGCCTGGCCGTAGCATGCCTGACATGAATTGGGTGACGCGATGCATCATCGAGTAGTCGGTCTCCAAGGGCTCACCGAGCGGGAAGGCAACGACCTTGCCGGATCTTGGAAGTTTTGTGACCGGGATTGTATCGACGTCGCGATTGCGAAAGACCGACTCCCCGACCTTTTCATAGACCACGCTGATGCCGATCTCACGGTCGGCGGATCGTTCGGGGAGTGCGCGGCTTCCCCGGATGAACTCGCGACCGACTAAATTAGTGGTTAGCATCGGCCGAGGCGACATGCGAACCTCAATCAAGCCGAACTGCATCAAGCGTGCCACGGTCGATGCTGCGACCTGACGGGGGATGTGAAGCGCTGATGCCAGGTCGTCGATCGTCCCAGGCGTTGCATCCAATGTTAGCAACACCATTTCTTCGATCGGGCTCCAGCCCCAGACGCGCTGAACGAGGCCGGGAGCCTTGTAATGCCAGGCAGGAATATAGATCTTGCTCACCGCGTCAGCCTCCCGTTCTCGTCGACAGAGACGACGGTGACGCCCGTACCCACATGCGGGAAGTCCATCTTCTCCAGCTGAGATATCTGGTCCAGCATCCGTGTCAGGAACCGAAACTCTTCCTTCACGCCATCAGGATCGATGCCGTTGACGGCGTTCCTGATGAACCGTCTGCTTGTCGCAAGGATGAGCTTTTGCTTTGCGCGGCTAATAAGAACGTTCATGCGCTGAGGGTTCTTGATGAACCCGAGCGCGCGGGTGCCGACGTGGATACTGTTGCGAACAAGGCTTGCCAGAACAACGTCTGCCTCGCCGCCTTGGAAACTGTCGCTGGTATAGACGAACTTGCCATTGCCCCGGGGGCTGGCAAAGCCGCACAGCGTGTCAGTCTCAACATCGATAAGCGGGCTGAGCTTGCGCTCGAGATGGTCTACCTGAGCCAGATAGGGTGACAGGACAACCAGGGTCGGGCGTCGTCCATCTTTGCCCGGGATCGGTTTGAGATCCTTCATGGCGGCGATGAGCGCGCTGGCCTCGACCTCGTTCTTGTAGGATTTTTTCACCTTCTGCTCAAAAGCCTTGCGTCGTGCCACGCTCAACGACGGCAGGTCGAGAAGAACGATTGGTGAAGCCGGCAGTCCGTTGGCCACGCCGACCGTCTCTTCGCGCGCTCTCACGCGATCCGAGGAAACGAGTTTCTTCTGGTAGAATGTATTCGAAACCAAATCACAGATCGCCGGGTGCATACGGCTTTGTTCAAGAAGCGTAGTCGAAATCGAGCTTGGCCGCCGTGTTGCCACCTCCCGCTCATCCTCGCGCTCGGCGATGGTGCGGAATGGTTCCTCAAGGCGAGCCGCCGCCGCCAACACGTCGCCCAGCAGAAAAGAATCGGACTTCAGCACGCCAAGAGCCTCGTCGACCTCCGGCGGCAAGTCCGAAATGGCCAAGAGCCTTTCCTGTGCATTGACCAACAGCTCTGCCGCAGTGACGGGATCGTAAAACCGCTGTCGTTCGACCGTGTCGAATGGCGACAACTGCTTATGGTCTCCAATCATCACGCGTCGGTTGCCAAGAAGCAGGGCGCCGATCAGTTCGGCGCCGTTGGCACGGGCGGCCTCCTCGATGAACACCCAGTCGAACTGCTCGCCGTCGGCGATCATCTCCTCGATCGTGTTCGACGAGGCTGTCGCCAGGGTCACATCGGATGAGCGCAACATCAGATTGTCGGTGTCGCGCAAGACACGCTCTGCCAAAGACCGTTCGGCGTTGTCGACGGGCCTCAGCGTCTGCGCGATCTGGCGACTTTGGTTCTGTGTGATCGCCGACCGGTCGCCTGCTGATTGTGAGGCCGTTTGAAGCAGGTTGACCGAGCTCTGCCGCAAGGTGCTGTCTTCCACGCTGACCTGCGATTTCTCCACCCGCACGATGATCGATGCATATCCCGCAAGGCTTTTGCGAAGCTCATCCTCCATATGCGCAAGGGTCTCGTGGTTTTGCGCGGAAACGAGGATCCTCGCATCCGGTGTCCCTGCCATGATGCTCCTCACGAGATTGGAGATCAGGTACGTCTTGCCAACACCCGGTGGGCCGACGATGACATTGATCGATCGTCCGGCCACGATACTTTGCCAGGCCGCAAGCTTGGAAGGATCCATGTCGACAACCGGCGAACCGGGCACCGCGATTTCGCGCAAGACATCATCCAGGGCAACCTGCGCCGGATCGTCAAGGGCTCTGAGAAGCTCCAGATTTTGACGCGCCGCGACGATATTTAGCAGGCGGCGGCGAATGGCCCGTTCCGTACCTGTGTCACGTTTGGGACGCAGGAAGAGCCGCTCGCCCTGTGTGGGCAGGTAATTGGCCGTAAATGTCAAGGTCAACTCGCCTTCGGCCAGCGTGCTTTCCTCGAAACTGAGTTCAGGGCTTCGCTCGCGATTGAAAACCAGATCCTCGCTCGCCGAGAGGGTCCAATTGGGCTTGCCGTCATCATAGCGCATCTCTTTCTGCAGTGCGACGAGCGCCTTCTCCAGACCAAGTCGTTCGCGACGCTCGTCGCGCTCGGGATCCGGACGGAGAAGCACGCTCACGAGATCCTTCTCGTCCGTATCGATCGAGGTAATGACCTGAACAGGATAGACGCGGAATTGCTCCCGCAGCAAGGTGAAGGCTTCCAGAAGGAGCAGTGCGTACCAAGTGGGCACGTCGTCCGGGAGCAGCGCGTGTTCCGGGTCGTTGAACAGATCCCTCCAGCGCTTTGCACTATGTCCGAGCTTGCGCACCCGCTCGTCCGCACCCCCGCGGTATCGCGACAACTGCAGGCGATGGGGGATCTCGACGGCGCCGTCCAGCCAATCGCTTGCCTGCCTTTTGTGAGCGTTTTCGATCGTGGCGGTAAAATCGCTCTGCAGTTTGAGATCGTAGATTGCAACATCGGTTATGAGCCTGATCTTGTCCTGTCCGGCCGATTTTGCTCGGATAGCAGGATTGAGCAGATCATCTTCGACGAACCTGAAAACCTCATCCATCTCGCTTGCCTGGATCGCGCCGGATGTCAGCGAGGGGAAGTCTCTCTGGGCAACTCCATGGGCAGGGTAGAGGACAAGCTCTCCTTCCGCGCTCGTGCCAGCACGGCCGATCTCGGTGATGACCTCGTCCAGCTCTCTAACCACAACGCTCCCATCAAAAAGCTGAAACCGTGGAGGGTCACCAATCCGATCCAGCATTTTGCGCTCGATTGCCAGGAGAGCCGGTCCTTCGGCATCGTCGAGGCCGAGGATCGATCTGGCGGTGCGGGCAAGGTCTATCCAGTCCTGCCTGAAAGAGATCGCAGTCGAGGGATCAAACAGGTGGTCGTTGGCGCCGAGCGCGCCGTCCGAGATATGGATGCAGGCTTCGAAACCACCCAGCCGGTAACCCTCGACATCGTCGCTTGAAGCGAAGATCGTCTGCTCGGAAACGGATCCATGGACGATGCCGGCCTCGTGGATGAGCCGCAAACCCTCCGCGATCCGCCTGATGTTTCGCCAGAATACAGCTCGCCCCGCGCTTGTCAGGAAGCGGCTTTTGCGAGCCCGCGTCCGATGCGACGAGCCCGCGACCGGGCTGCCGGGATCGAGCATAACGATTGCAATTTCATCTGTATCTTCCGCGACGTTGATAACCTGGACCAGGACTTCTCGTGCCAGCTTCGACGTCATAACGCGACGGATCCGTCTCTGAGCTCGGGCGATGATACCTTTCAAATCTTCGTCGAGTGGTGTTTTCGTCTTCGCAAACAGGCGTAAAAGATGGCGTTCACCGTCCTCCATGCCCGTTGCTGGGCGCAGGTGCGAGTTCCATCGGTCCGCTCGACCGCGAAAGGAATCTTCCGAGAACTGAAACCTGCTGTCGAGTGGCAATCTGCTTACGTTTTTGCTGCGGGCCATCACTGCTATCTCTGCTGGTAAAAGTGACAGAATCATCGCAAAAATAGTAGGTTCTTCGTCGGTCTATTTTCAAGCGGACAAGTATGTCGACGCGCGATATTCGCATGAATCGCATCGGCTTAGGTTGGCCACGCATGCTACGACGCGTTTTGATGGACAGCGTTACATTGCCGAAGACTGACTTCAGTCAGCTGTCTATTGGAATTCGCCTGCCAATCCTGAAACGACCATATATTGCTTTAGGGCAAATTCTGCTCGCAACGACTGATCGCTGTTCTTGGTAACGTGCTTCCAAAATGCAATTCTTCCTAATAGCCTCTCAAGGTAAATTGGATCGAAGTTCTCGATAGCGGCCATGTGTGCAAGCAATCCCTTCGTTGTCACATGGTATACGTCTTTCCTAACCGAACGCACAAAGTCCTTTGGCGGCATGAGTTTCCCTGATGAAATGGAAATGCCCGCTATAATTTTCCGATCTTTGGGGCCGAACAGTCGGCTTTTAACCGGGTGTATCTTTAGTTCCGTGTCGGCAAGTATCTGGATGATTTTCCCTCTGACATGAGGGGCTATCCGTTCACCTGATATCGCTATGTCGTCCGCGTAACGCGTGTATGTTAGCCCTTCTTCGGCGCAATGATCAGCAATTCGAACGTCGAATGCTTTTGCTGCTAAATTACTAATTGCCGGACTCGTTGGTGCTCCTTGGGGCAGACCATCATTTTTAGTGCAAATTCGGGTGAGCGCGCTTGCGACTGAACCGGAATAGCCGAGTTCAGCGAACAAGCTGCGTACCTTCCCAGAGGAGATCGACGGAAAGAAGTTCAATATATCGATCTTGAGCAGTTCATTGCAGCCCAAATGCTGTCGAGCATTGGTGACGATCGAACGATTTTTCAGGAAGCCGTGAGCTGCATCGTGAACATTAACAAGCTCAACAATATTTGCTAAAATCCATCGCTGAAGTTTCATCAATATTGGTCGTGGTACGCTGATTTCGCGACGTCCTCCTGTTCGCTTAGGTATCGCGAAGGTCCTGTAGTAATTGTGCGGTGAATGGCAGATCGTCGCTAAAGTGACTTTATCCACACCTAGAAGCGCAGCCAGATGTGAAAACTCAAAAATAGGAGGGAGGTTTCGAGCGGATAATGCGGCTGCATGCGCGAGGTATCCGCGCACCAATTGTAATCCATGTTCTCCTTTTACGCGTTCGTGGTAGAAAGATTGCCATTCGTCGTAATTGAAATCGGTCATTTTAGATTTCGGGTTAAGGTGGAGCGCAACGATACCAGAGTGAATATAGTATATATTCTTCGTTACTGCTTTATGCAGTAAACATAGATCCAAAGGATCTATGCTTCTTGCGCGAAGTGCGTGAAGAAAATTTAACGCGCTCCTAAGCTTGCAGGGGCGAATCTACCCCCAAGAACTATCGCTGCGCCCCGTTTATTTCTCTATGCAATCACTTCATTTCCCGCAAGAGGTTAGTGAAATGGTCACGATCAATTAAGCTAAGCTTGGGAAGGTATGGTTTTTTCGGATCAAGCGGTTCGTCAAAATACCACTCACTTGGTTGTGTCCACTCGCGCTTTGACGTGAAGAAAATCTTCTTCCTGTTTGTGAGTACCCATAGCTGGCCCTCGCTCGTGAGAGACACCCTCATACCTTCGCGCTGAATTATATTTCGCCCTGCGAAATCAGAGCAGCTTTGGAAGATAACCGCCGGGCTCAGGCGAAACTTGAGGTGCAGGTCGTACAGATCGAACCCGCCGGGCGTCTGGAAGGCTGATTTTAGTATTAACCTGTCGACGGTTTGCATTTCACACTCTCGGCGTTAATGGGCGTCTTCGCGAACCATCCGCCAACCTCTTCCACCAAAATATGGGAAAGTTATTATTTGGAGGGTTTCCATTTTCGAAGAAATAGGCCGCTTGCGATTTTTTATAGCCCAGAGAATACTTGCTCAACTTCATGTAGCCGTCTTTTTTCAAGAGACGATCCTCCAAGCCGAGCATAAGGCCTTCAAGCGATAGAATATTCTCAGGTGGATAATGATCGTGAATGGACTTCTTGAGCCAAATAGTAGAGAAAAATTCTTTAGCTAGACTGAGATCTTTTTCTCTCGAAACTTCCATAGCCGCCACAGTGGCAACATATAGCGTCGCAGTTTTGTTCTGCTCCTTAAGCTTGTCAGACAGCCAAACTAGCGCGCCACGCAGAGTTTGTCCGGTGCCAACGAATTCATCGACTATTACGATATTACCTCCCTCAGCGACTTCTGATGCTGCTTCGCCCAGTGCCTTGTAAAACTGGTTTGTTTCCCAATCGGCCAAATCGCCTAGTATGGGCTTTAGAAACCAAGCTATTGCTGCGGAACTGTCAGCGTGTCGCCCCCTGTCCATCGCGACCACCACACTATCTTGCGGGCTGCATTTCCAATCATTGGTTATCTTTGCTGCTATCTGCTCCAATGAGCGCGTCAAATCCCGGCCGCTTATATACGTATATCGCTCAACGATATCGAGCACTAGATCCCGCTCGTCAGGATGGGAGCAGAATGACAACAGCTCGTTGAAACGCTCGTTTTTTGACGCCAGCCAAGGCTGTTTTTCGACGAGACGCAGCGCTCGTTGGAACGAGTCATAATCCAAAACAGCTTCCAGACGTTCGCGATTCGTCACAATGATGCATCCGGTGCAAGTCGACTGAGCTTAAATCACACAGCAGTCATTCCGTGGCAAGGCTGTCACCTGTAGATCCCTTCGATGCCACCTGCACCATCAAAACCTTGGATCAAACACCTAGCAACGTTTGTTGCTCATTAGTGGCGTATTTCCGATGCCGAAGCGGGCGTTGTGGCGTTCTCAATTCTTTTTCGTCGGAGCCGCTAGAAAAATAACATAAGAAATCAAATGATTAGATTTCAAGGCGCTGTGTTTTCCGTCCAAATCCGTTCAAGTCGCTCAATCAGACGGGCGTTAGTTCGGTGCATCAGTGGCACATATTTCAATGTTCCAACCACGGATGCGCAACTGATCGATCTCTGCGGCGGTGAAGGTGTCTTGACGCATGGCCAGGCACAGAAAATGCGAGGCCCTCGTCATGCCGACATAATGCAACTTCAGTCGATCCCGAACGGACGCCTGTTGGGCTTGATTGTCGCTGCCGGCCATTGGGCGCTTGCCCAGGAGCCAAGACTTTAGATTCCTGAGGTTATGGGTTCTGTTAAAACTCTCGAGCACCAGTGTCGCGGTGTGCGTCTCCCCCTTCACCCCGTGGATTGAACCCATTCTGATCGCGATTTTCGGATCGGCAATTGGATACCTGAAGATATTTCCAGATTTGCGCGATGCGTCGGATTGGCCGTCGGGAACCACCGTTCCTTCCCACTCGAAAAACGCCGCGGTTTCATTCTCGTCGATCTCCGCCTGTAACATGTGCGCGACCACGCTCTTTGTCCCTGGCACAAGGAGATCCCGCCAAAAAGCCTCGGATGGACTTCCCCGGCATTGGATTAGCTGGTCAAGCAGTTCATGATAGATCTCGGCAATCGTCTCGTCCTCTATCCGGTCGCGAAAATAGCGGTTGGCACTCTTGCGCAACACCATCGGTACGTCGGCCCCCACTGTTCGCAGGCACTGGAGAATGGCTTCTGCGTAACCTGACACGACGGGGTGAGCATTCCGCGTGTGCGTCAATTCACCTCTGGCCCGCGTGAGAAATTGCCCCAGTGTCTTTGGTTTCGGCTGGCGCCCAGAAAGGTCAGGATTATAGGAGGGATAGTAGTGCCCTAAAAATCGGGGGAGATTGGCCGACTCGCCGGACCGATGGACGGCGCAGATTGCCGTGAAATCGCCTTTGCGCCGAGCGTCGTCTGAAAAGCCATCTATCAGGAGCCCTGCGTATTTCGGCAGAACGTCAACCGCTGTGGTATCGTCAAACAATATCAACGTGCTCTGAAGCGACGCGTGTTCGACACGTGCCGTCGAAGGACCAAGGCCGACCAGAGGCTGCGGGCGTACACCGAAACCGGCAGTGACATCCGCGATCTTTTGTCCAAACCGGAAACTGTTGGGTAGATCAACTCTGTTTGGCCCAGGAAAGGGGTCCGTTGTTGCCCCGGTGCCACCGGCGCGATTGTAGATGGCTTGGTTTGAGTCCCCAAATCGCTGCCGGATCGCCGCGGAGGATGGTCCTGCGAGAAACAGCCGATGAAGGAACGCTGATTGAATTTCGCTGTTGTCCTGCACTTCGTCGATAAAGACGATTGGGAAGCGGTCGCGAAGTGTCGAAGCAACGTCCGGGTGGCGATCGAGCAACTCGTGCGCCCAAACAAACATATCATCATAGCAGTAGAAGCCCGCCTCTGTCGCTCTTCGACAAGAGGAGACCACTTTACTATACACTTTGTGGCTCGGCGGCACCACGCCACCAGAGAAATCAGGTTTGGTATAGGTGACGGTGAAAATCGCGTTCCGATCGAGTCGCTTTAGCTGCCCCTGCGCACTGACGTGCAGCCGGTTCCAACGATTGTTGAGCGCAATCCAATCATCAATCACCTTGATTTGCCGGCCGTTGGACCGGAGCCAGGGAAGGGCGAGGAACTCGTTGACGAATGAATGAATCGTCCCGACGAAGTGCGGATAGCTGAGCAGATTTCGCGCCACGCTGGATGACCCAAATTTATCGCCGATTTCGTCGCGGGCGGCATTCGTGTGGGACAGAACACATATGCCTTGCTTCGTGGCGGACCACCGGTTGGCCAGGATTGCCAGTTTCGCTACCAGCAAGGTGGTCTTTCCGCTGCCCGGACAAGCTTCTATATCCAGGGACTCCAGGGATGTCAGCGCTGAAAGGCGTGGGTCGCTGCCGTCCGAGCCGCTGAACGCGTCGGGCGGCATTCGCATGGTTTGACACGCCCAGGCAACCTCCTTGACGGATATCGGTATCTGCCATGGCGAGATCATGTCGTTCATTATCACGGCCTGTCCGTTGAAGGCGCACTGTCTGGAACCGGGAACGGATCGTCTGCGACTGCGGCCACGGTAGCCATTTCGGCCTCGACGACCGGCTCTGTGACGTGCTCGATCGCGCGCCGGATGTAATCCGGAAGGGCCTGCCAAAGCTCTTTCGGTCCGCCTTTCGGCAGAGTGAACCAGTTCGACAAAATTTCAGAAAGATATTGCGCCACGATCGTCTTGGAGATGCTGTTTGAGCCGGTAAGTGGCGCGTAGATCGTCGTACAGAGCGCGTCCTTCGGCATCTGCTTCGCGAGCAATACGTCGAATGACGTTGACGCCTCGGCTGCGATGACCTTTAGCGTCACTTTCCCCTCGCAGATGCGATCGTCGGCTTCGGCAAGAGCGATCGCTACGTAGACGGCCTTCGCAAGGCCTGAGTGGGCGAGATCATATTCCAACGTCCACTTGTCGGCGACAAACGTCTCGACTGCGGGACCATGGGCCTTCTGGCGGATATCATCGCGCCTTTTTTTGTAGGTGGTTTCTGTGTAGTCACCCTCCACCCGCCAACGTCTCGGTGACGAACCGATATCAGGTACGGCCTCACCGTCCTTGATTTTGCCGAGGATCAGGGCTGCGCAGTCCGGCATGACGTCCATGTCGGTCACGCAGGCGACACGTATGCCATGTTCGCCATCGACTTGCGGCTGTTCGCGCAAAAAGATCCGGCCATATCGGCTTAAACCGACGCCGCCGACGTTGACGACCGAGACGCCATATTCGCCGAAATCGCGGCCAACGAGCGTTGCGATGACGGGCAGGAGGATGTTCTCGGCATCCCCCTCAACGATCATCACGCCACGCGCGAAGAAAAGGTTGGATTTGGTCACGTCAAGAAAGCGCTGCAGGAACCGATAGTCGGACTTGGTGAGCTTGGTCTCACCCTGCGCCATGGAAAAAGCCCGGCCGTTCCGAATGAGGACCAGGTTGTCCAGCTTGATGTCGGAAGCGAGATTGGGGCTGTGCGTGGTCACAATGATCTGAATGCGTTGTCCGTCAGGTCTGACCACCTCCGCCTGCGCTTGCAAAAACGCCATGAGCCGGAGCTGGCGCTGAGGGTGCAGGTGCGCTTCAGGCTCTTCGATCAACAGGAGCGGAAAACCGCCCGCCTCAGTGCCGAGCAGCAGCAACTCGCAGGCCATAAACAGGATATTGTTTGAGCCAAGACCGCGGGTGTGGGCATCTTCCGCAAGCTCGTCGTGGGCCAGGCTGACTTCGAGCTTTTCGAGAAGCTGGCGGAGACGGACCGCATCTTCCCTATGGCCATTTATGCGAACCCGTGCGGCCAAGGGGTCGGTCGAAAAAGACAGGGGTTTGAGATAATCATCGTTCAGCTTCTGACGGGTCGTCTTGATGCCTTGGGAGGTCTCGATCAGATGATTGGCATAGTCGCCCAAGCCAAGGACACTGAGCGAATTGGGATCCAGCGTCGCAAGGGTTTCGACATCAAAGCGCTTGCCGTGATCCTTGATCTCTTTCGTGTGTTGAAGAATCTGCGCGAGCCGCGACCCTCGTCCGGCCGCCATCGCTCTTTCGGCGTCGCGCAACGGCCTCAGATAGGTGACCTGGAGTTGAAAACGCGCTCCCGCGTCGAGCAACGGTCCGTCAGCGTTAGCGCCGGTTCGCCACTCGACAGGGGTAAAGCGGCGCCCCACACCGTCGCTCTCAACGCGCTTCGCAACCCAGGTCACGATCAGGTCAGGTTTGCTGCCCGCTGCTGATCCGTAGGTGAGGTACTCGGCAAAGGCATGCCGGTCGGTCGAGGTGAGCTCGGAGAACACCAGCCGGATGCGTATTTCTGTGGATCGCGCGGTTTGCGGTGGGTGATGGAAGTCTGTCGCATCGATCCTGAGCGTGTCCTGATCACGTGTCCCCAGCACTAGCCGCAGCGCGTCGACGAACGCCGTCTTACCGGCGTCGTTTTCTCCGACGATCGCAGTCAGTCCCTGTCGAAGAGCAAGCGAGAACCCCGAAATCCCTTCCCCGAATGTGCGGAAGTTTTCGATCTTAACAGCCGAAATATACAAGAATATTTTCCTCCCTGGACCACATTATGACGTCAATGCCAAGGTGACAACTAATGATTGCGAGACAAGCTTTGGTATGATGATGAAGTAACCATAGGACAATACCCTTAGCTTCATCGTCCGTGATCGGCATCCTTGTGTGCGGCCCACAGATTTGCGCACAGGGCGCGACCATATCTCTCTTGCGCAAGAAGATGTCACTGAAACATCAGCGCTTCGCACTGCGCGCCGGTAGCGTAGGTTGACGACCGCTAAAACCACATCATTCCGCGTGGTGAGTAGCAGGGTCGGCGGTTCGATTCCGCTCAAGAGCTCCATTGACAAACGGCGGGTCCGTGGTTCGACTCCGGACATCGGCTTTGCAAAATACATCTCTTGACCGGTTGGTCGTATAAGTTGAAATTGCCAGGATTGACAACGATCGAGCCCGCAGCTCGGCGCCTCATAAAAGGCTCAGCGAGTGTCGTGGTGATAGAGGGACGTGCCGCAGTGCCCTGTGGTTGCGAGCAGGACAAGAAATGATCTTCATCGCGAGATCGCGAGTGGAAAATCCACTCGATCCGGAGACGCCACTTGGGCGACGTGCACAAGACGAGATCCAAAGGATTTCCGTCGACATGCAGGGCGGCGCGTTCCAACAGAAGCGGCCTAAATTCACCGCCTATCGCGCGTCGCCGGTGACGAAAGCGCTGACAGATCTTTTCCACGGAAAATGTGCCTATTGTGAATCGAAGATCAGCGCGGTCGGCCCGATAGACGTCGATCAGTTCCATCCCAAGGCTTCCGTTGTGGAAGCACCTGGGCATCCAGGCTATTGGTGGCTCGCCAACTCCTGGGAAAATCTTCTTGCCGCCTGCGCGGATTGCAATCGCCAGCGACAGTTTGCAGGAACTGATGGAGAGCGCGCGATCAGTGGCAAGGGCGAGCGTTTTCCCCTGCTCGACGAAACGGCGCGGGCCTTCTCCCCGGAGGATGACCTGGAGCTAGAGAAGCCGTTGCTGCTCGATCCGACAAACGATCAACCGGAAGAGCATCTGGTCTATTCCAAGGATGGACTAGTCAGCAGCGACTCGGAGCGCGGCAATGCAACGATCGCCATTCTCGGACTCAACCGACCAGGCCTGATCGAGCAAAGGAAATACACGCTCGGGCTTTACCGAGACGGTGAGGACCATCTCATAACGCTGGCGTCCAGGCAAACTGGCAGGGACGCTGACCTTTCGATCGTGCTGGAACGCTGGCAGGCGCTCATTCAGATGGGCAAGGAGGAGTCTCCTTACGCCGGCATGATACGCCAGGAATTGAGGCGCACCGCTGCCCGGCTTTCTCGGGAATTTCCCCACCTAGACTTCGATATGGACATGTTGGGCGTTACATCGCGGCTAACCCAGGATCGCCTTAGGCGAGCCCAGTCGGCGACGACAGAATATGTCGAAAAAATGTCAGACTATTCACTCGACAGCGCTGCCGGGGTTGAAAAGTTCAAGTCGCAACGCCGGTTTGTCGAGCGGGTCACGATCGAAAATATCAAGGCGATCAGAAGGCTCGAGATCAATTTCGAGGCTTTGAGCCATGGCCCGTCCCCCTGGCTCATGCTGCTCGGCGAGAACGGCACGGGCAAGAGCACCGTCCTGCAGGCGATTGCGCTTGCGCTCTCCGACAGCGAGCAGCTTCTGTCGTTGTTGAAAGCCAAGCGCATCGACCCAGCCACCCTCGTGCGTTACCGCTGCAGGTCCGGCCGGATAACCGTGAAGCTCAGCGGCTTTGCCAAGCCTCACGATATAGTCGTCTATCGGGATCATCTCGAATTGCGCAGCCCGCACGGTGGTATCACGGTGTTGCATGCCGATGCCGCGGCGGCCGATATTCGCGCGGATGCGCAAGCATTGGTTCTGGGATATGGAGCAACGCGACTTTTGCCACGGGTGATGGCTGAGGCGAAGGTCGGCGCGCGATTTTCCCGCGTCGATAATTTGTTTGATCCCTTCGTGGCGTTGATCGACGCCGAAGCCTGGCTTTTGGATCTAGGCCCGACATCCTTCCACACGACGGCACTCGTGCTGAAGGATCTTTTGGATCTGGAGGAGGAGGTGGAATTCGTCAAGGAGGGAACAACATCCATTTCCATCAAAGGCAGGGATGCGAAGACGAGGCTTCGAAACCTGAGTGACGGCTATCAGACGATCGTTGCCATGACCGTCGACATCCTCGACGTACTTTCGCGCCTCTGGCCTAAGCTGACCGAGGCCGAGGGTATCGTGTTGATCGACGAGATCGACGCGCACCTACACCCGAGATGGCAGATGCGCATCGTCGGCAGCCTACGCAACGCCATGCCGGGAGTGCAGTTTATCACCACGACCCATCAGCCGCTCTGCCTGCGTGGGTTGGTCCGCGGTGAGGTTGTGGTGATGCAGCGCGACGCCAACGGGCTGGTCGAGCCGCTTCTTGACCTGCCATCTCCTGCGGATTTCCGGGTCGACCAACTGCTGACGTCGGATTTTTTCGGCCTGCGTTCGACCGTCGATCCTGAAACTGAGAGGCTGTTTGACACCTATTACGCATTGCTTGCACTCGATGAACGCACGCCCGACCAGGAGAGCCAGATGCAGGTCTTACAGTCGGAGTTAAATGGAAGGCGGCAGCTCGGCGACACGCAACGCGAGAGCCTCTATTACGAAGCCATCGATACTCTGCTGGCAAAGCAGACGACGGCTGTGCGGCTTCCTCCCGAAGCATTGCGCGAGGAGGTTGTAGAGCAGATCGGAGCGCTCTGGTCGCAGTTGATCTCGAATGCTGGGGCCGACGCATGATCCACGTCACACGGGCTGCGGGGCAACCGCAGATCCCCGTCTATACCGCAAGGACCTGCATTGCCTCCGACGGGCAGACGAAGCTTACCCGTTATGAACGCGAGCGCGAACTGGCGATCGCGTTTTTCACTGACCCGCGCAACTACAGCGCCAATAAGAAACTCTGCAAGACCAATTTCGCCTTTGCAGCTTACAAGAACCCGGAGCTCATCGCGCGCCTGGCAGCCGACTTCAACCTGAAATGCGCCTATTGCGAAAGCGATTTTCGCGCAGTTACCCCCAGCGACATTGAGCACTACCGTCCGAAGGCCGCTATCACGACAAAGACGACAAAGTTACGGCCGGGCTATTTCTGGCTGGCGGGGGACTATGCCAATCTTCTGATCTCGTGTCCTGACTGCAACCGGCCGCGCGGCCATACAGTGCCCGGTCAGACCGAGAACACCGTTCTCGGCAAAGGCAGCCAGTTTCCGTTGGCCGATGAGACCCTGAGGGCTAGGGCGCATGACGGCGGCATCGCAGTAGAAGACGGCGTGCGGTTGTTGCTCGATCCCTGTCACGACAATCCGGAGGAGCATCTTGAATTCGACGCCACCGGCAATGTACGACCACGCAAGCGTCACGGGGTCTCGAGTGCAATCGGGGCGACGTCGATCGACGTCTATGCGCTACGGCGAAAGGGTTTGGTCGAGAAGCGTTTCATGGTCCTCACAGACCTTGCGGCGGTTTTTGACGAGCTCAATCAACATGTCGCAATGCGCAATTTGCTTCAAGCCGAAGCGAGCTCGCAGGAGTTACTTGCTCGAAATCTGAAGCTGATCGGCGGATGTATGGCGAAACTATTCGCCATGTTTAGCAAAAAATCGGAATATCTCGCAGCAAAACGAGATTGGATCCGCAATGGGGATGCAATGGGACAGTTCGCAGCGCTTCGTGCTTTCAAGATCGAGCCGCTGGAACTGCTGACGCTCGCTGCGTGACATGAAGTCGAGAGCTTGCGCGATTAGTCACGATCTGCCTTGCGATGTCGAGCACAATGTAAGATAGAATATCCGACAATCCACGTGGTAATCGGGGCAGGAAATGGCAGGAGATCTCGACGCTCTCAACTTTCCCTATATTCGAATTCGAGATCCCGAGTGGCTGAAAAAGACGCTGCTTGTCTTTCCCCACGTCGTTCGCATTTCACCTTCCCAAGATGCGCCACACGACGATCCGGCTATTCGGGCCTTTTGCGACGCCCAAGGCCGCCGCGGACCGCTCCTGCGTGATCTCGACCTTGATGACGCAAACATCTGGGACGATCAATATCGACTTCAACAGCGCATCAGCGCGAAGCTTGACGAACCCCACTCGACATTGAAGAAGCTTTTCGACCGCGCCGCGACTGAAGGAGATGAAAAGCTTGTCCGAGAATCGGCGTCGCTCTGGAATGACCGGCTGGCGAGCCGCACCTTTCAAATGCACGGCCAGAAGATTCTCCCGGATCTTTTGGCCTTCCTCCAAGAGCACGGTCTTGCGTGGGAGCCCAACTATTCGGACGGACGGGGCTATTTCGAGATGCACCCCCTGCTCGGGCAAGCAGTCATGGCGGCGCTTGCATTTGCAGCTGCCGAGAGCCAGGGACTTCAACTCGTCACCGAGTTTCCGGCGATCTATGGTCGCACCGTTGACTGCGAAAAGGATGACATCATCGAGGCGTGTCTTGCGGGTGTCGCGCCTGAGCCTGCGAGGGGCCATACGACGCAAGACGGCGCCCATCAGGTCGCGAGAGTCATTGTTTATCAGCGAGCCGATACGCGTGCCTTGACACCAGACCGCCTCGCGGCGCTCAGCCAGGAATGGGAGGCGATCGCCGATTTCAAAGCGGCGCTGGAGAGCATGGCAAAGGACATCCCGTCGAATATCTCAGATCCGAAAGCCCTTCAAGCGCACCTCGGTGAACGCGCAGACCGCGCTATGCGCGAGTGGAAGAGTGGAAAGGCCAACCTCAGCGCCTACGTCAGAGCGCTTTTTGGCGAGGGAAGTGTCGACGAATTGAAGGATGGCTTAGCCAAAGTCGCAGAGAGTGTTTTCGCAGAACCCGTTGCGGGGGCACTTGCGGGAGGGCTGACCACTCAAAGCCTCTATGGCGCTGGCGCCGGCTTGGCCATCGGGCTTTGTGTTCAGTCGGTCAAGGGCGCGGTCGGCGTGCGAAAACGCGGTCGTGAGCATCGCCTGAGGTACCTGACGCTGATGGAGAATGCTGGCGTAAGCTATCAGATTTCTCGATAATCCGCGGCGGCGGATCGATCGTTAAGGTGCGTCAACGGCACTTCAGACAATCACGTCGTTGCTCTTCCGTTACTCGTATGGGTAACTGCACCTTCAGGTGGAGGCGAATGAATGAAGACTTGGCCAGCCGGCTTGACGCGAGCACCGCTTACGTCGCTATTCAGCGATATCGACGTAAGCCTCAAACTCGAAGCCATATTGGATGAGGGCGCGGTCGGGCAACAGAACTCCGCAGATCTTCCGTTCCACGCCCAGACCCAAAATCAGAGCAACTGGTGCTGGTCTGCAGTCGCGACATCAATCGGATTGTTTTACGGGACTGGAAACTGGACACAGTGTGGAGTTGCTACAGAGCAAGTAAACAGCATAATCAACCCTGGCAACATTGCCGAATGCTGTCTTGCTCCTATTACTTGCAATGTTTACGGCTATGTCTATTTTTCGCTCAAGCAGGTGAGATCTTTAGACTACTGGTCTCCCACAAGGCCGACGCCTGTTGAGCTTTACGAGCGTCTTTTCCATCGGAAGGAGCCGGTATGCTTACGGATTAGATGGAATGGAGGCGGCAACGCCGCGCATTTTACGACGATAAAGGCATGCACAGATCCATCCGACAATGGACCTTTTATCGTGTCAACTTCCGACACTCTTGAAGGTTTTTCTGGCACCACGCTGCCCTACGACGAATTCCCGAGAAACTATCACGGTGGCGGTGAATGGACTGATACGTTTTTTACAAGCGGTCGCTTTGGATCGGCTATTACGTTCGGCTCGTCGGAATTCACAACGATTGACATGAATGACAATGGATACTGCGTGAGCTTAGGATCTCGTGGTGGGAGCCTATTTTGTGCAGTTGGTAAAGTAGATTTCTCCGCAAGATCCATCAAATGGATTGAAGCAGCCATGGGAAATGCAAGCCAACAACATGCAAGCATTGGAATTGATAATTCCGGTAATTGTTTGGCTGTATATTCAAGCAGTGATCGGTTGTACTTACGATCAGGACAACTAGACGCGAATACAGCGCAAATTTCTTGGGCGCCGGAGAGGAGTTATGCTGCGGGGGCGTGCAATTCAATTGCAATGTTGAATTATGGCGTTTGTTTAGAGGCCCATGTAAACCAAGAAAAACTATATACTAGCCTTGGTTGGCTACTAGGTGATGGTGGCGTTGAATTTAGCGAGCCCCAACCCTTCGGTAACGGTGAAAAGGTATCGATTTCCGCAGCGGGCGAGATTTGCGTTGAATTGCATTCCGGTGTCGGGAGCGACGCAGGAAGACTCTACTGTACTCCGGGTAAGATTGACGTCTTTAACTCAAAAATCAAATGGGGAATAAGTGAAGATTTGGGAATTGGGGAACTCGGAGATATATCTCTGAATTCCATTGGGCAATGCTTCATGTCTTTCCTTGATAAGGGATCGATTTTTTCGCGCAGCGGGCAGCTGAACGCTGAAGCAGCCAAAATAGAGTGGTTTCCAAGGGTTGAACTCGCGAAGGGTGAAAGTTCAGGAACATCGCTTGACAGTCTCGGACGGTGTATTCAGACACACATTGATGGAACTTTCCTGTATTACATCGTTGGTAGACAATAATTGGAGGCGGGGTAATGATTATTTTTCCGGATCCGCCACGATTTAGCGAACAACATATTGGCCGGCGCTTAGCTCAGATAGCAAGCAGCTCCCTTTCTGGCGTCAGCGGACAATTAGCCGGAGTTGATGTAGCAAGGCTTTCATTCACTGCACCACACCAAATTTGGTCCAGCAATCTGAACGCTATTCTCGCCAATCGGCTTTTGGCGAATGCGCTACTCATCTCTTGGAGATATCTTTTATGCGATGGAGAATTGGGAGTTGGAGAGTTTGAAGTAATTCCCAATTCTCAGGATCCCTCAATGCCATTTGTCGCCCTACACGCGGGGTCGGCATCGAAACTCACTATTGAAGCTATCAGTTTCGCCGAATCGCTTCCTGAAATTACAAGTGAGACGTACGAAGCCAGATTTTTGATCGTCCCAGCAGTCGGTTTCACGGCACTCTGGCTGCACGCAGCTAATACCGACATTATAATACCAGTGACGGGGGGTGGAGATGATCTGTCCTCGGAACGAGTTTTCACCGAGATTGAAGTGACGCGTGCGCTCATTCCAAGGGCAATTGCTGCCAACTCTATTGTCGGAGTAGGGCCAAGACCCTGATGATGTCTTCGGTAGGAAACGGATGATTGGATACGCGCCGACAGCAATTCGGCTGCCACGATAAATTCCGTAGGAGTACGATTTTCGGAAAGCTGCACAGCGATATGATCCCTTTGAAGTGAACTGCATCGGAATATGATTTTTCGTCGAACGTCCTCCTGCGGGAGACCTTTCCGTTTTCGGCGCCTTGTTCGCGCTACAGGTTGAGATCGAGTTGCGGCTGCCCCTCGGTCGGGGCGC
This sequence comes from Rhizobium sp. NZLR8, assembly GCF_019685025.1. NCBI lineage: Bacteria > Pseudomonadati > Pseudomonadota > Alphaproteobacteria > Hyphomicrobiales > Rhizobiaceae > Rhizobium > Rhizobium sp. NZLR8. Next base: position 2,941 of record NZ_JABDVY010000010.1, on the reverse strand, counting down.
TGGCCTGATTGTTGGTCAGCGATGATAGCGTCACGCCCAACAGACGCACGGGCCGTTTGAAGGGATACACGGTTGCCAGAAGTCCGGATGCCGCAGCGAAAACATCCGCCATGTTGGCAAACGGCACCGTGCCAGTTCGACTGCGCGTCGCCTGGGTGAAGTCCGAGTATTTGATCTTTACGGTCACCGTCTTGCCGCCGATGCCCTGTGCCTCGCAATAGCGCCAGACCTTCTCCGCAAGCGGCTTCAGCTCCGCCGTCGCGCGTTCGAGACCGTCGATATCCTTCGCAAATGTGTCTTCCGCGCCTACCGATTTGCGGATGCGGTCGGGTCTGACCTGGCGCTCGTCAATGCCACGGGCGATGCCATAGAAATACGGACCTGACTTGCCGAAGTGCTCCTGCAGGAAGGTGAGCGTCTTCGATTTCAGATCGAGCCCGGTTTCGATCCCGTATTTGCGCATGCGCTCGGCGGTCGCCGGCCCGACGCCGTGGAATTTCTTGACTGGCAGGGTTTCGACAAAGCCTGGCCCATTCTTCGGGGTGATGACGGCCTGGCCGTTGGGTTTGTTCAGGTCACTGGCCATTTTGGCGAGAAACTTGTTGTAGGAAATGCCGGCGGAGGCGTTGAGCCCGCTGACCTGCTTGATCTTCGCGCGGATCTCCAGGGCAATCTCGGTGGCAATTTCCATGCCTTTCAGATTCTCGGTGACATCGAGGTAGGCCTCGTCCAGCGACAGCGGCTCGATCAGCGGCGTGTACTCGGCGAAGATTTCACGGATTTGCTGGGAAACCGCCTTATAGACGTCGAAGCGCGGCGGCACGAAAATCAGGTCTGGACATTTCCGTTTTGCGGTGACCGACGGCATGGCCGAATGGACACCAAAGGCCCGCGCCTCATAGCTTGCGGCAGCCACCACACCGCGTGCCGCCGATCCGCCGACGGCGAGCGGCTTGCCGCGGAGTTCCGGATTGTCGCGCTGTTCGACCGACGCGTAAAATGCATCCATGTCGACGTGGACGATTTTCCGGATTGGGATGTTGCTCATGTCGTTCATGGCGGCTTTTACAAGAAGGGCTGCAGGTTCGGTGTCTCCGGTTGAAGGTTTTACACCGAAACAAAGAGAGAACATAGCAGTCTTCGCCGCGATATCAACAATCGGAGTTACCGGGTCCTGAATGCGGTGAAACTACTGGCCTGCCGAGGCGTTCTGTTCCTGTGACAATATCAGCAGGAGAACAGTCCCATGATCGCAAGCGCGGACCGTCGGTGAAACTCGCCACCTACAATGTCAACGGCATCAACGGCCGTCTCGACGTGCTGCTGCGCTGGCTCGCTGAGGCGGCGCCAGATGTCGTGTGCCTGCAGGAACTGAAAGCTCCGGACAACAAGTTTCCGCGTCGAGAACTCGAGCGCGCCGGCTACGGCGCGATCTGGCATGGCCAGAAATCCTGGAATGGAGTGGCGATTCTAGCGCGTGGACAGGATCCGCTCGGAACGCGGCGCGGCCTGCCCGGCGATCCGGATGACACGCATAGCCGATACATCGAGGCGGCCATCGACGGAATGATCATCGGTTGCCTCTATCTACCCAATGGCAATCCTGCTCCCGGGCCGAAGTTCGACTACAAGCTGCGCTGGTTCCAACGGCTGCACGACTATGCGGCGGAACTTCTCGAGTTGGACATCCCTGTCGCTCTCGTTGGCGACTTCAATGTCATGCCGACCGACCTCGACGTCTACAAACCTGAACGGTGGCGGGACGATGCGCTGTTCCGACCGGAGGTGAAAGCAGCTTACGCCGCGCTCGTTGAGCAGGGCTGGACGGACGCGGTGCGGCACCTTCATCCCGATGAGCGGATCTACACATTCTGGAAGTATTTTCGAAACGCCTTTGCCCGCGACGCGGGGCTGCGGATCGATCACTTCCTGCTAAGCCCCGCACTTGCCGACAATCTCAAGCGGGCCAAAGTCGACAAGTCGGTCAGAGGCTGGGATCACACAAGCGACCATGCGCCGGTGTGGATCGAGTTGCATTAGACCGGTCCAGGCTCAGAAAAGGCTCGGCTGGCGACCGGTTCTCCGGCCTTTGTTACGATCGTCGAGCCGTAAGGCTCCCGGGATGTTGCGATCAGCGCATCGTTGGGGAGAGGACGGGCAAGCGCCTTGGCCTCATCCCACGGCGCACGCATCCAGATATCGGTTTCTTCTTTGGTCAGAAGCAGGACCGGCATGGCTTTCCCGTGGATGGGCTTCACAAGGTCATTCGCATCCGTCGTCAGGAAACCATAGAGATCATCGGTCGTCAGGCCGTCCTTGACCTTCCGCACGCTCGTCCATTGCGGCACATGGACGCCCGCAAAGAACATCAGCGGCTTGCTTTCATCGCGCGCGAACCAGGCGTTTGGAGTCCTGCCGCCCTCTTCCTTGCTGGCTGGATCGAGTTCCGCGAAACTGGTCACAGGGACAAGGCAGCGATGCTCGATGCCGAACCAACGCTTCCAATGCGGAAAATTCAGAGTGCGAACATTCGTGGTGCCGCCATCCACCTGATCACGCAGCAAGGCCTCGAAGTCGACCTCCTTGCCCTTGGCTCGCAGTTTTTCGGACTTCTTCTCAGCTTCTTTCTTGAGAGCGAATAGCGGGGAGGGCAGACCCCAGCGCGCATGCACCAGCTGTTTTCTCCCATCGGCCGTATTGCGCACGATCGGTCCCATCTGATCCGGATTCATTTGGTACGCCGGCATGAGATTGATCATGCTCTCGGCGTCCTGAGCCCACTTGGCAACCCAGTCCTTGTCTTCCATGCGGTACAGATTGCAGATGTGGACGGCTCCTCCCTCGTCAGGGTTTGAGTATACGGACAACGCGATTGCTTGCAATCAGATGTCCGGCCTGTCGGTGCAGATAAATCTGCTGGCCAAGATGGTGTTCGCTACGC
>NZ_JABDVY010000001.1:669832-832108 GCF_019685025.1 Rhizobium sp. NZLR8 | reverse complement strand
GGCCGGCAAGCCCAAGATCGTCGCAACCGTCGCAACTATGCGCAAGCTGCTCACCATCCTCAATGCCATCATCAGGGACGGACGACCATGGCAAAACGCTTGACAAATAAGACAGTCGCTCTCCCCGTCAACGGGGCGACGGGTATGTGCAGCGACCTCTCCGTCCCCACTAACCTCTCGCGGGGCACGTCCCCTCTCCCCGTTTTTCACGGGGGTCCGAAGGACGGGTCGAGACCGTTGGCTCGGCCCTGGTCGGGTTAGGGTGAGGGGCAATCTTGAGGGCAAAACCCGGACAACCATTGCACAAGGCCGAGCAGCACCTGCCTTAACAATCGACCCATCGCCGCTGCGGTCCGACGTCGACATGAACGATACCGTTGCAATAGGTGCCGATGCCGCCAATGCCAGGCGCACTTCTGGCGGCCGCGATGATGATGCGCTCCGAGAGGCCCGGCATTCTGATATCGGCCGCCAGGCATTTTCCGTGCAGGGATCCATGGCGGCTGGGATGCGGCCGGAGGCCGGAGGTGATCATTGGCCGGCGCCCGGTTTTTGCGGCGATATGCGACAGGACCGCCCGAAGACGCTCGGGAAAACAACCGGCACGAACACTGACGGTCTGGACCGTATAGGCGAGGCGTGCATCCTGGCTGGGAAGATGGAGGACCGGTCGTTTGCTGTCTTGACCGACGGCGTTGGTTGCTGATTGTAGGGCGAAAAGGCCTGCCATGGCGAGCAAACTGGCGTTCTGCATGGTCCCTCCGGGCGGTTGACGCGGCGACCATTGGGCCGCTACTGCGCGGTAGAGGATTTTCATTTCAATAAAAGCTTTTCTGTGAAATTTTATACTCAATTATGAGTAATCAGCTTGATCATTTTGGCTTAAAACCGTGGATATCGCCGATCCAAATTGGAATAAACGTCTCAATCGGGAGATATAACATGACGATCCAGTCGCTTTTCCTCGTCACCCTCGTCGTCGACGACTACGACCGCGCCAAGGCTTTCTATTGCGATTGCCTCGGTTTCGACTGCCTGCAGGACGAGACGCAGCTGGAGGGAAAGCGCTGGGTGGTGGTGAAGCCGAAGGGTGGGGCCATGGTTGGAGATGGAGCCGCGTTTCTGCTGGCGCAGGCGGCAGATGCGACGCAGCGCGCGGCGATCGGCAATCAGACCGGCGGCCGTGTCGGCTTCTTTCTGAAGACCGACGATTTTGCCCGCGACCATGCCGCACTGCTTGCGGCCGGCGTGCGCTTTCTGGAAGAGCCGCGACATGAGGTCTACGGCACGGTTGCGGTGTTTGCCGATCCCTACGGCAACAGCTTCGATCTGATCCAGCATGCCGCAGGCTGAACCCCTTGATTGCGGCCGGTTGCCCGTGCATAAGCCGCGGCGTTAGCAACACGGGCGAAAGCCCTGTTGCAAATGCAGCCATCTAAAAGCTGTGGGCCCTCCACCAGCCTATTGAGGACGACATGAGCGAATTCAAGAAACTCGTATTCTCCGGCGTGCAGCCGACCGGCAATCTGCATCTCGGCAATTATCTCGGCGCCATCCGGCGGTTCGTGGCGCTGCAGGACGGCAATGACTGCATCTACTGCGTCGTCGACATGCATGCGCTCACCGCCCAGCTCGTGCATGAGGACATGCCGAGCCAGACGCGCTCGATCGCCGCCGCCTTCATCGCCGCCGGCATCGATCCGGAAAAGCATATCGTCTTCAACCAGTCGGCCGTGCCGCAGCATGCCGAACTTGCCTGGATCTTCAATTGCGTCGCCCGCATCGGCTGGATGAACCGCATGACGCAATTCAAGGACAAGGCCGGCAAGGATCGCGAACAGGCTTCGCTCGGTCTCTACGCCTATCCTAGCCTGATGGCCGCCGACATTCTCGTCTATCGCGCCACCCATGTGCCTGTCGGTGAGGATCAAAAGCAGCATCTGGAGCTTGCCCGCGACATCGCGATGAAGTTCAACCTCGATTATGCCGAGCATATCAGCAGGACCGGTTATGGGGTCGACATCACCGTCGGCAACGAGCCGGTGCATGCCTATTTCCCGATGGTCGAACCGCTGATCGGCGGGCCGGCGCCGCGCGTCATGTCGCTGCGTGACGGCACCAAGAAAATGTCGAAATCCGACCCTTCCGACCTCTCCCGCATCAACCTGATGGACGACGAGGACGCGATCTCGAAGAAGATCCGCAAGGCAAAGACCGATCCGGACGGCCTGCCGAGCGAGATCGACGGGCTGCAGGGCCGCCCGGAAGCCGACAATCTGGTAGCAATCTATGCGGCCCTTGCCGACAAGTCGAAGGCCGACGTGCTTGCCGAATTCGGCGGCCAGCAGTTCTCCGTCTTCAAGCCGGCACTGGTCGATCTCGCCATCCATGTGATGGCGCCGATCACCGGCGAGATGCGCCGGCTGATGGACGACACCAGCCATATCGACGCGATCCTGCGCAAGGGCGGCGAACGCGCCAGGGCCCGCGCCGAGGTGACGATGAGCCAGGTCCGCGACGTCATCGGCTTCCTCTACTGAGGGTGATCTGTTCTTCTCCCCACCCAGGGGCGAAGGGGACCTTCGTCTGGGGAGAAGGGAACATTCTGCCGGGGGGAGAAGAGGAAAAACTGGGCTTGCAAATTTTCCGCTTCGGGTGTCAGAGTCCGCGCCATGGTATCGAAGCGACTCTCACGGCTCGAAGGTCATCGACGCAAATTCATGGCGGTGATCGACGGTACACCCGAATGCCAGCGCGCCGTTCATTATGCCGGCCGGCGCGCTAAGAATTCCAATGGCGGGCTGGTGCTGCTCTATGTCATCCCCGACGGGGATTTTCAGCAATGGCTCGGCGTCGAGGCGATCATGCGGGCGGAAGCCCGTGAAGAGGCCGAAGCGGTCGTTGCCAAGATCGCCCAGATCGTGCGCGAGACGATCGGCATCGAGCCTGAGGTCGTCATCCGTGAGGGCAGTGCGGCCGAACAGATCAACGCCGTGATCGAGGAAGACCGCGATGTGGCGATCCTGGTTCTGGCTGCCGGTTCGGCGAAGGAAGGTCCGGGACCGCTGGTTTCGTCGGTTGCCGGCCGCGCGGCGGCGTTTCCGATCCCGGTAACCGTGTTGCCGGATACGCTAACCAACGAGGAAATCGACGCCCTCTGCTGACAATTTCTTGAGTAAAAATCTCTTGAATGGAACCGGCAATGGGCTTATCTTCTTTTGAAGAATTCTAAAGACGGCGAAGCCATGGGCCAGCCGCATGGAGACCCAGATGTTCATTCAGACCGAAGCCACGCCGAACCCCGCCACGCAGAAGTTCCTGCCGGGCAAGGTGGTGATGGAAAACGGCACGGCCGAGTTCCGCAGCGCCGAGGAGGCTGAGGCTTCGCCGCTCGCCGCCCGCCTGTTCGAAATCCCCGGCGTCACCGGCGTCTATTTCGGCTATGATTTTATTTCCGTCTCCAAGGATGATGCCGAATGGCAGCATCTTAAGCCGGCTATATTAGGCTCGATCATGGAGCATTTCATGTCCGGCAAGCCGGTCATGGGCGATGCCTCCATGCTTTCGGAAGACGTCGATGCCGGCGACGAATTCTTCGACGAGGGCGATGAATCGATCGTGCTGACCATCAAGGAGCTTCTGGAGACCCGCGTGCGCCCCGCCGTTGCCCAAGACGGCGGCGACATCACCTTCCGCGGCTTCAAGGACGGCAAGGTCTATCTGAACATGAAGGGTTCCTGCGCCGGCTGCCCGTCTTCAACGGCAACGCTGAAGCACGGCGTCCAGAACCTGCTGCGCCATTTCGTCCCGGAAGTGCAGGAAGTGATTGCCGCTTAAAAGCTTGGATCCGTCCGGCCGTTCATCTCTCGTTCGGCCAGACGGATTTATGTTCAAGCGACAATAGATTTTTCGGAAATTGATGGCATGATTGTTCTGGCGCTCGACACGGCAGGTGTAGACTGCGCTGCCGCCGTTTACGACAGCGGCAGGAATACGATGCTGGGGGAGGCATCGGACATGATCGGCAAGGGGCATGCTGAACATCTGATCGATATCGTTGATCGCGCACTCGATCAGGCGGGGCTGGCACTTTCTCATATCGACCGGATTGCCGTCACCATCGGCCCCGGCTCGTTTACCGGTATCCGTGTCGGCGTTGCCGCAGCCCGGGGTTTTGCGCTTTCCCTCAATGTGCCGGCCGTCGGCGTCACGACGCTCGAGGTCATGGCATCAGCCCAGCGCGAGAAGACGCCTCATCGCCCCGTGCTGGCAGCGATGGACGCCAAACGGGGCGAAATCTACCTCCAGGCCTTTTCATCAGACGGTTCGTCTCTCGACGCGCCACGGGCGTTAAGCGTTGCAGAGGCGCAGGCTTTTGCTAGAGACTTCGACGGCGAGATCACCGGTTCGGCGACGCCGCTGCTGAAGGCCGGCGCCGGCGGCGATCACAACAACAGTTTCCCGATCTCTGTCGTGGCGCGCCTCGGTGCTGCCGCCTCCCTGGATGCCGGAAAGCCGAAGCCCCTTTATCTGCGCGGACCCGACGCCAAGCCGCAGGCCGGGTATGCAATCGCCCGACGAGTGTGACCATGCTGGAATCCTACCTGACGCTGAAGCCGGAATTCGAAATCATCGCCATGGAGCGCGAGGATTGCCGCGATGTCGCCGTCCTGCATGGGGAGCGCTTTGCCCGACCCTGGGGCGATGGTGAATTTCACGGCCTGCTTATGCAGGACACCGTGTTCGGCTTCGTCGCGCGCCAGACCAATGCCTTTCTGAAAAAGCCGCTTCCCGGCTTCATCCTTGCCCGCCATGTCGCCGGCGAGGCGGAGATCCTGACGATCGCCGTGCAGGCGAAAGTCGCCCGTTCCGGGCTCGGCTGGCGGCTGATGCAGGCGGCGATCCGGGAAGCGCGCGCACGCGGCGGCGAGAGCATGTTCCTCGAGGTCGACAACGGCAATACCGCGGCCCTTGGCCTCTATCGCAAGCTCGGCTTCGAAAAGGTCGGCGAACGCAAGGGTTACTACAAGCAGGACAATGGCGCCCTCTCCACGGCGCTTGTCATGAAGCGCGTTCTTCGGTAGTTGCCTTGCAGCGAGATGACATGCAGGCCGGCGCAAGCACCGCGCGGCGTTGTCGAAACACGGATATTTTACAGGCGGGCCATGTCTGATGTAGCCAAGACCCTTGAGGAGCTTTGCACCGAACGCGGCATGCGCATGACCGAGCAGCGCCGCGTGATCGCGCGCATCCTCGAAGATTCCGAGGATCATCCCGACGTGGAAGAACTCTACCGCCGCTCGGTGAAGGTCGATGCGAAGATTTCGATTTCGACCGTCTATCGCACCGTGAAGCTGTTCGAGGATGCCGGCATTATCGCCCGCCACGATTTCCGCGACGGGCGCTCGCGCTACGAAACGGTGCCGGAAGAGCATCACGACCACCTGATCGACCTGAAGACCGGCACGGTCATCGAATTCCGCTCGCCGGAGATCGAGGCGCTGCAGGAACGCATTGCCCGCGAGCATGGCTTCCGGCTGGTCGACCACCGGCTCGAGCTCTACGGCGTTCCGTTGAAGAAGGAAGATCTCTGAAGCAATGGCCCCCCGGGAGACCAGCATTTGATCGCCTGGCTGCGCATCGGGCTTGCTGCGGTCGTCATCCTCGCCGTCAGCATCGTGCTCATGCCGCTGCAGCTGCTTGCCCTGCGTTTTGACTGGCGGCTGCGCCGCAGGCTTCCGCGCGCCTGGCACCGTATCGTCTGCTATTGTCTCGGCGTCCGCATCCGTGTCACCGGCAGGCTGGAGGAGCGTCGGCCGCTGATGCTCTGTTCCAACCACTCGTCCTGGCTCGACATCATGGTGATGTCGGCGGTTGCCGACGTCGCCTTCATTGCCAAGATCGAGGTGGCCGACTGGCCGATCTTCGGCACGCTCGCCAAGCTGCAGAAGAGCGTCTTCGTCGTGCGCGAGGAGAAGCGCAGGACCGGCCACCAGGCCAACGAGATCGCCGGGCGAATGGCCGACGGCGAGATCGTCGTGCTCTTCCCGGAAGGGACGACTTCCGACGGCAACCGGCTGCTGGAGGTCAAATCCTCGCTGTTCGGCGCTGCTGCGATGGCGGTGCCCGCTTCACCGACGGGAACCGTCGTGGTGCAGCCGGTGGCAATTGCCTACACCAGGGTGCACGGCATCGCCATGGGCCGCTATCATCGGCCGCTGGCCGCCTGGCCGGGGGATATCGAGCTGTTGCCGCATCTGATCGATATCGTGCGATGCGGCGCGATCGACGCCGAGGTTTGCTTCGGCGAGGCGGTGGATTACCGCGCCGACACCAATCGCAAGGAGGTGAGCGGCACGATCGCCTTGCGTATCCGCAACCTGTTGAACAGCTGCCTGCGCGGGCGGGAAATCTCCTGACTCAAGATTTCGATTTTCTCGGACGGCAAAAACCACTAAATAGCGCGCCATGACACAGGACAGCGCCCTTCTCCAGGCCCCGAAGCCGATCGTCGCCGACGGCAGCAACAGCCGCAAGGTCTTCATCAAGACCTATGGCTGCCAGATGAACGTCTACGATTCTATGCGCATGAGCGATGCGCTCGCCCGCGATGGCTATGAGCCGACCGAGGACATGGAAGAGGCGGACCTGGTTCTGCTCAACACCTGCCATATCCGCGAAAAGGCGGCCGAGAAGGTCTATTCGGCGCTCGGGCGGCTGCGCGACATGAAAAAGAGGAAGGCAGCGGACGGAAGGGAGATGATGATCGGCGTTGCCGGCTGCGTCGCCCAGGCCGAAGGCGAGGAGATCCTGCGCCGGGCGCCTGCCGTCGACGTCGTCATCGGCCCGCAGACCTACCACCGCCTGCCGGAGGCGCTGCGCCGGGCCAAAGAGGGCCAGCGCGTCGTCGATACGGAATATGCGATCGAGGACAAGTTCGAGCATCTGCCGATCCCCGAGAGCCGCAAGATCCGCGCCCGCGGCGTCACCGCCTTCCTGACGGTGCAGGAGGGCTGCGACAAGTTCTGCACCTTCTGCGTCGTGCCCTATACGCGGGGCTCGGAAGTGTCGCGGCCGGTTTCTCAGATCGTCGAGGAAGCCGAAAAGCTCGTCGAAGGCGGGGTGCGCGAAATCACCCTGCTCGGGCAGAACGTCAATGCCTGGCACGGCGCCGGGCTGCAGGGCGAGGCATGGAGCCTCGGCGACTTGCTCTACCGCCTTGCCGAGATCCCCGGCCTTGCGCGGCTGCGTTATACCACAAGCCATCCGCGCGACATGGACGACCGGCTGATCAACGCCCATCGCGACCTCGGGGCGCTGATGCCCTATCTGCACCTGCCGGTGCAATCAGGCTCCGACCGTATCCTCAAAGCGATGAACCGGCGCCATACGGCAGCCGAATACCTGACGTTGATTGGGCGCATCCGCGCGGTGCGGCCCGATATTGCGCTGTCGGGCGATTTCATTACCGGCTTTCCGGGGGAGACAGACGCCGATTTTGAGGATACACTCCGGCTTGTGGAGGAGGTCCGTTATGCACAGGCCTTCTCGTTCAAATACTCGACACGGCCGGGCACGCCCGGCGCGGAGCTGAAGGACCAGGTGCCGGAAGAGATCAAGGCAGAACGGCTGGAACGCCTGCAAGCGCTTCTCCTGAAGCAGCAGCAGGAATTTGCCGAATCCTGCATCGGCAAAGAGATTGATCTGTTGCTCGAAAAGCCCGGTCGCATGCCGGAACAGCTAATCGGCCGTTCTCCCTGGCTTCAATCAGTGAATGTTGATGCAAAAGCATCGCAAATCGGTGACATTATTAAAGTGCGAATCACCGGAACCGGAACCAACAGCCTGTTTGCCGAACGCGCAGAGGCTGCGGTTTAACCCAAGGAGCCTGACCGCTTGAACGGACAAGAATTGGTTTCTTCTTCACCGCGCCACCCCCCCCGCACGCCAAGCGACTCCAATCACTTTGTCCTGACGTTCGAGAACAATCGCTTCGCCAGCGAACTCTTCGGTCAATTCGACCAGAACCTCAAGCTACTCGAGGAACGGCTCAACATCGATGCTCGGGCGCGCGGCAATTCGGTCGTTATCACCGGCGATGTCGTGACCACCAACCAGGCGCGGCGCACGCTCGACTATCTCTACGAAAAACTTCAGAAAGGCGGCAGCGTGGAACGATCCGACGTCGAGGGCGCAATCCGCATGGCGGTCGCCGCCGACGATCAGCTCAGCCTTCCCACAATGGAGCGCAAGGCCAAGTTGACGATGGCACAGGTTTCCACCCGCAAGAAGACGATCATCGCCCGCACGCCGACGCAGGACGCCTATATCAGGGCGCTGGAACGCGCCGAAATGGTCTTCGGCGTCGGCCCGGCCGGCACCGGCAAGACCTATCTCGCCGTCGCCCATGCCGCCCAGTTGCTGGAGCGCGGCGCCGTCGAAAAAATTATCCTGTCGCGCCCTGCCGTCGAAGCGGGCGAGCGCCTCGGCTTCCTGCCCGGCGACATGAAGGAAAAGGTCGACCCCTATCTTCGCCCGCTCTATGACGCACTCTACGACATGATCCCCGCCGACAAGGTCGATCGGGCGATCACCGCCGGCGTCATCGAAATCGCGCCGCTCGCCTTCATGCGCGGCCGCACCCTTGCCAACGCCGCCATCATCCTCGACGAGGCGCAGAACACGACATCGATGCAGATGAAGATGTTCCTGACGCGTCTCGGCGAAAATGCCCGGATGATCATCACCGGCGACCCGAGCCAGATCGACCTGCCGCGCGGCGTCAAATCCGGTCTCGTCGAGGCGCTGCAGCTACTGAACGGCGTCGAGGGCATCTCGATCGTGCGCTTCAAGGATACCGACGTCGTCCGCCATCCGCTGGTCGGGCGCATCGTCAGGGCCTATGATTCGACCTATGCCGTCGAAACCGAAGCAGTCAGCCGGCAGGACTGATGGCCGAACTCGACATCCAGATCAGCGTCGAGGACATCGGCTGGCCGGGCGAGGAGACGCTGCTGTCGTTTTGCGAACGCGTGCTCGGCGCAGCCGTGGTCTATCTCCGCGACAGCGAGAAGCAACCGTTCCCGACGATGCCGCCCGAGGTTTCGCTTGTTTTCACCGACGACGCCTCGATCCAGGACATCAACGCCGAATGGCGCGGCAAGGACAAGGCGACCAATGTGCTGTCCTTTCCGGCCTTTCCGGTTCAGCCCGGCAAGATGCCCGGTCCGATGCTCGGCGACATCATCGTCGCTCGGGAGACGGTGGAGCGGGAAGCCGGCGAGCTCGAAAAGAGTTTCGACGACCACCTGACCCACCTTCTGGTGCACGGTTTCTTGCATCTTCTCGGCTACGACCATATGAATAGTGCCGAAGCCGAAATTATGGAGGGGCTGGAGACTCGCATTTTGGCGCAGCTCGGCCTATCTGATCCCTACGAGGGTCAAGACCTTAAAATGGAACCATGAGCGACTTTACGACGAAGCCGGCGGCAGACGCCAAGGACTCCGAGCCATCCTCCTCTTCGGACGAGGCAGGCAGTAGTCGGCCATCCGGCCGATCCCAATCCTTCTGGTCGCGCGCCGCGCGCATCCTCCGTCCGCAGCAGGGCTCGCTGCGTGAGGATCTTGCCGACGCGCTGATGACCGATGCGCACGGCGACGATGCCTTTTCGCCCGACGAACGGGCAATGCTGCACAACATCCTGCGCTTTCGTGAGGTGCGCGTCGCCGACGTGATGGTGCCGCGCGCCGATATCGAGGCGGTCGATCAGAACATCACCATCGGCGAACTGATGATCCTGTTTGAGGAATCCGGCCGCTCGCGCATGCCCGTCTATGCCGATACGCTCGACGATCCGCGCGGCATGGTGCATATCCGCGACCTGCTCTCTTATGTCGCCAAGCAGGCGCGCAACAAGCGCCGCGGCCCGACGAAACCGGCCGCTAGCCTGCCGGCGCTGCCGGCGATCGAGGTTGCGCCCGAAAACATCCAGAAGACCACGCGTCTGGCCAAGCCCAATTTGGACCTCGCCCGCGTCGACTTGCAGAAGACGCTGACGGAAGCCGGCATCATCCGCAAGATCCTGTTCGTGCCGCCGTCGATGCTGGCATCCGACCTGTTGCGCCGCATGCAGGTGAACCGCACGCAGATGGCGCTCGTCATCGACGAATATGGCGGCACCGACGGGCTCGCCTCGCATGAGGACATCGTCGAAATGGTGGTCGGCGACATCGACGACGAACATGACGACGAAGAGGTGATGTTCAAGCGGGTCGCCGAAGACGTCTTCATCGCCGACGCCCGCGTCGAACTGGAAGAGATCGCCGCAGCGATCGGGCCGGATTTCGACATCAGCGAGCAGGTCGACGAGGTCGATACGCTGGGCGGCCTGATCTTCTCCGCGCTCGGCCGCATCCCGGTGCGCGGCGAGGTCGTCCAGGCGCTGCCCGGCTTCGAATTCCACATCCTCGACGCCGATCCGCGCCGCATCAAGCGGCTGCGCATCACCCGCAAGCGCCACGCGATCCGCCGCCGCGCCAAAGTCGATGGCGACATCGCGCCCGGCTCCGACGTCGGCGACGACCGGTCGGCGGAATCGACCGCCAACTAAAGCGCGTAGCATTCAGTTTGATTGCTGTGACGCGCTTCAGCTGTTTTTTATGCATGTCGCTATCCCGGAACCGCTGCACACTTCCGGGCGATCTGTTCTCAATTAAAGAGTTAGAGCATGATGTCGTCCGAAAACCGCTCACACTTTTCGGCATCATGCTCTAGCAGGACAAAGAGCCGCTTTTTTGAAAGACTGCGAATGGGTTGATTCGCGGTTTGATGGGAGTGCGCATGGAGCGGCTTGCGGACAGGGTTATCCTCGTCTGGGGGTTCAAACGGTCGCTGCTGGCCATCGCCGCCGGAGCATTCGCCGTGCTGGCGCTGCCGCCTTTCGGCTTTTTTGCGGCAATGTTCCTCTCCTTCACCCTGCTCGTCTGGCTGATCGACGGGGCGGCGGCGGCGCCTGAAAGCGGCCTGGTCGGCAGACTGTGGCCGGCCTTTGCCACCGGCTGGCTGTTCGGCTTCGGTTATTTCGTCGCTGGTCTCTGGTGGCTCGGCCATGCGCTGCTGGTCGATCAGGAGGAGTTCGCCTGGGCGTTGCCCTTGGCAATTCTCGGGTTGCCGGCCTGTCTTTCGATTTTCTACGGGCTGGCAGCCGCCATTGCCCGCATCTTCTGGTCTGATGGGATGGGACGGATCGCCGCACTTGCGGCCGGCTTCGGGCTGATGGAATGGCTTCGAAGCGTCATCCTGACCGGCTTTCCCTGGAACGCCATCGGCTACGGCATGATGCCCGTTCCGCTGATGATGCAGTCGGCGCATGTGATCGGGGTGATGGGGGTGACGGCACTTGCCGTCTTCATTTTTTCCGCGCCTGCCCTTGCCGGCACGCGGCAAGGCGCGCGCGGCGGCATCGCGCTCGCCGCCCTGCTGTTTGCCGCCCATCTCGGTTATGGCGCTTATGCCCTCTATCTCGCACCGCGGCCCGACGCCTTGCCCGAGGACAAGCGGCCGGTGGTGCGGTTGGTGCAACCTGCCATCGATCAGGCGGAGAAGATGGACAACGACGCCGACCGCAATGCGATCTTCGAGACCCATCTGAAGCTGTCGGCCGAAGCGCCGAAGAATGGCGGACGGAAGCCCGATATCATCGTCTGGCCGGAAACCTCGATCCCTTTCATCCTCACCGACAACCAGGATGCGCTGATGCGGATCGCCGATACGCTCGACGACAACCAGATCCTGATCGCCGGCGCCGTCCGCGCCGAGGAAATGGGACCGGGCACGCCGACACGCTACTATAATTCCATCTATGTCATCGACGGCCGCGGTCAGATCATCGCTGCCTCCGACAAGGTGCATCTGGTGCCTTTCGGCGAATACCTGCCCTTCGAGGACCTGCTCACCGAATTTGGCATCCAGAACGTCGTCGAGATGCCGGGCGGGTTTTCGGCGGCTGCCAGCCGCCACCTGCTGGCGCTGCCCGGCGGGCTCAATCTCTATCCGCTGATCTGCTACGAGATCATTTTCCCCGATGAAATGACCGGCGACATCAAAGACGCCAATGCGATCCTCAACATCACCAATGATGCCTGGTTCGGTGC
Source organism: Rhizobium sp. NZLR8 (assembly GCF_019685025.1). NCBI lineage: Bacteria > Pseudomonadati > Pseudomonadota > Alphaproteobacteria > Hyphomicrobiales > Rhizobiaceae > Rhizobium > Rhizobium sp. NZLR8. The sequence continues at coordinate 819,953 of NZ_JABDVY010000001.1, read as the reverse complement.
GACACCCGGCCCCTATCAGCACTTCCAGCAGGCGCGAGTGCGGGCGGTCGAAACCGGGCTGCCGCTGATTCGCGACGCCAATAGCGGCATTTCAGCAATTGTGAATGCACATGGGGAAATAATTGCGGGCCTCGGTCTCGAGGAAATCGGCTTTATTGATGCAACTCTTGATAGGTTCGGCGGAGAGGCTGGAACGACATTCCCCCTGCAAACACACTTCTGGTTGACCGAGGCGCTGCTCATTTTGATTGCGCTGGTTTCTCGTAGAGGTTTTATTTCCGGGCTGAATTGACCAAAAACCCCTAAAATTGCATAGTGATGACAATCGGCGTTCTGAATGGATGTGCAAAGGTGGTTCTCACCGCTTGCAACGTGGCGTTTGGGATGGATCAGGGGCATGCCGGTTAGAAACAGGTTGAAATTCTTAGCTAGGGCACGACCATGATTGAAAACAAAAAGAAGCCTAATCCGATCGACATCCACGTTGGCAGCCGTATTCGCCTTCGCCGAACAATGCTGGGCATGAGCCAGGAAAAACTCGGGGAAAGCCTCGGCATTACCTTTCAGCAGATCCAGAAATACGAAAAGGGCACCAACCGCGTCGGCGCAAGCCGTCTGCAGAATATCTCGAACATCCTCAATGTCCCGGTTTCCTTTTTCTTCGAGGACGCGCCCGGCGAAAATTCCGGCGCCGGCGGGATGGAAACTTCCAGCTCGAATTACGTCGTCGATTTCCTCTCTTCCTCGGAAGGCCTGCAGCTCAACCGCGCCTTCGTCAAGATTTCCGATCCCAAGGTTCGCCGCAAGGTCGTGGAGCTGGTGAAGGCATTGGCCGCTGAGGCCGACTCCGACTGAGCCAGCTCCATCGCAGAATTCGAAAGGCGGCCGAAAGGCCGCTTTTTTGCGTTTTTGGGGCAAAATTTGTCACTTTGCCGCAGATATAAAGATATATTTATGTCCTTCTGCGCTTGTCATCGGGTCTCGAACTGAGTACCTACTAGCGAGCTTTTGTTCTTTGAGGGGAATCCCGGAATGCGCGCGAATTATCTCTTTACCAGCGAATCTGTTGCCGAAGGTCATCCGGACAAGGTTTGTGACCGCATCTCCGACGAGATCGTCGATCTGGTCTACCGCGAAGCGGCCAAGACCGGCGTCAATCCGTGGGGCGTTCGCATTGCCTGCGAAACGCTGGCGACGACCAACCGCGTCGTCATCGCCGGTGAAGTCCGCCTGCCGCCGAGCCTGATGAAGAAGGACAAGCATGGCAAGGACGTCATCAATCCTTCGAAGTTCAAGGCCGCCGCCCGCCGCGCCATCAAGGATATCGGCTACGAGCAGGACGGCTTCCACTGGAAGAAGGCAAAGATCGACGTGCTGCTGCACTCGCAGTCGGCCGACATCGCGCAGGGCGTCGACAGCGCCGCCGACCAGCAGGGCGACGAGGGCGCCGGCGACCAGGGCATCATGTTCGGTTACGCCTGCCGCGAAACGCCGGACCTGATGCCGGCGCCGATCTATTATTCCCACAAGATCCTGCAGCTGCTGGCAACTGCCCGCAAGAAGGGCGACGGCGAAGTCGCCAAGCTCGGTCCCGACGCCAAGAGCCAGGTGACCGTGCGCTACGTCGACGGCAAGCCGTCGGAAGCAACCTCGATCGTGCTTTCGACCCAGCATCTCGACGAAAGCTGGGATTCGAACAAGGTCCGCGCCGTCGTCGAGCCCTATATCCGCGAAGCGCTCGGCGAACTGAAGATCGCTGACGATTGCAATTGGTACATCAACCCGACCGGCAAGTTCGTCATCGGCGGGCCGGACGGCGATGCGGGCCTCACCGGCCGCAAGATCATCGTCGACACCTACGGCGGTGCGGCTCCGCATGGCGGCGGTGCGTTCTCCGGCAAGGACACGACGAAGGTCGACCGTTCGGCTGCCTATGCCGCCCGCTACCTCGCCAAGAACGTCGTCGCCGCCGGCCTTGCCGACCGCTGCACGATCCAGATCTCCTACGCGATCGGCGTCGCCCAGCCGCTGTCGATCTATGTCGACCTGCACGGCACCGGCAAGTTCAGCGAAGATCAGGTCGAAGCGGCGATCCGCAAGAACATGGACCTGTCTCCCTCCGGCATCCGCCGCCATCTCGACCTCAACAAGCCGATCTATGCGAAGACCTCTGCCTACGGCCATTTCGGCCGCAAGGCCGGCCGCGACGGCTCGTTCTCCTGGGAGCGCACCGACCTCGTGAAGGCGCTCAAGGAAAGCGTGAAGGCCTGAGATAAAGCATGACGGATATGGAACGCCGCGGCCGGGCGACGGAAGCCTTCTTCGGTCGCCGCAAGGGCAAGGCCCTGCGCGAACAGCAGGCCGAGACGCTGAACAGTCTGCTGCCGGCATTCCTTATCGATCTTTCAGCGGCTCCACTGGGGCCGCTGACTTCCCTCTTCCCGGCTCCGGTCGAGAGATTGCGGCTGGAAATCGGTTTCGGCGGCGGCGAACACCTGATCCACCGCGCCCTCGAGACACCTTCGACCGGCTTCATCGGCGTCGAGCCCTTCGTCAATTCCATGCAGAAGCTGTTGTCGCGCATCGGCGAAACCGGTGCGCGCAATATTCGCGTCTATAATGACGACGCGACGCAGCTGCTCGACTGGCTGCCGGCCGCTTCGCTCGATCAGATCGATCTGCTCTATCCCGACCCCTGGCCGAAGCGGAAGCACTGGAAACGCCGCTTCGTCTCGAAGACCAATCTCGACCGCTTTCATCGCGTGCTGAAGCCCGGCGGCCTGTTCTGCTTTGCCTCCGACATCGACACCTATGTGAACTGGACGCTGATCAAATGCCGCGACCATGGCGGCTTCGACTGGATGGCCGACAATGCTGCGGATTGGCTGACACCCTACGAGGGCTGGCCGAGCACGCGCTACGAGGCCAAGGCACGGCGCGAGGGCCGCTCTTCGGCCTATCTGACATTCGGGAAGATCTGAGGGCCAACAAGATCTAACGACAGGTCGCAGCAGAGATCTGCCGGCCTTTCCACCTCATCGAATACGGAAAAAACGTCTAACGAGGCACCGCGCCCATGTCGCGGCATCCGCCGCGAGCGCATCCAAATCGAATAGCATGAGCATGCACCGCAAGAGCGGTGAAACGCGACAGACTGCATTCGACGGTCAGTGCAGGCTGACCGTCTTCAGTTCGTCCTCGGCAGCCTTGAAGAAGGTGCTGGAGCGATTGTCCGTCAGAAGGATGGGCGTGCCGTCGGCGCCGAAGAGCGCCCAGAGGTCGACGTTCGGATCGATATCCGGCGCCTCGGGAAAGCACTTGGCGACCTCATCGGTACGCATTTTTCTGATATAGGCGACCTCGCCGCTGCCGATGTGGGCAAGCTCGGATTTGGTCAAGTGAGACGTGGCTTCTTTCATCAACATTCCTGTTCCTCCGGAAGAAGGGACCAACGGTTCGACAAACCGTTGTGCTACTCTGAGACCGAAATGTTAATTTTCTTGACCATGCGCGCGGGTTCCGGACGAATTAGATCGACGGAGAGCAGACCGTTCTTCAGGCCGGCTCCAAGCACCTGCATGCCGTCGGCAAGAACGAAGGTGCGCTGGAACTGGCGGGCGGCGATGCCGCGATAGAGATAATCCCGTTCACCCTGCTCCACCTGGCGGCCGCGGATCAGAAGCTGGTTCTCCTCGATGGAGACATCGAGTTCCTCCTCGCCGAAACCGGCCACCGCCAGCGTAATGCGCAGACGTTCCGGCGCGCCGCTATCGGCGCCGATGCGTTCGATATTATAGGGCGGATATCCGTCGCTCGCCTTGGAAATGCGCTCCAGCGTCTTTTCCATGGCATCGAAGCCCAGAAGCAGCGGGCTGGCGAAAGGGGTAATGCGGCTCATTTCTTTTCAAGTCCTTGATGCAAGCGACCATCCCGGACCTTAAGGGCAGCATCCGGATGCTACTAATATGGGGACAGCACTCCGGCGCTGCAAGACGCAGGCGACGTCCCTGCCCCATCCCTCAATTTTAAGGTGGTGGCGGTCGGCTGCTTGACAAAGCGCCTGCTGCCTCGCATCAAAACGTGCCGGCGCGGAATGTGCCGATTTGTGACGAGAAATGAAGAAAACGGTGCATCGGATGGCAAACGCAAGAAAGATCATCATCGACACGGATCCCGGCCAGGACGACGCGGCCGCCATCATGCTGGCCTTCGGCAGCCCCGAGGAGCTGCAGGTACTGGGGATCACCACGGTCGCCGGCAACGTGCCGCTTTCGCTCACCAGCCGCAATGCACGCATCGTCTGCGAGCTCTGCGGCCGGACGGAGACGAAGGTTTTCGCCGGCGCCGACGCGCCGATTGCCCGCAAGCTGGTGACCGCCGAACATGTGCACGGCAAGACCGGCCTCGACGGTCCTGATCTCGCCGAGCCGACGATGGCGCTGCAGCTCGGCCATTCCGTCGACTTCATCATCGAGACGCTGCGCCTGGAGCCGGAAGGCACGGTGACGCTCTGCACGCTCGGGCCGCTCACCAATATCGGCATGGCCTTGCAGAAAGCACCCGATATCGCCCCGCGCATCCGCGAACTGGTGATGATGGGCGGCGGCTTCTTCGAGGGCGGCAACATCACCCCGGCGGCCGAATTCAACATCTATGTCGACCCCGAGGCAGCCGATATCGTCTTCCGCTCGGGCGTCCCGATCGTGATGATGCCGCTCGACGTGACGCACCAATTGCTGACCCGCAAGGACCGGGTCAAGCGCATGGCCGAGATCGGCACGGCGCCGGCAAAGGCCATGGTCGAGATGCTGGAATTCTTCGAGCGGTTCGACATCGAGAAATACGGCTCCGACGGCGGGCCGCTGCATGACCCGACAGTCGTCGCCTACCTGCTGAAGCCGGAGCTTTTCAACGGCCGGGACTGCAATGTCGAGATCGAGGTTCACTCCGAACTCACCGCCGGCATGACCGTCGTCGACTGGTGGCATGTCACCGAGCGCAAGCGCAATGCGAAAGTCATGCGCCACGTCGATGCGGACGGCTTCTTCGATCTTTTGATCGAACGCTTCGCCCGCATCTGATTTTTTGGATGTCCGTCTCTTGAAGAGAGGACAACGGCAACCTCAGGCGTCCTTCTCGTCGAAGACCGAATTGGTCTCGGCTTCGGCCGGCTTCGGGCCGCCCTTGGCAACGCCGACCATGGCTGGGCGCAGCACTCGCTCGCCGATGGAAAAGCCTGCCTGCACGACCTGGACGACGGTGTTGTTCGGCACGTCGGGGTTCGGCACCTCGAACATCGCCTGATGGAAATTCGGGTCGAACTTCTGGCCGACCGGCTCCAGCTTGCGAACGCCATGGCGTTCGAGAGCCGACAGCATGGCGCGCTCGGTCATCTCCACACCCTCGATCAGCGTCGTCAGGCCGGCATCGGCCGCGTCCTTGAGCTCTGGCGGGATGGCATCCAGCGCCCGGCGCAGATTGTCCGAGACGGCAAGCATGTCGCGGGCAAAACCGGCGACGGAATAGGACTTGGCATCCTTGACCTCGCGCTCGGTGCGCCGGCGCAGATTGTCCATCTCGGCAGCAAGGCGCAGATAGCGGTCGCGCAGTTCGCCGTTTTCGGCTTTCAAAAGCTCGAGCGGGTCCGGCTGGGTGGCCTCTTCCTGCGCAATATCGTTCTCGACGTAGGCGGCAGCGTCGGCTGCGGCATCGGCCGCAGTTGCGTCAGGTCCGTTTTTCGTCGTGTCATCGGTCATGACGGTCTCCGGTTGGTGTCTTCAGATGCGCCCGATATCGAGGTTTGACCGAAAAAAATCAAGTCTGCGTGACAAAGAAGCGAAAATTCTGCGCCTGTACAGCGCCACTCTCGTCAGATGCCCAACGGACGCTGTCGAACTTTGAAGGGCTGCGACGTCAAAGCGGCATCAAAGGGGATTGCGCGAAAGGCGGGAGACGAGCTGGGCGGTGTAGTCCACCATCGGCACGATGCGGGAATAATTGAGCCGCGTCGGACCGATGACGCCGACGGCGCCGACGATACGATCGTCATCGTCACGATAGGGCGCGACGATGAGCGAGGAGCCTGACAGCGAGAAGAGCTTGTTTTCCGAACCGATGAAGATACGCACGCCCGAACCGGTTTCGGCGAGATTGAGGATCTCGATCAGGCTGTCCTTCTTTTCGAGATCGTCGAACAGCAGGCGCAGCCGGTCGAGATCCTCGGCGCCGGCGAGGCCTTCGAGCAGGTTGGCGCGGCCGCGGATGATCAGCTGCGTCGGCTTTCCCTCGTCCGGGCTGCCGGCCCAGACAGCGATGCCGCGCTCGACGAGATCACGCGACAGGGCATCGAGCTCGTGACGGACGTTATCCTTCAGCTGGCTTAATTGTTTGCGGAGCTCCGGCAGGGTCTGGCCGGACATGTGGGCATTGAGAAAATTCGCCGCCTCCGCCAGCTGCGAGGAGGTGACCCCCGCCGGCAGCTCGATGATTCGGTTTTCCACCTGATCGTGATCGCCGACGAGCACGGCCAGCGCCTTTGTCGGTTCAAGCCGGATGAACTCGACATGTTTCAGCACCGGATCGCTTTTCGAGGTGATGACCAGGCCGGCGCCGCGCGAAATGCCGGACAGCATGCGGCTTGCCTCGTTCATCATCGATTCCACCGGATTGCCGCCGCTTTCGGCCCGCACCTGCCGATCGATATTGGCGCGGTCCTCGGCGGAGAGATCACCGACCTGCATGAAGGCATCGACGAAGAAGCGCAGGCCTATCTGGGTGGGCAGCCGGCCGGCGCTGGTATGCGGCGAATAGATGAGGCCGAGATCCTCGAGATCGCTCATGACGTTGCGCACCGAGGCCGGCGACAGCGACATCGGCAGCAGGCGGGACAGATTGCGCGAACCGAGCGGCTCGCCGCTCTCCAGATAACCCTCGACGATGCGGCGAAAAATTTCCCTGGAGCGCTCGTCGAGCGCAGCAACGGCATCCGAAACCGATGTCGACCTGATGCCCATGAACCTCTCGAACCCGCGCTGATGATATTTCCCGAAAGTAAGTCAAACTCGCAGCCGTGGCAAAAGGGAATTTGCAAATGAGCGCCGCCAATCGTAGAAGCGGTCAACAAACCCCAGGAGATAAGAATGCGGCCTTCAGGCAGAAAAATCGACCAGATGCGCAAGGTCTCGTTCGAGCGCAATTTTTCCAAGCATGCGGAAGGCTCCTGCCTGGTAAAATTCGGCGATACGCATGTGCTCTGCACGGCCAGCCTCGAAGAAAAGACGCCGCCATGGCTGCGCAATTCCGGCAAGGGCTGGGTCACGGCCGAATACGGAATGCTGCCGCGGGCGACCGGTGAACGCATGAAGCGCGAGGCCGCCGCCGGCAAGCAGGGCGGCCGCACCCAGGAAATCCAGCGGCTGATCGGCCGGTCGCTACGCGCCGTCGTCGACCTGCAGGCGCTCGGCGAACGGCAGATCACGCTTGATTGCGATGTCATCCAGGCCGATGGGGGCACCCGGACGGCTTCGATCACCGGCGGCTGGATCGCCCTTTACGACTGCCTGAAATGGATGGAAAGCCGCAACATGATCAAGGTCGACCGGGTCCTGAAGGATCATGTCGCCGCCATCTCCTGCGGTATCTTCGCCAGCCAGCCGGTGATCGATCTCGATTACCTCGAAGATTCCTCGGCCGAGACCGATGCCAACTTCGTGATGACCGGCACCGGCGGGATCGTCGAGATCCAGGGCACGGCCGAAGGCACACCGTTCAGCGAGGGCGAATTCACCTCGCTGATGCAGCTTGCCAGAAACGGCATCGGCGAACTGGTCGCGCTGCAGAAGCAAGCCGTCGAAGGATGAACCCCATGCTGGAAGGCATGTTGGAAACGGCGCTCTATGCACGCGATCTCGATCAGGCCGAGACGTTCTACGAAGACGTTCTCGGACTTGAAAAGATCGCCCGCGCCGCCAACCGGCATGTCTTCTTCCGCTGCGGCCCCGGCGTTCTGCTGATCTTCAATCCTGAGGAAACGGTGAAGCCGCCGGCGCGGGATGCCCTGCAGGTGCCGCCGCACGGCACGACCGGACAGGGCCATGCCTGCTTTCGGGTGTCCGGCCGCAACATCGATGCGATGGCCGAACGGCTGAGAACGGCCGGCGTGGCGATCGAATCCGAAGTGCACTGGCCGAATGGCGGCCGCTCGATCTATTTCCGCGATCCTGAGGGCAACAGCCTGGAATGCGCGGAGGCGAAAATCTGGGGCATCGAACAGGACATCTGAATGCGCAAGCTTGAAACGAAGACCATCGTCGTCGCCAGCCACAATGCCGGCAAGATCCGCGAGATCCAGGAACTGATCGGACCGCTCGGCTTCACCGCCAGATCGGCTGCCGAGCTGAATTTCGTCGAACCGGAGGAAACCGGCACAAGTTTCGAGGAGAATGCGACGATCAAGGCGGTCGCCTCGGCCAATGCCGCCGGCATGCCGGCGCTTTCGGACGATTCCGGGCTGGTGGTCGATGCGCTTGACGGCGACCCCGGTGTCTACACCGCCAATTGGGCGGAGACATCAGACGGAACGCGCGATTTCGACATGGCGATGGCCAAGGTGGAAAAGGCACTGCAGGATGCCGGCGCGACCAAGCCGGAACAGCGTACCGCGCGTTTCGTCAGCGTGCTCTGCCTTGCCTGGCCGGACGGCCACACGGAGCTGTTTCGCGGCGAGGTGGAAGGCAGCGTCGCCTGGCCGCCGCGCGGCACCCAGGGCTTCGGCTACGATCCGGTCTTCCAGCCCGAGGGTTACGACATCACCTTCGGGGAAATGAGCAGCGAGGAAAAACACGGCTGGAGCGCCGGCAAGCCGCAGGCGCTGTCGCACCGGGCCCGCGCCTTCAAACTCTTTGTCGAAACCTGCCTGGAGGCATAGGATCACTCCGTGGACAATTTCGACACGCCAAGCCTTTCGCGCGACGCCGCGCTGCTGCCCGATACCGGCGAGCCCGGCTTCGGCGTCTATGTGCATTGGCCCTTCTGCGCGGCGAAGTGTCCCTACTGCGACTTCAACAGCCATGTGCGCCACCAGCCGGTCGATCAGGAGCGCTTTACGGCGGCCTTCCTGAAGGAGATGGCGACGGTGCGGGCGATGAGCGGGCCGAAGACGGTGACGAGCATCTTCCTCGGCGGCGGCACGCCCTCGCTGATGAAACCGGAAACGGTCTCCGCCATTCTCGACGGCATTGCGCGGCACTGGCATGTGCCAGATGGCATCGAGATCACCATGGAAGCCAATCCTTCGAGCGTCGAAGCCGAACGCTTCCGCGGCTACCGGGCGGCGGGTGTCAATCGCGTCTCGCTCGGCGTGCAGGCGCTGAACGACCGGGATCTAAAATTCCTCGGCCGGCTGCATGACGTCGCCGACGCGCTGAAGGCGATCCGGCTGGCGCGCGACATTTTTCCGCGCATGTCGTTCGATCTGATCTACGCGCGGCCGCAGCAGACGGTCGAGGAATGGGAAAAGGAGCTGAAGGAGGCGATCTCCTATGCGGTCGACCATCTTTCGCTCTATCAGCTGACCATCGAGGAAGGCACGCCCTTCTACGGCCTGCATAAGGCCGGCAAGCTAGTCGTGCCGGATGGCGAGCAATCGGCAGTGCTCTACGAGGCGACGCAGGAGATTACGGCGCGCGAAGGCATGCCCGCCTATGAGGTTTCCAATCACGCCCGGCCGGGTGCGGAAAGCCGGCATAACCTGACCTATTGGCGCTACGGCGATTATGCCGGCATCGGCCCGGGCGCCCACGGCCGGCTGACGCGTGGCCCGGAGAAGCTCGCGACGGCGACCGAGCGCAAGCCGGAAGCCTGGCTCGACATGGTCGAACGTGACGGCCACGGCATTCTCGATGAGGAACGACTCGGCTACGAGGAACAGTCCGACGAGTTGCTACTGATGGGGCTGCGGCTCAGGGAGGGCGTCGATCTTGCCCGCTGGCAACAGCTTTCCGGCCGCGACCTCGACCCGAAACGCGAGGAATTCCTGCTTGAACACAAATTCATCGAGCGGATCGGCAATTCACGCCTGCGCTGCACGCCGTCCGGCATGCTGATCCTCGATTCCGTCGTCGCCGATCTCGCCTGCTGACGCCCACGCAATGCATTGGTCCAGCGCGGCCGACATCGCGGGCCGCGCCGGAAAGCATTTCTCAGCCGTGGCCGGTGGCGCCCGCCTTGAACAGGCTGCCGGTCGGCGTCTTCAAAAACATCTCCAGCGGAATATGCTCCTGGTGCAGGAACCCGGTCGCCGGCAGCAGGCCGTCGCGGACCATTTCGATGACGGCAACAACGGAGGCCGACGTCGTCCAGGCGATCGCCGTGCGGCGTGCGCCGGCAATCTCGATCGGGTAATAGGCGCGGACGAACTCCTTGCGGCGCAGGCTGCCGTTCTCCGTGCCCTCGGCGGCGACGTGGACATAGACGACATCGTCTTCAACAGGCGGCTTGGCATTGGTCAGGATCTCGCCGGCGAGCTTGCGCTTGTCGCGCATCAGAAGCTCGTGGAAGAAGAAGTTCATCAGCTCCATATGGCCGGGATACCGCATGGTCTTGTAATCGAGATTGTCGATCTTGCCGAGCATCGTGTCGCACATCGTGCCGAGACCGCCAGACGTCGTGAAGGCTTCGAGCTTGACGCCTCCGACATAGACGGTCTCGTGCCATTCCATCGGCGAGACGAGCTTGCGCACCCCGCCCTCGATGACCTCGCAATCGTTCAGATATTCGTTGACGACGCCCTCAGGCGACCAGTTGAAGGCATAGCCGAGCAGTCCGGTCGGATGCTGCGGCAAGGCGCCGACGCGCATGCGGATCGAACGGCAGCGATCGAAGCCGTCGGCAAGGCTTGCGCCGACGATGCCGACGAAACCCGGCGCCAGGCCGCATTGCGGCGCCATCAGGCCGCGGGCGGTCTTTGATAGTTCGATGATGAAATTGGTGGTGGGAACGTCTTCGGTCAGGTCGAAATAATGAATGCCGGCCAGATGGGCGGCGCGCGCCAATTCGATGTTCAGATGGTAAGGCAGGCAGGAGAGCACCGCCTCGACATTCGACAGCAGCTCGCCGACCACCTGCGGGTCGGAAATATCGCCGGCGCGGCACTTGAAGGGAACGTCGCTCAACGGCAATTGCGCATCGACGCCGATGACCTCGAAGCCGCTTTCATGCAACAGCGTCGCCGCCAGCCGTCCGACCTTGCCCAGGCCGAGAACGGCGATCTTTTCGAAACTCATTCATTCCTCCCACGCGCCATTCGGCGCTTCTTCATCTTGTATCGTCCCTCCAATACCGCCGCCGTTTTGAGCGACAGGCACTGGGAGGCCGGAGGTATAGAATAAAAAGCTCATAAAAGAAAACGGCCGGAATCGCTTCCAGCCGCCAAAGCTTTGCGAAAATCGGGCGATTATTCGTTAATCAACCGCTTCAACAGCTCGACTTCGTGCGAAAGCTTGTTGTCGCCCGAAATCAGCTCCTCGATCTTGCGCACGGCATGCAGCACGGTCGTGTGATCGCGCCCGCCGAAACGGCGGCCGATCTCGGGGAAGGAGCGCGGCGTCAGCGTCTTCGCCAGATACATGGCGATCTGGCGCGGCTTGACGATGACGCGGGTGCGGCGGTTCGAGACCAGTTCCTGGCGCGAGACGTTGTAGTGCCTGGCGACGATGCGCTGGATGTCCTCGATGCGCACACGGCGGGGCTCGCCGGAGCCGACGAGATGCGCGAGCAGCTCGTCGACGCGCTCGATCGACAGGTTCGGCTCGAAGGAGCGCCGGAAGACCAGCTGATTGAAAGCGCCTTCGAGTTCGCGGCCGCTGGCCGTGACGTTGCGGGCGACGTGCTGGAGCAGTTCGGCCGGAATTTCCAGCGACGGATCTTCGAGCCGGGCGGCCGCCAGGCGACGCTTGAGGATTTCGAGACGCATCTCGTAATCCGGCGCGTCGAATTCGATCGCGACACCGCCCTGCAGGCGCGAGCGAACACGCGGGTCGAGCGATTCCAGCTCCCAGGGCGCCCTGTCGGCGGCGACGACCACCTGCTTGGCGCTGTCGAGCAGCATGTTGAGGAGATGGCAGAATTCGTGCTGGATCATCTTGCCCTGCAGGAACTGCATGTCGTCGATGATCAGCAGATCGATGTTGCGCAGCGAATCCTTCAGCGTCAGCGCATCATTGTCGCGGATCGCGGTGGCGAAGCGCCACATGAAATATTCGGCCGTCAGATAAACGACGCGCAGAGCCCGCGGGTTCTGCACCGCCGCATTGGCAATTGCCTGCAACAGGTGTGTCTTGCCTAGGCCGACCGTCGAATGGATGAAGAGCGGGTTGAAGCGCACGGCGCCGGAACCGGCTTCGGCGATCGTCTTCGCCGCTGCAAGCGCGACGCGGTTCGAGCTGCCTTCGACGAAGGTGTCGAAGGTGAAGCGGCTGTCGAGCGGCGAACCGAAGAGCGGCGAACCAAAGCTTGCGGGCCTTGCCGCAGCAACGGAGGAAACCGCCTGTTGGACGGCCTGGCCGGCCGGCTGGGCACTTGCGGGACGGCGCGCCTGGGGGGCAGCGACCGGCTCGGGCTGGGCCGCCTCATCGAGTGCCTTCGTGCTGCTGCGCGTTGCCGTGCGCACCAGGACTTCGATCTTCAGAATTTCCGGATCCTCGGCCTGGAACAGGCCGGTGATGAGATCGAGATAACGATTGTTGATCCACGACTTCAGGAAGGTGGTGGGAACCGAAAGGCGCACCACACTCTTCGATACCGAATGCAGCTTCAGCCTGGCGAACCAGCTGGCATAGACGTCAGGACCAACCTGGGCCTTCAAGCGCGCGCTGACGCGCTCAAACAAGATGCTGTGCTTCATTTCCGCCTTTGCTTCTCCCACGTCGAGGCGAATGGAGCCAAACGTCTGCGGTGCCACATCCCCATTGTCGGGCCCGCCCGTCGTCATCGTATTCATCTGCATAATGCCGCCTTTCAATTCCACCGGGCGGCTTCCGCTAAAATAGCCGCCCGATCATTCCCCGCTTTGGCGGGCTGACGGCATCCTCATGAAGCCGCTCACCTGCCGGTTCACTCAAACACTGCCCCCGAAGGGACCGGCACAAAATTCCGTTGCAGGAACCGCATTCATGCGGCAACCTTCATCGGCTTTCCGTGCCAGGCTGGCGGTCGATCCTCGTTTTCGACCGATCAGCCCGAACGCAATATCACTTTAACCTTCCCCGGCGGCCTCGCCTTAAACGTGTGGCCACTGAAGGCACAAAACATCCCTGCCCGTAACAGCCACGTTACGGCCCAAATCCGTCGAGTGCTTGAAAAAACGGAAGCGCAAGGCTCCGTAACAAATGGCACGCACTTATCGCCCTGCCGACGTGGCAGTTAAGACCGAGCCTCTGCAGGTGATGTCCGCGCCCCTTGTTGGAGGCCATTTAGGCAGGATCAAAAGGCAATATCAACGATGAATTTTACGCAAAATTAACAAGCGGCCATTGACTCCGCCTGCCCTTTTCGGGCGTCACACCAGCGTCAAAAAAGAATCGCTTTTGAATCAAGGAGATTCCCCGTTCGGGCTATTTTGACACGCAGGGAAAGAAAAAAAATAATAATCTTCTTGACTCCCCCCTGGTCCCGGAAGCTTGGGGCAGAGTCGCGCAGCGTGAAAGCATCCTTGCGCAAGTCTTTGTTTTTGAACAATTTTTCCTGTCATGGCGCTGACACGAAACAGTCGTGAGATTAACCATACAGGGGCTGATCGGTTGAATCGAAAAAGCCCGGTAAAATTACCGGGCTAATCATAACGAGGAAGCCGTTAATGGAAGATTACGCGGTCGCAGTGACCGAAAGAGCCTTCACACGAGCGGCCAGGCGCGAGACCTTGCGCGATGCCGTGTTGGCGTGCAGCACGCCCTTGCTGGCGGCGCGGGCAAGCTCGGGCTGAGCAGCCAGGAAAGCTTCCTTCGCCTTGGCGGCGTCACCGGATGCGATGGCCTCTTCGACCTGGCGAACGAAAGTACGAACGCGCGAGCGACGAGCCTTATTGACGTCGGTACGGCGGGCGATCTTGCGGGTCGCTTTTTTCGCCGAAGTTGTATTGGCCATGGATGCCTCTCTCAAGAATTCGAACAAACTCCGCTATTACCGCGGGCCCTGCGGCCACAAAATCCAGCAATTCGGGAGCAATCGCGGAAAACCAAACCGGCTTTCCGAACCGTGGGCGGGCATATAACTCTAAAGCCGGCCCACGTCAACGCGGATTTTCAAGCTTTGCGGCTGGAACCGCCTAAAAGCACTCAACGGTGCGTAAAAGCCGGTTTGCGCTTCTCGACGAAGGCCGCCATGCCTTCCTTCTGGTCGTCGGTGGCAAAGAGACTGTGAAACAGCCGGCGCTCGAAGCGCAAGCCCTCCTCCAGCGTCGTCTCGAATGCGCGGTTGACAGCCTCCTTGGCCATCAAGACCGAGGGGCGCGACAGCGAGGCGATCTTTTCGGCCGCCGCCAGCGCCTCGTCGATGAGACGCTCGGGCGCCACCACACGCGAAACGAGTCCCGATCGTTCGGCCTCGGCGGCATCCATCATCCGGCCGGTCAGGATGAGATCCATCGCCTTCGCCTTGCCGACGGCGCGCGTCAGCCGCTGCGAGCCGCCCATGCCGGGAATGACGCCGAGGGTGATTTCCGGCTGGCCGAACTTCGCCGTCTCCGCGGCGATGATGAAATCGCACATCATGGCAAGCTCGCAGCCGCCGCCGAGCGCAAACCCACTGACGGCGGCGATCACCGGCTTGCGCGCCTTGGCGACGTCATCCCAGCCGCTGATGAAATCACTCTTATAGATATCGGCGAACTCGAGCGGCTGCATCTCCTTGATATCGGCGCCGGCGGCAAAGGCGCGCTCGGAACCGGTGAGCACGATCGCGCCGACCGCCTCGTCGGCATGGAAGGCGGCATAGGCCTCCCTCAATTCCTTGAGGACGATGGAATTCAGCGCGTTCAGCGCCTGGGGTCGGTTCAGCGTGACGAGGCCGACATTGCCTCGGGTTTCGACGATCAGGGTCTCGTAGGCCATGCTGTTCTCCCGGTTCCGGATCTTACTTCTGGCAGGTGGCGCAATAGAAGGTGGAGCGGCCCGCCTGGACGATGCGGGCGACCGTACCGCCGCAGCCGGGCGTGCGGCAAGCCTGACCTTCGCGATCATAGACGGAGAAGGAATGCTGGAAATAGCCGAGCGATCCGTCGGTCTGGATATGATCGCGAAGCGACGATCCGCCGGCTGCGATCGCATCGGCAACGACGTCGCGGATCGAGGCAACGAGCAGGTCGAGCTGCTCTTTCGGCCGGCCGACTGCCGTCACCAGCGTGCCGGCGGCGCGGATCGGCGAAAGATGGGCGCGCCACAGCGCCTCGCAGACATAGATATTGCCGAGACCGGCAATGTTCTTCTGGTCGAGCAGCGCACTCTTCAATGGCTGCGCCTTGACCCGGAAGCGTTC
The DNA here is from genome assembly GCF_019685025.1 of Rhizobium sp. NZLR8. Lineage (NCBI taxonomy): Bacteria > Pseudomonadati > Pseudomonadota > Alphaproteobacteria > Hyphomicrobiales > Rhizobiaceae > Rhizobium > Rhizobium sp. NZLR8. The sequence continues at coordinate 804,425 of NZ_JABDVY010000001.1, read as the reverse complement.
GGCGAGAAAAGCTGCCCCAAGCTCGTTTCCCGTCGGCTCCGGGCCGAGATCGCGGAAAAACGGATGGGCGGCAAGATCGGCGCGCCCCACCATATCCATGAAGCCGAAACGGCGCGGGTCGTTGTAGACGACGCGGCGAGGACCGCCTTGACCTTCCAGATGAAAGACGACGTGATCGTGCTTCTCGTCCTTCGAACGGGCATGGTGGAATTCACCCGGCGCGCCGGAGATGGCACCCTGCTCAATGCGAAAAGAGCCGGACATGCCAAGATGGGAAATCAGCGTGTTGCCGTCGTCGAGATCGACCAGCAGATATTTGGCACGGCGGCCAAGGCTGACGATGGTGCGGCCGGATACCCTGTCGGCGAAAGCGTCGGGAAAGGGGAAGCGCAGATCGCCGCGGCGCAGCTCCAGCCTGGCGATGCGAGCCCCCTCCATCGCCGGCGCCAGGCCGCGTTTCACCGTTTCGACTTCTGGCAATTCCGGCATCTTAACCCATCTATATCTAACGTGTTTCAACCGACGACGATGTGCGCTATAGCGCCAGTGTGCCGCGGAGAGTGCGGCCCTGTGATAACGTCGCGCGCGGTCTTTCGCTATGGCCGCCGCGCCCGAATCTTAAGGAATGGAGCAGCCTGATGTCAGAAAGCCGCACTTCCGCCGATGGCGGCATGGAGACCTCCTACGGCTTCCGTGAGGTGTCTGACGGCGAGAAGCAGGGCCTCGTCAACCAGGTGTTCCACAAGGTCGCCAAGCGCTACGACATCATGAACGACGTCATGTCGATGGGCATGCACCGCGCCTGGAAAGATGCGATGATTTCGGCGCTGAACCCGCGCAAGGAGCCGGGCTACAAGGTGCTCGATGTCGCCGGTGGCACCGGCGACATCGCCTTCCGTATCGTCGAGGCCTCGGGCCGGCAGGCGCATGCGACCGTGCTCGACATCAACGGCTCGATGCTCGGCGTCGGCGCCGAGCGGGCGGAAAAGAAGAAGCTTTCCGGCAATCTCACCTTCGTCGAGGCGAATGCCGAGGAACTGCCTTTCGAGGCTGGCAGCTTCGACGCCTATACAATCGCCTTCGGCATCCGCAACGTGCCGCGGATCGATGCGGCGCTGTCGGAGGCCTATCGGGTGTTGAAGCGCGGCGGACGTCTGCTGGTGCTGGAATTTTCCGAAGTCGATATGCCGCTGCTCGACAAGATCTATGACGCCTGGTCGTTCAATGCCATTCCGCAATTCGGCAAGGCGATCACCGGCGAGGCCGAACCCTACCAGTATCTGGTGGAATCGATCCGCAAGTTCCCGAACCAGGAGAATTTCGCGGCAATGATCCGCCAGGCCGGTTTTTCACGCGTCAACTACACCAATTATACCGGCGGCATTGCCGCGCTGCATTCCGGCTGGAAGCTTTGAGGGAATGAGGGAAGAAAACACGAACCTCGTCCGGCGGGGTATGGCAGCATGAGCACATTCGGGGCCTATTTCCGCCTTTGGCGCGTCGGCTGGGTGCTCGTGCGTGAGGGCGTCGTGTCGGCTCTTCCGTCCGAAGGCCTGCCGCCTCCGGTCGCACTCGCCAAATCCTTCGTCACGATTTTCGAGCGCAGCAAGGCGCGGCATCAGAAGCGCAGCGACCGGTTGGCACAGGCCGTCGAACGGCTCGGTCCCTCCTATGTGAAGATCGGCCAGTTCCTGGCGACGCGGCCGGATGTCGTCGGCGTCGAATTCGCCAACGACCTGTCGCAGCTTCAGGACCGGATGGCCTTCTTTCCCTCGGCTGCCGCCAAGGCCAATATCGAAGGCTCGCTCGGGCGGCCGATCGGCGAACTCTATGCAAGCTTCGGCGAGCCGATCGCCGCTGCCTCGATCGCCCAGGTGCATCCGGCCGAGGTCGAGACATCAGAGGGCCGCAAGAAGGTCGCCGTCAAGATCGTGCGGCCGGGCGTGCGCCAGCGTTTTGCCCATGACATCGAGGCGATGTATCTCGTCGCCCGTATGCAGGAGCGTTTCCTGGCCTCCAGCCGACGGCTGCGGCCGGTCGAGGTGACGAAGACGCTGGAGCAGACGACGAAGGTGGAGATGGATCTTCGCCTGGAAGCGGCCGCCCTTTCCGAGATCGCCGAGAATACCGAAAAGGACCCGGGCTTCCGCGTCCCGAAGGTCGACTGGGAGCGCACCGGACGCGACGTCATCACCATGGAATGGATCGACGGCACGCGCATGTCCGATGTCGAGGGCCTGCGCGCCGCCGGCCACGATCTCAACCTGCTCGCCGATACGCTGATCCAGTCGTTCCTGCGCCACACGCTGCGCGACGGTTTCTTTCATGCCGACATGCATCCGGGCAATCTGTTCGTCGATGCGGGCGGCATGATCGTCGCCGTCGACATGGGCATCGTCGGACGCCTCGGTAAAAAGGAGCGGCGGTTCCTCGCCGAAATCCTCTACGGCTTCATCACCCGCGATTATATCCGCGTCGCCGAGGTGCATTTCGAGGCGGGCTATGTGCCCGGACACCACAATGTCGAGAGTTTTGCCCAGGCGATCCGGGCAATCGGCGAGCCGATCCACGGACAGCCGGCCGAGACGATCTCGATGGGCAAGCTGCTGACGCTGCTTTTCGAAGTGACCGAACTGTTCGACATGGCGACACGGCCGGAGCTGGTGATGCTGCAGAAGACCATGGTCGTGGTCGAAGGCGTGTCGCGCATGCTCAACCCGCGCTTCAACATGTGGAAGGCCTCCGAGCCCGTTGTCGGCGACTGGATCCGCACCAATCTCGGCCCGAAGCGGATCGCCACCGATATCAAGGACGGACTGAAGGCGGCGGTCAAACTCGCCGAAGCCGTGCCCGAAATCGCAGCGAAAACGGAAAAATTTCACCACCAGCTCCTGCAAATGAGCGAACATGGGCTGCGCTTCGACGCGCAGACGGCGGAGGCGATCGGCAAGGCCGAGGCGCGGCATAACCGCTCGGCCAGGATCGCGCTTTGGGTCATCGCATTGACGCTTCTCTATATTGCCTGGATGGTGAGCTGATCCGCCTGTCAAAAACATGCTGTGTTCGGCATTTAGGATATCCCATGTGACGGAAGGGCCGCTTAGTCTCACTGTTTAGGAGATATGGCACATGCAGCACGAACGCCCTGGCATCGAACTTTCCGGACGGCCGCTCGGTTTTGCCGAGATGGTGACGATCGGTGCCGGCAAGGCGACGATTTCGGCGTCGGCGACCGGCATGGCCCGCATCGCAATCGCCCGTGAGGTCGTCGAGGAGGCCATCGCCTCCGGCATGCCCGTTTATGGCGCGACGACCGGCGTCGGCGCCATGAAGGATGTGGAGTGGTCGGCCGACGAACTCGATACCTTCAACCTCGGCCTGGTGCGCGCCCATCATTTCGGCACCGGCACACCCTTTTCCTGCAATGTCGTGCGCAATGCCATGGCGATCCGCGTCAATACGGCGCTGACCGGCCAGGTCGGCTGCACGCCGGAGCTGATCCAGGCCTATATCAGGATGCTCGAGGCCGATCTCATCCCGGTCGTGCGCCGCACCGGCTCGATCGGCTGTGCGGATATCGGGTTGATGGGACAGATCGGCGCGGTGCTGACCGGCGTCGGCGAAGCGGTCTATCGCGGCAACCGGATGCAGGCGGCAGAGGCTTTCCGGGCAGCCGGGCTGGAGCCGGTGCGGATGGCGCCGCGCGACAGCCTCGCCTCGCTCAGCATCAATGCGGTGAGCTTTGCAGCGGCGGCGGAAACGACGCGCAATGCCGCCGCCTCGATCCGCATCCTGCTGGCGACGGCGATGATGGCGGCCGGCGCGCTCGGCGCGTCCCGCGATCCCTGGAAGGCGGTCCGCCATGTCGGCACGGCGCGCGAGGCGCTGATCGGCGCCTGGCTCTGCAACGCCTCCGACGATTGGAACTGGCCGGTTGCAACGCATGTTCAGGACCCGCTCAGCCTGCGGATGATCGCCCAGGTGTTCGGCGCGGTGATCGAAAACCTGCTGTCGACCGGCCACAAGATCCTTGCCGCCACCGGCCGCTCGGACGACAATCCGGTCGTCGTCGAAGGCCGGGTGATGACCTCGGGCGGGTCGCTGCCGCTCGATGTGACGATCCTGCTCGAATCGGCGGCACTCTGCATGGCGCATGCGGCGCGCAATGCCTTCAACCGCTGTGTCATTCTCGGCAACGGTCAGCGGCGCGACCTGCCGGTCAATCTCGTGCCGCCGGGGCGGATCGCCACCGGTTTCGGGCCGATCATCAAGCTTGCCGGCGAGATTTTTTCGCGCGTGCTGTCGATGTCCAATCCCGTATCGGCACAGTCGCTGGTGGTGGCGGCCGGACTGGAGGATGAGGCAGCCTTCCTGCCGCTGGTCATCGAGCGCTTCGACCGGCAGATGCGGGCGCTGAAGCGTCTCGCAGCCCTCGAGGCGCTGCTGTCTGCCCAGGCGATCGACATTCTCGGCGACGAACCGAAGGGCGTCGCCGCCATGCTCTACGAAGTGGTGCGCAAACATGCGGATTTCTATACGGTCGACCGGCCGCTGTCGGCCGAGGTGGAGGCGATCGAAGAGGAACTCGGCTCGGACGACTTCGTCTCCAGGCTGACCGAGCAAGTTCCGATCGCATCCTTCGACGATTTCTTCGCGCTCGGCTCGCTGGAGCGCATCGAGGAGCGGCTGGCCCGCCACGAGGCACCGGCACTCTGATCTCAGCTTAGGGAGGAAGCGTCATGGACTTCGATCTCGTTCTGCAGGGCACAGTGGTGCTGCCGGACCGCATTGTCGAAGCGGGTTATGTCGCCGTGCGTGACGGCCGCATTGCCGAGGTCGGCCTCGGCGTGCCGCCTGCGGCGCGCGAGCGGCATCTGCTCGGCAAAGCGCTGATCCTGCCCGGCGCGATCGACGCGCAGGTGCATTCGCTGTCCCAGAAAGACCAGGAGGATTTCATCTGGTCGACGCGCTCGGCAGCCGCCGGCGGCGTGACTGCCATCATCGACATGCCTTATGACGAGGGCGACCTCGTCTGCTCGGCAGCGGCGGTGAAACGGAAGATCGACCATGCGAGCCCGCAGGCGCGCGTCGACTTCGCGCTTTACGGCACGGTCGATCCGCAAGAAGGCGCCGCGCGGATTGCCGAGATGGTCGAAGCAGGCGTTGCGGCGTTCAAATTCTCGACCTTCGGCACAGACCCAAAGCGTTTTCCGCGCATTCCGCCGGCTCTGCTCGACGCCTGCTTTGCGGCAATCGCGCCGACGGGGCTGACGGCTGGCGTGCACAATGAGGACGACGAGGCGGTACGCACCTACATGGAGCAGGTGAAGGCGAGCGGCATCACCGACTGGCGGGCGCACGGCCTGTCGCGGCCGGCGATTACCGAACTCCTGGCGATGCACACGATCTTCGAGACGGGGGCTGCGACCAGCTGCCCGGCGCATGTGGTGCACTGCTCGCTCGGGCGCGGCTACGACATCGCGCGTTCCTATCGCCGCGACGGCTTTGCCGCGACGGTCGAATGCTGCATCCATTATCTGACGCTCGACGAAGAGAATGACGTGCAGCGCCTCGGCGGCAAGGGAAAGATCAATCCGCCGGTACGGCCGCGCGCCGAGGTGGAAAAACTCTGGCGGAAAGTGGCGAAGGGCGATGTCTGGCTGGTTTCGACCGATCACGTCAGCTGGTCGGAGAACCGCAAGACCAATCCCGACATGCTCGCCAATGCCTCCGGTGTTCCCGGTCTCGAGGTGATGGTGCCGCTTTTCATCAAAGGCGCCGTCGAACGGGGCATTCCGCTCACTTGGGCAGCCAAGCTGATGGCGGAAAACCCGGCCAAGCATTTCCGGCTCGACCATATCAAGGGGGCGCTGACCCCCGGCAAGGATGCCGATATCGTCGTGCTGGAGCCGCGGGAGAGCGTCTATGACGCCGCCGCAAGCGGCAACAACGTCGTCGGCTGGAGCCCTTATAATGGGATCCGCCTGCCCTGGACCGTTGCGGCCACATATCTGCGCGGCGAAAAGATCGCCGAGAGCGGGAAGGTGCTCGCCGAGCCCCGCACCGGACGGTTCGTGAGGCCGCTGCCGCGCCAGGTTATCGCGGGAGCCGGTGCATGAGCCGTAATCTTCCCGTCGATGCCGGCCGGATCGCTGGAGATATCGAGGCGCTGGCCGCAATCACCGAGCCGGGGCATCCGTGGACGCGGCGGGCCTTCACGCCGCTCTTTCTCGAAGGCCGGGCCTATATCGAAGCGCGGATGAAGGCGGCAAGACTGGAAACGCGGATCGATGCCGCCGGCAATCTGATCGGCCGGCGCACCGGCCGCAAACCCTGGCTCGGCACGATCATGGTCGGTTCGCATTCCGACACGGTGCCGGATGGCGGCCGCTTCGACGGCATTGCCGGGGTGATCTCGGCACTGGAGGTGGCGCGGGCACTGCACGATCAGGGCCTGGAGCTCGACCACGATCTGGAGATCGTCGATTTCCTTGCCGAGGAGGTGAGCATCTTCGGCGTATCCTGCATCGGCAGCCGGGGGATGACCGGGCAATTGCCGGAAGCCTGGCTTTCGCGCGTCAGCGACGGGCGCGAGCTTGCCGAGGGTATCGCCGAGGTGGGCGGCAGTCCAGACGTTCTGGCGCAGCAGAAGCGGCCCGATCTGGCAGGCTTTCTCGAGCTTCATATCGAACAGGGGCCGGTGCTCGAAGCCGAAAAAGCCGATATCGGCATCGTCACCGCGATCTCGGGCATCACCCGCCTGGAGATCACCGTCGAGGGGCGGGCCGACCATGCCGGCACGACGCCGATGGACCGGCGGGCGGATGCACTGGTGGCGGCCTCGCAATTGGTGCTCGACATCCGCAACGCCGCCGCCGAACTTGCCAAAACACCAGGCCACTTCGCGGCGACGGTCGGCGAGTTCCGGATCGAGCCGAATGCGGCCAATGTCGTGCCGTCGAAGGTGGTGCTGCTGATCGATGGCCGCGCGGAGATCCGCGCCGACATGGAGGCCTTCTGTCGCTGGCTCGACGGCCATGTCCAAAAGCTGGCGGACGCCTATGGCGTGACGATCAAGGCGCCGAACCGGGTGTCCGACAATCTGCCGACCCCGGGTGATGTCGGGCTGCTGTCGACGCTGGAGGCCGCCTGCGAGCGCGTCGGCGCCAAGCATCGCCGCATGGCCTCCGGCGCAGGGCACGATACGGCCTGGATCGCCAAGGTGGCGCCAGCGGCGATGATCTTCGTGCCCTGCCGGGACGGCCGCAGCCATTGCCCCGACGAATGGGCTGACAATGACGACGTCGCGCTCGGCGCCGCCGTGCTGTTCGAGGCGGTGCGCGAGATGGACAGAAATTCGAACCAGGAGAAGCCGGATGGGACGCATACTGGTTGAGAAGGACGTGGAAGCGGCCGTCAAGGGCGGCTCCGTCTATGCCGCCGGCGGCGGCGGCTGGGCCGATCACGGGCGGATGCTCGGGCTGGCGGCGGTCACCATCGGCAAGCCGGAGCTGGTCTCGATCGACGAACTGAAGGACGAGGACTGGATCGCGACGGCGGCGGCGATCGGTGCGCCGGCCTCGACTACGCCCTGGGAGATGCAGGGCATCGATTATGTCAAGGCCGTGCAGCTCCTGCAGGAGGCGCTGGGCGAAAGGCTCTCCGGGCTGATCATCGGCCAGAACGGCAAATCCTCGACGCTGAACGGCTGGCTGCCGTCGGCAATCCTCGGCACCAAGGTGGTCGACGCGGTCGGCGATATCCGTGCGCACCCCACAGGCGACATGGGCTCGATCGGCATGGCTGGCTCACCGGAGCCGATGATCCAGACCGCCGTCGGCGGCAATCGGTCCGAGAACCGCTATATCGAACTGATGGTCAAGGGCGCGACCGCGAAGATCTCGCCGGTGCTGCGCGCCGCCGCCGATCAATCCGGCGGCTTCATCGCCAGCTGCCGCAATCCGCTGAGAGCCTCCTATGTGCGCAGCCATGCCGCACTCGGCGGCATCTCGATGGCGCTTGCGCTCGGCGAGGCGATCATTGCGGCGGAGAGGAAGGGCGGATCTGATGTCATCGACGCCATCTGCAAGACGACGGGCGGGCATATCCTCGCCGAGGGCATCATCACCCGCAAGGACGTCGTCTACACCAAGGAAGCCTTCGACATCGGCACGATCACCGTCGGTCCGGGCGAAAAATCGGTGAGGCTGTACGTGATGAATGAATATATGGCGGTGGACGATGCGGATGGCATGCGGCTTGCCACCTTCCCCGCCGTCATTACTACCCTGTCAACCGAGGGCGAACCGCTCAGCGTCGGCCAGCTCAAGGAGGGCATGCATGTCTTCATCCTGCATGTTCCAAAGGAACTCATACCGCTGTCGGCAAGCGTGCTCGATCCCACAGTCTATCCCGTCGTCGAAAAGGCGATGGGGATCGAGATCGCCCGTTATGCACTGGAAACGAAGGCCTGAACCATGACGCGCGATCCCGGCTTGGAAGAATTGCTGCGCGAGGAACTCGGCGATCGGCCTGGCTTCAGCGAAAAATCGATGTTCGGCGGCCGGGCCTTCCTGCTGAACGGCAATCTTCTCTGCTGCGCGCGCAGTGACGGCATGCTGGTCCGTCTCGGCCGAGGCAATGACGGCTGGGCGCTGGCGCTGCCGGGCGTCATCCAGATGCTTTCGGGCGAGCGTGTGATGCAGGGCTGGGTGCGGGCGACGGCTGCGGTCTACGGCGACGATGCGCTCAGACGGCGTTTGCTCGATGCGGCGCTCGCCTATGTGGAATCGCTGCCGGGCAAATAACGCCATTCCCTTCTCGCCTGGGAAGAAGGGAGGATAACCAACGAGGAATCCACGATGCCGAAGGCCAATCCACGTCATCCGAAATTTCCCATTCCCGGCGGGCCGGACTTGCGTGCCAAGGGCTGGCGGCAGGAAGCGCTGCTGCGGCTGCTCGAAAACGTGCTGTCCGTCGGTGAGGATCCCGAAAACCTGATCGTCTATGCCGCGCTCGGCAAGGCGGCCCGCAACTGGGCGGCGCACAAGGGCATCGTCAAGGCGCTGACCGAGATGGAGGAGGACCAGACGCTGCTCATCCAGTCCGGCAAGCCGATCGGGCTCGTTCGAACTCACGCCAAAGCGCCGCTGGTCATCATGGCGAACTGCAACATCGTCGGGCAATGGGCTAAGGCCGAAGTGTTCTACGAGCTGCAGCGCAAGGGGCTGATCTGCTGGGGCGGGCTGACGGCCGGCGCCTGGCAATATATCGGCAGCCAGGGCGTCATCCAGGGCACCTACGAGATCTTCATGCGCATTGCCGAGCGGCGCTTCGGCGGCGATCTCCTCGGCCGCTTCGTGCTGACGGCCGGCCTTGGCGGCATGGGTGGGGCACAGCCGCTCGCCGGTCGCATGGCAGGGGCGGCGATCCTCTGTGTCGATATCGACCCGGAACGGGCTCGCAAGCGCCAGCAGATCGGCTATCTCCAGGAAATCGCACCCGATCTCGATAGCGCCCTTCAGATGATCAATGCGGCGGTGAAGGAGAAGCGGGCTCTTTCCGTCGGCCTCGTCGGCAATGCGGCCGAGGTCTATCCGGAGATTGCCCGGCGCGGCATTGTGCCCGACATCGTCACCGACCAGACCTCGGCACACGACCTCGTCTATGGCTATGTGCCGAAGGGCATGAGCCTCGAGCAGGTCAGGGGACTGCGCGACGACGGCCAGGGGCAATTGATGGCGGCAAGCCGCGCCTCGATCGTCGACCATGTGACGGCGATGCTGGAATTCCAGAGGAAGGGCTCGGAAGTTTTCGATAATGGCAACCTCATCCGCACCCAGGCGAAAGAGGGCGGCGTCACCAATGCCTTCGACATTCCGATCTTCACCGAAGCCTATCTCAGGCCGCTGTTTGCCCGGGCGATCGGGCCGTTCCGTTGGATGGCGCTGTCGGGCGAGGAGAGCGATATCGCCCGCATCGACGACCTGCTGCTGGAACTATTCCCCGACAACAAGATCATCACCAACTGGATCCGGCTGGCGCGCCAGCATGTGCCATTCGAAGGGCTGCCGGCGCGCATTGCCTGGCTCGGCCACGGCGAACGCACGGCACTCGCCCGGCGCGTCAATACGCTGGTTGCGAATGGCGAACTCAAAGGCCCGGTCGCCTTCTCCCGCGACCATCTCGATGCCGGCGCCATGGCGCATCCGAATATCATGACCGAACGGATGAAGGACGGCTCGGATGCGATCGCCGACTGGCCGCTGATCGATGCGATGATGCTCTGCTCCTCGATGGCCGACCTCGTCGTCGTCCATTCCGGCGGCGGCGGCTATGCCGGCTACATGACGAGCTGCGGCGTCACGGTCATCGCCGACGGCACGGATGGCGCCGACGAACGGCTCGACCACGCGCTGACCAACGACACCGCCCTCGGCGTCATGCGTTATGCCGATGCCGGTTACGAGGAAGCGCTGGACGAGGTGGCGAAGAAGGACGTGCCCTATATTCAGCTTGGTTGAGTCGGGGTATTGGCCAAATCGAGCGTCAGTCGATCAGATTTGAAACTTCGATGAGATTGCCGTCGGGATCCCTGAAATAGACCGAGCGCAGACGTCCGGTGGCGCCGGTGCGTTCGACGGGCCCTTCTTCGATCACAACGCCCGACGCCTGCAGATGGGCGATGACGTCGGCAAGCGGCGTCTCGGCGATGAAGCAGAGATCGCCGGAACCAGGGGTCGGATGTCTCGCCTTGGGATCGAATTCGTGGCCGGCCTGGTGCAGATTGATCTTCTGGCGGCCGAATTTCAGGGCTTTGCGGTCTCCCGCGAACACCTCGACCGACATGCCGAGGATACGGGAATAGAAATCGCAGGTCGTTTCGATATCGGCGACGGTGAGCACGAGGTGGTCGAGACGGTCTATGCGGATCATGCTCTGCTCCTCGCGAAATGTTGCGCCACACAGGCGGAGATAAAGGCCAGCGCCAGCATGGCAAGCGTGAAGATAACGACGGCGGCCCAGCCTTCCACTGCGAAGAACCAGCCGCCGGCCGAGCCCATGAGGCTGGAGCCGACATAATAGGCCAGCATATAGAGCGACGAGGCGTGGCCTTTGGTGCCATGCGCCAGCTTGCCGACAAGGCCGCTGGCGATGGAGTGGCTCATGAAGAAGCCGGTCGTCAGCACGATGATGCCGAGGATGATCGATGGCAGCGGGGCAAACAGCGTCAGCGCGCTGCCGGCGGCGGTGAGCGCCAGACTGAAGAGAAGCACGCGAAAGTGCCCGATCCAATCTCCGAGCAGGCCGCCGATCGAAGAAGCGCCGATGCCGAAGAGATAGACGGTGAAGATCAGGCCGAGTTCGGTCTGGTTGAGGCCATAGGGCGGCGCCACCAGGCGAAAACCGGCATAGTTGTAGATCGTCACGAAGGAGCCCATCGCCAGGAAGGCGACGGCGAAGATGAAGGGCAGCGCCGGATTTTTGAGATGGCCGAGCCAGGCTTTGAGATGAAAGTTGAGGTCGAAGCCCGGCCGGCGGACGAAATTTCTTGACGGCGGCAGCAGGGCGATGAAGCCGAGCGCGGCGGCAAGGCCGATGGCGCCGATGATGAAAAGCGCCGGGCGCCAGGTAAGATATTCGGCGAAGATGCCTGTCAGTACGCGGCCGGACATGCCGCCGAAGGCCGTGCCGGCGACATAGAAGCCCATGGTGGCGCCAAGGCCGCGCGGGTCGATCTCCTCGGCGAGATAGGCCATGGCGACGGCGGGCACGCCGCCGAGAACGAGGCCCTGCAGGGCGCGGATGACGAGCAGCAGGTGCCAATCCGGAGCGAAGGCGGTGGCAATCGTCAGCAATGCGGCGGCGACCAGCGATAGCGCCATCAGGCTGCGGCGGCCGAGACCTTCCGAAACCGCGGCGGCACAGATGATGGCGACCGCCAGGAAGCCAGTAGAGAGCGAGAGGGACAGCGAACTTTCGGCCGGGCTGACGGCAAATTCCTGCGAGAAGATCGGCAGCAGCGGCTGGACGCAATAGAGCAGCGAGAAGGTGGAAAAGCCGGAGAGGAAAAGCGCCAGACTGGCGCGGCGATAGGCGGCGGAGTCGCGCGTCAAATAATGCTTTTCTGCTGCGATCACGGTCTTTGCGGCGTGCGCTGACGACGGCATATGTTCATCCTGATGAGCCTTGGAATTCATGCGTTAACCCGCCGGATCCCAATAGGGTGGATCGCCGAAGCTCTTCTTCAAGTGATCGGCAATGGCGCGGAGCTTGGCCGAGGGATTGCGGCCCTCTGGATGGGCCATATAGATGAATTCGGCCTCCGGCCTGTGGCCGACATCGATTTCGGCAAGCCGGCCCTCGCGGATCGCCGGGCCGGCAATGAAGGCAGGCAGCAGCGCGATGCCGAGACCGGCAATCGAAGCGTCACGAAGCATGTCGCCATTGTTGATGCCGAGCGCCAGTTTCGCGCGGACGACGATCGCACCGTCGGGCGTCTGGAAGCGCCAGTCGGCAACGCCGCGATTGGTGTAGAAGATGCCGCGATGGCTGCTGAGATCCGCCAGCGACGCCGGCATTCCTGCACGCGCGAGATACGCCGGCGACGCGCAGAGGAGGCGGCGGCTGCGGGTGAGCTTCCAGGCGACCAGCCGGCTATCGGCGATCGGGCCGTTGCGGATGACCGCGTCGTAGCCGTCCGAGGACGCATCGACGCGCCGGTCGTCGATATCGAGCGTCAGTTCGATCTCCGGATGTTCGGCGAGGAAGGGATAAAGCGCCGGGCCGAGATGCATGCGGCCGAAGGTGACGGGTGCAGCAATGCGGATCGGCCCCGACAGGGTTCCGCGCCGCTCGGCCATGTCGGCGGCAGCCTCCTCGATCTCGCGGACGATGCGACCGGCCCGCTCCAGGAAGACCGCACCATCCTCGGTCAAGGTGAGTTTGCGCGTCGTTCGGTGCAGCAGCATGCCGCCGAGCGACTTCTCCAGCTCGGCCAGCCTTTCGCTGACGACGGATTTGGAGAGCCGCAGCCGCCGGGCGGCCTCGCTGACCGAGCCTGCCTCGGTGACGGCGACAAAAGCCGCTATACCTTCGATTCTGATCATCGTTCGGCTTTTCCGAATTCGAATTCCATGATCTGGAGACTAATCCGAACGAACGGAAAATGCCATCTTCCATTCAACGGAAGGGACGGCAGGGGCCGCCTCGGATCAAGAACAGGAATGAGACCATGAACCGTTTGAACAACAAGGTCGCAATCGTCACCGGCGCAAGCTCAGGCATCGGCCGCACCACGGCAAAGCTCTTCGCCGCTGAGGGCGCCAAGGTCGTCGTCGGCGCCCGCCGCGAGCGCGAACTCGACAGGCTCGTCGCGGAGATCAAGGCGGAAGGCGGCGATGCTGTCGCCGTGGCCGGCGACGTCCGGTCGGAAGACTATCACAAGGCGCTGGTCGCGGCCGCCGTGACCCATTACGGCAAGCTCGACATTGCCTTCAACAATGCCGGCACACTCGGCGAGGCCGGCCCGAGCACCGGCGTTTCGGAAGCAGGCTTCAGCGATGCGTTGGCGATCAATCTGACCGCCGCCTTCCTCGCCGCCAAGCACCAGATCGGCGAAATGGTGGGGAATGGCGGCGGCTCGGTGATCTTCACCTCGACCTTCGTCGGTTACAGCTTCGCCTTTCCCGGCGTCGCCGCCTATGCCGCCAGCAAATCCGGCCTGATCGGCCTGACCCAGGCGCTCGCGGCCGAATACGGACAGCAGGGCGTGCGCGTCAATGCCATCCTGCCGGGCGCCGTCGACACCGACATGTATCGGGAGATGAACGACACCTCCGACAAGCAGTCCTTCATCACCAATCTGCATGCGCTGAAGCGTGTCGCAGCGCCCGAGGAGCTGGCCCGCTCGGTTCTCTACCTCGCCTCCGACGATGCGAGTTTCGTCACCGGCACTGCCTCGCTGGTCGATGGCGGCGCGTCGATCACCCGAACCTGACGAAAGCCAAGCGCTCCCCAATTCGCCGGATGAAAGCGCGCCTTCTCCGGCCACAATATCCGATCAAAGGAACGTCATCATGTCACGACTGCAGAACAAGACAGCCCTCATCACCGGCGGCACCAGCGGCATCGGCATCGAAACCGCCCGCCAATTCATCGCCGAAGGCGCCCGCGTCGTCGTTACCGGCAGCAGCGCCGCAAGCGTCGAAGCCGCCCGTAGCGAACTCGGCGACAAAGCGATCGTCATCCAGGCCGATGCCGGCAATGCGGCCGGCCAGAAGGCCGTCGCCGATACGGTGAAAGAGGCTTTCGGCACGCTCGACATCCTCTTCGTCAATGCCGGTGTCGCCGAATTCGGGCCGCTGGAACAGTGGAGCGAAGCCGCCTTCGACAAGTCGGTGGCGATCAATGTCAAGGGGCCGTTTTTCCTGATCCAGTCGTTGCTGCCGATTTTTTCGAGCCAGGCCGCAATCGTGCTCAATACCTCCATCAACGCCCATATCGGCATGCCGAACTCCAGCGTCTATTCACTGACGAAGGGTGCATTGCTGACGCTCGCAAAGACGCTGTCGGGCGAACTCATCGGTCGCGGCATCCGCGTCAACGCCGTCAGCCCGGGCCCGATCGCCACGCCGCTCTACAGCAAGCTCGGGGCGTCGGAAGCCCAATCCAAGGCGATGGCTGCCGAGATCCAGTCGCAGATCCCCGTCGGCCGCTTCGGGAACCCCAGCGAGGTCGCGAAAACGATCGTCTTTCTCGCCTCCGATGAGGCCGCCTATATCGTCGGCAGCGAACTCGTGATCGACGGCGGGATGAGCAACCTCTGAGCCCACGAGAATGACGGCCGACGTCATGAACGGGGCGGCACCGGCCGAGCGCGGCGATGTGTGCCGTCCCGCGATTGCATGTTCTCCGCCAAAGGCTTAGGGTCAGAAAAAGGCGACGGGTAGAAAGCCATGGCTCTCAGCGGCAAACGCATCCTCCTCATCATCTCCGGCGGCATCGCGGCCTATAAGAGCCTGGATCTGATCCGCCGGCTGCGCGAGCGCGGCGCCAGCGTGCGCCCGGTGATGACCAAAGGCGCCCAGGAATTCGTCACACCGCTGGCCGTCGGCGCGCTTGCAGCCGACCACGTTTTCCTCGATCTGTTTTCGCGCCAGGATGAGCAGGATGTCGGCCATATCCGGCTGGCGCGCGACTGCGATCTCGTGCTCATTGCCCCCGCCACGGCCGACCTGCTGGCGAAGATGGCGAACGGGCTTGCCGACGATCTCGCCTCGACCGTGCTTTTGGCGACGGAGAGGCCGGTGCTGGCCGCACCGGCGATGAACCCCCGCATGTGGGCGCATCCGGCGACGCGGCGCAATGCGGCAAGACTCAGGGACGACGGCGTCCGCTTCGTCGGGCCGATGGCAGGCGAGATGGCGGAGAGCCGGGAGGCGGGGCTCGGCCGGATGGCGGAACCGCTGGAGATCGTCGCGGCCGCCGAAACCATGCTCGACGACGGAGAAAAGCCGCTCAAGGGACGCAAGGCGATAGTCACGTCGGGACCGACGCACGAGCCGATCGATCCGGTGCGCTACATCGCCAACCGCTCTTCCGGCCGGCAGGGGCATGCGATCGCCGCAGCCCTTGCCAGGCTTGGGGCGGAGGTGACGCTGGTCTCGGGGCCGGTGACGATCGCCGATCCCGTCGGCGTCAACGTCATCCATGTCGAGCGGGCGGAAGAAATGCGCGATGCCGTGCTGGCGGCGCTGCCGGCCGATATCGCCGTGATGGTCGCGGCGGTGGCGGACTGGCGAGTGGCCTCGGCCGCCGACCAGAAGCTGAAGAAACATCCGGGCGAATCCATTCCGACGCTGGCGCTGACCGAGAATCCGGACATCCTGAAAACCGTCGGCCATCATACGATGCGGCCGAAACTGGTGATCGGCTTTGCCGCCGAGACACAAGATGTGGAAAGCAATGCGAAGGCGAAACTCGAGCGCAAGGGCGCCGACCTGATCGTCGCCAATGACGTCTCTCCGGCCACCGGCATCATGGGCGGCAGCCGCAACAGCGTCAAACTCATACGCCGCAACGGCGTCGAGCAATGGCCTGATCTGGCGAAGGAAGAGGTTGCCGAAAGGCTGGCGGCGCTGATCGCCGAAAGTTTCCGCTAAAGCGCTTTATGCGGGAATAGCCACGCGCTGCGGCTTGGCTGCACTTCGCTTTCCCGGCCGGAAGTCGGCGACGTCGATGCCGTTTTTGCTGACGGTAACGGCGCTGCCATTCGGAATTTCGGCCCAGGCATCGCCATCGTCGTTCAACGGCTCGGACACCAGGCAATAGCCGGCGCCGACAGGTGAGGCATAGAGGGTCGGCGCCTTGCGATCGGTGGCATAGCGGATCGCATAGAGCGTGTTGCCGTCGGAGAAGGCGGCGGTAAAGCGCAGCAGGATCGAACCGACGACGCTTTCGGCCAGATCCTCGACGAAGCCGACCATTTCAGCCATTGCGGCCACCGGCGCCTCACGCAGGCCGAATTGCAGCGCCAGCAGGAACATCAACTCGGAATCGGTCGTGCCGCCGCGGGCATTGAACAGTTCGTCGTCGAGCATCGCCTCCATCGGCCGGCGCAGGCGCTCGAAACCGGAGATCTGGCCGTTGTGCATGAAGGACCAGGTGTCGTGGGTGAAGGGGTGGCAATTGTCGCGGCGCGTGCCGCCGCCTGTAGCCGCGCGGACATGGGCGAGGAAGAGCGGCGAACGGATCTGCCGCGCCAGGCTCTTCAGATTGCAATCCGACCAGGCCGGCAGGATATCACGGTAGCGGCCGGGCTCCGGCCTGTCGCCATACCAGGCGATGCCGAAGCCATCGCCATTCGTCGCCGTCTTGGCGCGGGTGGCGCAATGGGACTGCTCAATCAGCGAATGGGCAGGCGAGGATACCAGCTCCTCGAGATAGAGAGGATCTCCGCGATAGGCTGCCCAGCGACACATGGCTTTCTTGCTCCGACCCGCCGCCGCATCGGCGGGCATGCTGAAATTGTCTGACGTCGCGGCTAATAACAGCTTAACGCGCCGCCGGTCTGCAAGCGCAAGATGACGGTTTCGTGGCGCCTCGGATGTTCAAATTCGGCGAAAGCCTGTGTTCTTTTGTGAACACTGCGTTGTCCGCTGGGCAGGCTTCGCGCTTGGCGGCCGGGCCGCTATAGTTGCCGCCAAGTTGAACCTTCAAGAGGACGCCATGTCGATCCGACCCGTCAAACATGAAAGTACCGCCACACCGACCATGGAAGGCGCGGGCGTGAAGCTGCACCGCGTCTTCGGCTTCGGCGATCCTGCGATGACCGATCCGTTCCTGATGATGGACGATTTCCGCAATGACAATCCGGCGGAATATATTCGCGGTTTCCCATGGCACCCGCATCGCGGCATCGAGACGATCACCTATGTGCTTGCCGGCACCGTCGAGCATGGCGACAGCCTTGGCAACCGTGGCCTGCTCGGCGCCGGCGATATTCAGTGGATGACGGCCGGCAGCGGCATCATGCACCAGGAAATGCCGAAGGGCGATTTCGCCGGCCGCATGCACGGTTTCCAGCTCTGGGCAAACCTGCCCTCCTCGCTGAAGATGACGGCGCCGCGCTATCAGGACGTCAAATCCGCCGACATCCCTGTCGTCGTCGATGATGACGGCACGGCCGTGCGGGTGATCTGCGGCGATTTCTGGGGCAAGGCCGGTCCCGTCGACGGCGTCGCCGCCGAGCCGATCTATCTCGACGTCTCGGTGCCGCCCGGCAAGAAGAAGCGTCTGCCGGTCGACACCTACCGCAACGCCTTCGCCTATATCTTCGCCGGCTCCGGCACCTTTCGCGATGCGTCGAAACCCTTCGGCGTGCGCGTCGAGAAGGAAGTCGACGGCGAGGAGTTGAACATTCGCGACATGTCCGGCAACCGCACGCTCGTGGTCTTCGACAGCGGCGACGAAGTGACGGTGCAGGCGGGGGACCAGGGCATCCGTTTCCTGCTTGTATCAGGCAAGCCAATCGAGGAGCCGGTCGCATGGCACGGCCCGATCGTGATGAATTCGCGCGAGGAAATCATGCAGGCGATGCGCGAGCTGCAGAACGGCACCTTCATCAAGGCGGCGCATTGATCGCATTTCTCTCTTGCATCTGCGAAGAATCGGCCTACCTTTGAGCTATCAGCAACAGAACGAAAGGAAGGTGATCCAATGTCTAATGAGATTTCGGACCTCTTAACGGGCATGGGAGAGTTGATGAAAGCGAGGCAGCCCTCGCACTAATCCCCGCCTTCCTGGGGCTGCATAGACAGTCCGGGCCCGTTTGAGGCCAAACTCATGGAAAGGGTCGCCGAGGCGGCCCTTTTTTATTGCCCTGATTTGAGACCGTTGACGGATAATCGAAATCCCACTACTCATAAAGTCATCTGATGACTTTATGAGTAGTGGGATGCACGCAATCAGCAGGACCAATCTCGCCGATGACGCTGTCGAGGCGATCCGCAGCGACATTCTCGGCAAGCGCTGGGCGGTCGGCGAGAAATTACCCAACGAAGCCTCGCTGTCGGCCATGCTGTCGGTCAGCCGCGGCACGGTGCGCGAGGCGGTGCGGGTGCTGGTCTCCCAAGGCTATCTCGAAACCCGCCAGGGTTCGGGAACCTATGTGCGCGCGACCAGCGATGCCGGCCGGCCGTTGACGATGGCGCGGCGCGCCAGCCTGCGCGACCAGTTCGAGGCGCGCTTGGCGCTCGACGTCGAAGCCGCCCGGCTGACGGCGGTGCGCAAAAGACCGGAGACGGTTACCGAGCTTCGCCGGCTGCTTGCCGAACGCGGCAATTACGACGGCGGCAACCAGGCCGCCTTCATCGAGCGCGACCTTGCCTTCCACAAGGCCGTCATCGCCGCTTCCGGCAACCGGGCGATGATCGAGATCTACGATTTCTTCTCGGCCTCGATCGCCGATACCATCGCCGCCACACTCGGCAGGGATATTCCCGAACCGGATATGCAAGCGCATGCCGATATCGTCGACGCCATCGAAACCGGCGATCCCGACAAAGCGGACGCGGCGGTGCGCCGCTTCATGGCGCCGGTTCTTGCCGCCCTCGACCGGATGATCCTGTCATGACCACACCGTCCACCGATGCCATCACCGCGCTTGACGCGACCGACGAATTGTTGATCGACGCCGAGGCCGGCAGCCTGCCACCGCCACAGGCAACACCGGTGCGCGGCGCCGCAGGTCGCTTCCTGCTCGGCGCCAGCCTGGTGCTGATCGCCTTCAACCTGCGCCCGGTCTTTTCGAGCGCCTCGGCGCTGCTGCCGGAAATCCGCGCGGAGCTTGGCCTCAGCGCGCTTGGCGCCAGCCTGCTGACGACGCTTCCGGTCGTCTGTCTCGGCGCCTTTTCGCCGCTGGCGCCGCGTCTTGCCCAGCGCCTCGGCACGGAACGCACGCTGCTCGGCGTTATCCTGCTTCTGGCCCTCGGCACTGCATTGCGCGGGTTTTCCTCGGTGCCGCTGCTGTTCATCGGCACTGCGCTGGCCGGCGCCTGCATTGCCGTCGGCAACGTGCTGTTGCCGGGGCTGGTGAAACGGGATTTCGCCGGGCGCGCCGCGCTGATGACCGGCTTCTACACGATGGCGCTCTGCGCCGGTGCGGCCAGTGCGGCCGGGCTGACACTGCCAATCGAACACGCGCTCGGCGGCTCTCTTGCGGGCGCACTAGCCGCCTGGGCCCTACCCGCCTTGATCGTCAGCCTGCTCTGGCTGCCGCAGGTTCTGCGCAGCGGCAGGCAGGCCAGGCGAAACGGTTTCCGCGTCGAGGGCCTCTGGCGCGACCGGCTCGCCTGGCAGGTGACGCTGTTCATGGGACTGCAATCGGCGCTTGCCTATTGCGTCTTCGGCTGGCTGGTTCCGATCCTGCGCGAACGCGGCCTCGACGGCGTCACCGCCGGGGCGATCGTCTCGCTGTCGGTAATGGTGCAGGCAACATCCTGCCTCATCGTCCCGCATATCGCCGTGCGCGGCAAAGACCAGCGGCTGATCAATGCGAGCCTTTGCGGTGTCGCCGTCACCGCCCTGCTCGGCCTGCTGTTTGCGCCGCTGTCGACCGTCTGGCTGTGGGCGGTGCTGCAGGGCATCGGCCAAGGCGGGCTGATCGCGGCGGCGATGACGACGATCGTGCTGCGCTCGCGCGATCCCGATGTCGCCGCCCATCTTTCCGGCATGGCGCAATGCGTCGGTTACCTGCTTGCCGCCATCGGCCCGCTTATCGTCGGGCTCATCCGCGACTGGACCGGCAGCTTTTCCTGGTGTGCGGCCCTCTTCGTCGCGCTCGGGCTCGGAGCCGCGATCAACGGCTGGAAGGCCGGCCGGTCGGTCGAGATCAACGTCCATGCGGTGGAGAAGGCCAGTTGAGCCCTCACCGGCCCATCACCATCTCTTGATGCCGGTCGCCGGCGGCGGATGCTACGCTATCTCAGCCCGCATTATCCACCGCCGGAGAAGACATCTTGCGCCTACGAACTCTGTTTCTGCTTGCCGCGCTTGCGACGTCGCTGGCTCCTGGCCTTTCCCCCGCGCAGGAAAACGGCGAAGGCCGGGCGAATGTCGAGAGCGGTGCGCGCGACGGCGTGCTGAAGCTGCTGCCGGCCGATTCCGTCACCGAGCACGAACTGACGATCGGCGGCCGAAAGATTGCCTATACTGCAACCGCCGGCACGCTGGATCTCTTCGGCCAGGACGGCGCGCAGACCGGCGCGATCTTCTACACCGCCTATGTCGCGAAAGACGGAGGGCCGGACCGGCCGCTGACCTTTGCCTTCAACGGCGGGCCGGGTGCGGCGTCCGCCTTCCTGCATCTCGGGCTGGTCGGGCCTGAGGTGCTCGACTTCGGGCCTCAGGCCCGTGACGGCGCCCATGCGAAACTGGTCGACAACCCGCAAAGCTGGCTGGATTTCACCGATCTCGTGCTGATCGACCCGATCGGCACCGGCTGGAGCCGGACCGCAAAGATCGACGACGCCTCCAACTATTACAATGTCAACTCAGACGCCCAGAGCATTGCCAAGGCGATCGCGCTCTATGCCGCGCACAACAACCGTTCCAATTCGCCAAAATATCTTCTCGGCGAAAGTTACGGCGGCTTCCGCGCAGCCAAGGTCGCTTCGACGCTGCAGGAAAGCCAGGGCATCATCGTCGCCGGCGCGGTGATGCTTTCGCCATTGCTTGAGGGACAGTTGATGTTCAATGCCGACCAGTTCGCGCTCGGCGCAGCACTTGAGCTGCCGTCGCTGGCGGCAGCCGAACTCGACCGGCACAACGCCTTTGACGAAGAGAAGCAGCGCGAGGCCGAAACCTTCGCGCTGGGCGACTATCTGACGACGCTCGCCGGTCCGCCGCCGACAGGCGCCGAGGCGGCCGCCTTCTATCGCAGGATCGCAGGGCTGACGGGCATCCCCGAGGATATCGTCACTCGCAACCGCGGCTTCCTCGGCAATTCCTTCGTCAAACACTCCGCCGGCAGCGGCGAAGTGATGAGCCCCTACGACGCCGCCTTTGCCACCCCCGATCCCTATCCGGAATCGGATTACGACCGGGGCGACGACGCCATCCTCGACGGCTTCACCCGCGCCTATGGCGGCGCCTTTGCCGACTACGCCCGCAACGCCCTCGGCTTCAAAACAGAGATGACCTATTCGCTGCTCGACAGTGATATCAGCCGGCGCTGGGAATGGGGCGGCGGGCGCGGCGGCGGATCGCGCCTCCAGGCGAGTGCCACCGACGACATCCGGCAGCTGCTCGCCTCAAACCCGGCCTTCCACCTGTTGATCGCGCATGGCTACAGCGATCTGGTGACGCCTTACGGCGTCAGCCGCTATGTGGTCGACCACCTGCCGCCCTCGCTCACCGACGGCCGCGTCGGGCTGAAACTTTATCGCGGTGGGCATATGTTCTACACGAATGCCGATCAGCGGGCCGCCTTCACGGCGGATGCCAAGGCCTTCTACGCCACACCCCCGGCCGCGCAGCCGGCAGACTAAAGCGTGGCGCGATCATTCAGATTCGCTTGGCCCACGCTTCAGGTCTTTGTTTTTCCGCATGTCTTCGTCGCAAAACCGCGGTACACTTTTGCGACATGCTTTGAGGACTTGCCGATGCATATCACCGGAGGCTGTCATTGCGGGGCGATCCGCTATCAGGCGGAAATCGATCCGGAGCGGGTCTCGATCTGCCATTGCACCGATTGCCAGCGGCTGACGGGCTCCGCCTATCGCATCACCGCACCGGCGCGGCCGCAAAGCTTCGCGCTCATAGCAGGTGAACCGCGCAGCTACAGCAAATATGGCGACAGCGGCCGCCTCAGCCGTCAATTCTTCTGCCCGAATTGCGGCTCGCCGCTCTATCGCACCGATGGCGACGGCGGCGCGATCGGCATCCGCGTCGGCGGCATCGATCAGCGGCGAGACCTCAAACCGAGGAAACAGATATGGTGCCGGTCGGCCCTGCCCTGGGTGGAGAATATCGAGCCGCTGCCACGATCCGATCGCGAGGACCAACGCGGCAAGGACGTTTAGGCTGCAGACTATTCGGGCAGCGGCCATCGCACCCTGAGATGCGATGGCCACCGGGTTCAGGCCGCCTGCTTCAACAGGCCGAGCGCTTCGGTCAGATCGACCTCGCCGAGGAAACCGCCACTGCTTTTAACCTCCTGCCGGTGCTCGATCGCCTGGGCGAAACGCACGGCCGGCTGCTGCTGCATGCGCTCATAGAGGCGATGCAGGCCGGGAAACTGCTGCCGGTCGACGACCTTGTGAAAATCGTTCCAGCGGGCGATCCCGACGAAATAGGCGTCGGCCAGGCTCGGGCCGTTGCCGAGAAGCCATTCGCGGCCATCAAGCAGACGTTCCAGCGTATGATGGGCCTTTTCGACCGCGGCGATGCCATAGGCCGCCAGCGCCTGCTTCTGCTGCGGCTCCAGCGGGTGTTCGAAGGCATACCAGAGCGGGCCGAAAGCCTTGAAGAAACTGGTGTTGAGAAAGGCGAGCATCTGGTTCAGGCGATCGAAATCCTCCGACCCCTGCGCAAAACCCCGACCGCTGCCGATTGCGCGGGCGCCGATATGCTGGAGGATCGCCATGCTTTCGCTGATGACCCTGCCATCCTCAAGCAACAGCGACGGCGTTTCGCCGACTGGGTTGATCCTGAGGTATTCATCGCTGGAGACCATTTCCGGCATCTCGACGCGGCAGAGCCGGTAGGGCAGGCCGGACCATTCCAGCGCGACGATCGAGCCGAAGGAGCAGCCTTCCGGGACGCCGTAAAACAATATGGGTGACATCAATCGTTCCTTTCAGAATTGAGCCCGTTTGGACGCGATCAATGTGCAGATGTGGACGATCTTGCGGTAGAGGCTATAAATGCATCCCAATGTCTATAATCCTGGAAGATGGTCATGGCGCTTTTCAACCTCAACGACCTGCATCTCTTCGTGCAGGCGGTCGACAGTGGCGGTTTCACGGCCGCGGCGAGACATCTCGGCATTCCGAAATCGACCGTCAGCAAGCGGGTCGCGGAGCTGGAGGGACGGCTTGGCGTGCGGCTGATTCAGCGCACGTCACGGAGCTTCGCGCTGACCGAGCTCGGCCGAGAATTCTTTCAGCACGCCCAGGCCTCGATCATCGAGGCGGAGATGGCCGAGGGCATCGTGCGGCGGCATCTGGCCGAACCGGCCGGCAGCGTTCGCCTGACCGCCTCGGTGCCGACGGCGCAGTTCACCCTGACGGAGCATCTGCCGGCGCTGGCGGCACGCTATCCAAAGCTCCGGCTTTCCGTTCATGTGACCGACCGCTTCGTCGATATCGTCCAGGAAGGCTTCGACATCGCGCTGCGCAGTCACCGCGCGCCGCTGCCGGATTCGGCGCTGGTGCAGCGCAAGCTTGCCAGCCATCCTTTCTTCATTCTCGCGTCGCCGGATTATATCCGTGCCCATGGCGAACCACGCCGGCCGGAAGAGCTGGCGCAACATGCCACGATCATGACCAGCCTGACCGACAATCAATGGCGGCTCTATTGCGATAGCGGCGAAGAGGCGCTGATTACACTGCAGTCCGTCATGGTGGCGGATGAACCCTGTGTGCTGATGGAAGCGGCGGCGGCCGGGCTCGGCATCACCTGCCTGCCGACATCGGTCTGCCGGAAGGCGATGGCAGAAGGGCGGCTGCTGCGGCTGCTGCCGGAATGGACGGCCGGCAGCATCGAAACGACGATCCTGATGCCGCACCGGCGTGGCCAACTGCCGGCGGTGCGCGCCGTCGTCGATTTTTTGGCGGAACGGCTGGCCGGCTAGAACCGCGTCATAAGAATGGCTTTGGGTATCACGCCGCCTTGGCGGCGTGATATTCCTTGATGGCGACCATCTTGATGGCCGGATGGCGTTCCGACTCGTAGCGCAACGAGAAACCGTCCTGGGCGAGGAAGACCGGATCGCCGTCGAGATCACGGGCGATATCGCCGCGTTTGACGGTGAGGAATTTTTCGAGATCGGCCGGCTGATCGGCCGAGATCCAGCGGCAGACCGAGAAACGCGACGTTTCGAAGGAGACCGGCAGGCCGTATTCGGCCATCAGCCGCTCCTTCAAGACGTCGAGCTGCAGGGCGCCGACGACGCCGACGATCGCCGGTGAACCGTCTTCCGGCGAAAACAGCTGGACGACGCCTTCTTCGGCCATCTGCTGCAGGGCTTCCTTGAGCTTCTTCGCCTTCATCGCGTCTTCCAGGCGCACGCGGCGCAGGATTTCAGGCGAGAAGTTCGGCACGCCCTGGAAGACCAGCGATTCGCCTTCGGTCAGCGTATCGCCGATGCGGAGCGTCCCGTGGTTGGGAATGCCGACGACATCGCCGGCATAGGCGGTGTCGGCGAGCTGGCGCTGCGAGGCAAAGAAGAATTGTGGCGCCGTCAGGCCGAGCTGCTTGCCGGTGCGGGCAAGCCTTGCCTTCATGCCGCGCTCGAGCTTGCCGGAGCAGATGCGGGCAAAGGCGATGCGGTCGCGGTGGTTGGGATCCATGTTGGCCTGGATCTTGAAGACGAAGGCCGTCATCTTGTCGTCGGTCGCGTGCACCGTCCTGGTATCGGCGACCTGGTCGCGTGGCGGCGGCGCAAAATCGCCGAGCGCGTCGATCAGGTCGCGAACGCCGTAATTGCGCAGCGCCGAGCCGAAGAAAACCGGCGTCATATGGCCTTCCAGGAAGGATTGGCGGTCGAATGGGCGGCAGGCCTCGATCGCCAGTTCCGTCTCCTCGACGAAGACCTGGCGCTCGTTTTCCGGCAGCCGGCCGGCAACGCTCTGCGGACCGTTGACCGGCGTTCCCTCGATTTCGGTATCCGAGCCGCGCACCGTGTTGGCAGCAATATTGTAGGAGCCGCAGAAGGTCTTCGAGCGGCCGATCGGCCAGGTGATCGGCGCCGTATCCAGCGCCAGCTTCTCTTCCACCTCGTCGAGGATCTCGAAGGGATCGCGGCTTTCGCGGTCCATCTTGTTGATGAAGGTGATGATCGGGATATCGCGCATGCGGCAGACTTCGAAGAGCTTCAGCGTGCGCGGCTCGATACCCTTGGCGGCATCGATGACCATGACGGCGGCGTCGACGGCGGTCAGCGTGCGATAGGTGTCGTCGGCGAAATCCTCGTGGCCCGGCGTGTCGAGGATGTTGAAGACATTGTCGTTATATTCGAAGGTCATCACCGAGGTAACGACGGAGATGCCGCGTTCGCGCTCGATCTTCATCCAGTCGGAGCGCGTCTGTATGCGATCCTTCTTCGCCTTGACTTCGCCGGCAAGCTGAATGGCGCCGCCGAACAGCAGCAGCTTTTCGGTGAGCGTCGTCTTGCCCGCGTCCGGGTGGGCGATAATAGCGAATGTGCGGCGGCGGGAAACCGCCTCGGCGAGACTTTCGGCCATACTGTGAATCCTGTGGAATTGCCGCGTATCTAACGATTAAAGCCCGGCTTTGCAATTGACCTCGGCGCTGAGGGCGCAAAGTAATGGGCCATGACCATTCATCACGATGTGAGACCGACGCTGAACCTCATCCGCCTGGCCAACGGCGAAGGCCTTGATCTGCCCGCCTATGAAAGCAAGGGGGCGGCCGGCATGGACCTGCGCGCCGCCGTCGACGCGGCAGCACCACTGACGCTGCTGCCCGGCAAACGAGCGCTGGTGCCAACCGGCTTCATCTTCGAGATCCCCGAGGGGTTCGAGGGCCAGGTGCGGCCGCGCTCCGGCCTTGCCTTCAAACACGGCATCACCTGCCTGAATTCGCCGGGCACCGTCGATAGCGACTATCGCGGCGAAGTGAAGGTACTGCTCGCCAATCTCGGCGACGAACCGTTCATTATCGAGCGCGGCATGCGCATCGCCCAGATGGTGATCGCGCCGGTGACCCAGGCGCGGGTGGCCGAGAGTGCCGCGGCAAGCGAGACAATGCGCGGCGCCGGCGGCTTCGGCTCTACCGGCGTGTGATGAATAAGCCCCCCGACAGCGCGGGCCTCACCTTCCGGCAGGATTACTTCGGCGACCCGGCCGGCTGGGCGGCCTTGGTCTGCCTGCTAGATGATATTTTCGGCATCGATATCGGCCCGCTGCTGCAACTCGGCGGACCCGATCCCACCAGCATGCCGTTCGGCTGGTTCGATGCCGAGGGCACACTTGCGGCCAATATCTCAGCCTTTGCGCTGCCCTTCGTCCTCAACGGCAGGATCGTCCATGCTGCCGGGCTGCAATCGGGTGCGGTGCGGCCACCATGGCGCGGCCGCGGGCTCTACCGCGACGTGACGGTGAAGGCGCTCGACTGGTGCGAGCGGCAGGGTTTTGAAGCCGTCATTCTCTACACCGACAAACCGTCGCTCTACCAAGCCTACGGTTTCCGCGCGATACCGCAGCATCGATATGAGGGAGCGGCACCAGACCCCTCGATTTTCGCCGGATCCTCCCGGCTGCTTGCGCCGAGCAATGCCGACGATCTCGCCCTGCTGCAATCGCTGCTGAAAGCACGAAGCCCGGTTTCGACGTCGCTCTCGGTGACCGTCAATGCGGCGATGTTTCTCATCAATACGCAGCTCGATGCCGATGTCCGCGTCAGCTTGCTGGAAGACCAGCAGGCTGCGATCGCCTGGAAGATGGATGCGGCGGGCCGCTTCAACCTTCTCGATGTCGTGGCGACGGAGATCCCGACGCTTGCCGCGATCCTCGGCGGGCTCGACATCGCCTCCGCCGCCGTCGAGGTGTTTTTCCGTCCCGACAAGCTCGGTTGGGCGGGTGCGCCGCAGCCGGTGGAAAGCGGCACAGTGCTGATGCTGCGTGGGCTCGGCGATGAGGCCCTGCACTTTCCGGCGATGCTGTCGCCGATGGCGGATTTCTAAAGCTCTTTGTTTTGATGCATGTCGTTATCCCGGAACCGCTGCACACTTCCGGGCGACATGCACTCGTTCGCCGACTTTACTTTTTCCGTGACAGCGGCGGCAGGCGGCGCTTGACGGGCGAGGCCTTGATCATCGCGGTGTTGGTTTCCGCCCGTTCGGCGACCCTGTCCAGCAGGCCGTCGAGCTCCGCCATCGAGCGGATGACCAGGCGAGCGACAAAACAATCCTCCCCGGTCACCTTGTCGCATTCGACGATTTCGGGAATTTCCTGGATGATGCGCTCGACGATGTGCAGCTGTCCCGGCAGCGGGCGCACGCGGACGATCGCCTGCAGGGGATAACCGACGGCGGCGGGGTCGAGATCGATGGTGAAGGCCTTGATGACGCCGCGCTCCTCCAGCCGCCGCAGACGCTCGGCAGCACTCGGCGAGGAGAGCCCCACCTGTTGCGCCAGTTCCTTCAGCGAAATACGTGCATTGCCGGCCAAGGCTTCGAGCATGGCCTGATCGGTATCGTCGAGCGATTGCGCATCATTAGCCATGGTGTCATCTTTTCCTATCATGATTAGGCAATAGCGATCATCTTCCTTCTTATCATTATATAATATTGCCGGCCACTTCAATATTCTGATGCCAACAATGGAGGCAATCATGAGCAGCGACATCAGAAGAGGCACGGCGGAAATGACGGCAGCGATGCTGATCTCGGGGACGATCGGCTGGTTCGTCGTGATGTCGGGCCAGCCGGTCAGCGGCGTGGTCTTCTGGCGCTGCCTGTTCGGCGCGCTCACTCTGCTCGTCATCTGCGGCGCCCTCGGGCTGCTGCGGCCCGGCATCCTCACGTTGCACACCTTCGGCATCGCCGTCTTCGGCGGCGTCGCCATCGTCTTGAACTGGCTGCTGCTGTTTGCCTCCTACTCGCATGCGACGATCTCGGTCGCCACGACCGTCTACAACACCCAGCCCTTCATGCTGCTGGTGCTCGGCGCGCTGTTTCTCGGCGAAAAGATCACCGCGACCAAGCTGTTCTGGCTGGTGCTCGCCTTCGCCGGCATGATAGCGATCGTTCAGGGGAAACCAGGTGGAAGCGGCGATGCGCTCGACGGCTACGGCCTCGGTATCCTGATGGCGCTGGGCGCGGCTTTCTTCTACGCGCTCGCAGCGCTTGCCGCGAAATGGCTGAAGGGCACGCCGCCGCATCTTATCGCGCTAATCCAGGTCGCGACCGGCATGCTGATGCTGGCGCCGATGACCGACTTTTCGCATCCACCCGCGGATGTGGGGACGTGGGCGATCCTTATCACCGTCGGCGTCGTTCATACCGGGCTGATGTATGTGCTGCTCTATGGCGCGATCCAGCGGCTGCCGACGCATCTCACCGGCGCCCTCTCTTTCCTCTATCCGATCGCGGCGATCCTCGTCGACCGGCTGGCCTTCGGCCACGCGCTGCAGCCGATGCAGATCGCGGGCGGCGCAATCATCCTGCTTGCCGCCGCCGGCATGAACCTCGGCTGGAGCCCAAGATGGCTGCGGCCGCGGGCGGTCCAGAGCTGAGAGCTGAGACCCAAAGCGCGTTCGCATGGAACCGCTGCACACTTCCTGATGAGATGCGTTGGCGCGCCAGCATCGATGGCCGGCACGCCGGTTTGCCGGTCTTACTTCTGGCGGCGCGTCGTTTCGAACAGGAACCAGGTACGGCGCTCACCCTCGTCGATCCAGTTCTCGATCAGGCTGGCGGTCGCGACATCATTATGCTCGTCGCAGAGACCATGCACCTCGCGTAGCAGCGAAACGAGCTGGCCATTGTCCTCGCGCAGTTCCGACAGCATGTCCTCGGCCGTGACGAAATCCGCGTCATTGTCGGTTATGCGCTGCTGGCGGGCGATCTGGCCGATGGAGCGCAGCGTCACGCCGCCGATCTTGCGGGCGCGCTCGGCAATGTCGTCGGTCATGGCGAAGATCTGCTCTGCCTGTTCGTCAAGCAGCAGGTGGTAGTCGCGGAAATGCGGGCCGGACATATGCCAGTGGAAGTTCTTGGTTTTCATATAAAGGGTGAAGACATCGGCAAGCAGCGCGGTCAGCGCCGCCGAAATATCGGTGACGGCATTGGTCGGCAGGGTGGAGGGCGTCTTGAGCGGCGAAAGTCTGCGGGTCTCGGCTGATGAAGAGGACATTCATTTTCTCCTTGGTGATGAAATCTCGACGGCGCCGCCGGTCTTTTCGGGAAGCGCAAAGGGTGCCGATGGCGCGCGTGCAGAGAGAGAACTAGCAAGGCCGGATCGCTTTCCAAGTGGCTTATCGTTCAGCAGACCTATTCCTTATGGTCATGGACCGATTAGCGCCGAAGCATTGATGACGGCGCAACACGCGCCTATAGAGAGCTCGCGCAATCCAGTGGATATCAACGATGAGCCTCGCAGCCCTGATCACCTATGCCGGAGCGCTGTTCATCGCAGCCGCCATCCCCGGACCGGGGATTACCGCGATCGTCGCCCGCGCGCTCGGCTCGAATTTCCGCGAGACCTTTTTCATGGGCCTCGGCCTGGTGCTTGGCGACATGACCTATCTCACCGCGGTCATTCTCGGCCTTGCCTTCGTGGCGCAGACCTTCACCGAAGTGTTCATCGTCATCAAGATCGGCGGCGCCTCCTATCTCGGCTACATCGCCTGGAAACTCTGGACGACGGGACTGCTGCCGCAGGACATCGCGGCGAAGAAATCCAGCAATATCGGCCTATCCTTCCTCTCCGGCCTGCTGGTGACGCTCGGCAATCCGAAGACGATGCTGTTTTATGTCGCCCTTGTGCCGACGCTGATCGATATCGGCAATATCGGGCTGCGTGACTATGCGATGCTGCTCGCAGTGACCTTCGTGGTGCTGATCACCGTGCTGGTGCCCTATATGCTGCTGGCCTCGCGGGCCCGCACGATGCTGAAGCGACCGCGCGCCCTGCAGGCGCTGAACCGGGTTGCCGCCGGCATCCTGGCAGGCACGGCAGCCTTCATCGCCACCCGGGCCGCCTGAAATAAACATTCGGCAAGAACCGGTTTTCAAAGGTTTTTTTCTCCGCGCCCTGCTCCCCCGGGGTGAACGCGGTCTGGCCTCTTCAGGTCTTTGACCCTATTCTCCTCCTCGATTTCAGAAGCAGGATTTCAAAGGGAGGCACTCATGTCGCACAAGCCCGGCCGCGGCCGCATCTATTCCTCGATCACCGAGACCATCGGCAACACGCCGCTCGTGCGCTTCGACAAGCTGGCGCGGGAAAAGGGCGTGGTGGCGAACCTGATCGGCAAGCTCGAATTCTTCAACCCGATCGCCTCGGTCAAGGACCGCATCGGCGTGGCGATGATCGAAGGCCTGGAAGCGCAGGGCAAGATCACGCCGGGGAAGACGGTGCTGATCGAACCGACCTCCGGCAACACCGGCATTGCGCTCGCCTTTGCCGCCGCCGCCAAGGGCTATCGGCTGATCCTGACCATGCCGGAAACCATGTCGGTCGAGCGCCGCAAGATGCTGGCGCTGCTCGGCGCCGAGCTGGTGCTGACCGAGGGACCGAAGGGCATGAAGGGCGCCATCGCCAAGGCGGAGGAACTGGCAGGGTCGCTTCCCGACGCGGTCATTCCGCAGCAGTTCGAAAATCCGGACAATCCCGAGATCCACCGCAAGACCACGGCCGAGGAAATCTGGAACGACACCGACGGCACGGTCGACATCCTCATCTCGGGCATCGGCACCGGCGGCACGATCACCGGCGTCGGCCAGGTGCTGAAGAGCCGCAAACCCGAGATCCAGATCATCGCCGTCGAGCCCGCCGATTCACCGATCCTCTCCGGCGGCAATCCCGGCCCGCACAAGATCCAGGGCATCGGCGCCGGCTTCGCCCCAAAAATCCTCGATACCGGCATCTATGACGAAGTGGTCACCGTCACCAACGACGAGGCCTTCGAACAGGCGCGCCTCGTCGCAAGGCTCGAAGGCGTGCCGGTCGGCATCTCCTCGGGCGCGGCGCTGGCCGCCGCCATCAAAGTCGGCAGCCGTCCGGAGAACGCCGGCAAGAACATCGTCATCATCATCCCGTCCTTCGCGGAGCGGTATCTGTCGACGGCGCTGTTTGAAGGGCTGGGTAGCTGAATAGCGAATAGCGCGAATAGCGCGAATAGCGAATAGCGAATAGCGAATAGCGAATAGCGAATAGCGAATAGCGAATAGGATGAAGGCCTGCTTGGTGACGGGCAAGGCACTTAACTATTCGCTATTCGCTACTTCCTATTCGCTTCTATCCTCACGCCGCCGCCGTCAACCTCTCCCCTGCAATGCGGTAAGAAATCGCTTCGGCGAGATGGAGGCGGCCGACCGTCGGTTTGCCGTCGAGGTCGGCGAGGGTGCGGGCGACCTTGAGGACGCGGTGGTAGCCACGGGCGGAGAATTTCATCTTTTCGGCGGCGTCGCGCAGCAGCTGCAGGCCGCCGGCATCGGGTTCGGCGAGTTTCTCGATCATTGCGGTGGAGCAGCGGGCATTGGTGCCGATGCCCTTTGCGCCGGCGGCCTCGAAGCGCTCCTGCTGGATCTCGCGGGCGCGGGCGACGCGGCGGGCGACGTCGGCGCTGGCCTCAGCGGCCATCGGCCGGATCAGATCAGCGGCGGAGACGGCCGGCACGTCGATGCGGATATCGATGCGGTCCATCAGCGGGCCGGAGATGCGGGCCTGATAATCGCTCATGCAGCGCGGGCCACGGGCGCAAGTATGGCCGGGCTCGCCGGCCATGCCGCATCGGCAGGGGTTCATCGCTGCGATCAGCTGGAATTTCGCCGGATAGGAGACGCGGTGATTGGCGCGGGCGATGACGCATTCGCCGCCTTCGAGCGGCTGGCGCAGCGCATCTAACGCCTGCGGGGTAAATTCGGGAAACTCGTCGAGGAAGAGCACACCGTGATGGGCAAGCGAGGCCTCGCCCGGCCGGGCGCGGATGCCGCCGCCGACGAGGGCGGCCATGGTGGCGGAATGGTGCGGCGTGCGAAAAGGCCGGCGGTCGGAAAGCTTGCCGCCGGAGAGCTGGCCGGCGATCGAATGGACCATCGAAACCTCGAGCAGCTCGGCGGGCGAGAGCGGCGGCAGGATCGACGGCAGTCTTGACGCCAGCATCGACTTGCCGGAACCGGGAGGGCCGACCATCAAGAGATTATGGCCGCCGGCGGCTGCTAGCTCGAGCGCCCGCTTGGCGCTTTCCTGGCCCTTGATCTCGGCAAGGTCCGGCAGGTTGGCGGCATTGGCGCGGATCGATGCCTCCGGTCGGGTGAGCACCTGCGTGCCGCGGAAATGATTGGCAAGGGCAATCAGGCTGCGGGGTGCGAGAATATTGACCTCGGCGCCGGCCCAGGCGGCTTCGGCGCCGCTTTCGGCCGGGCAGATCAGCCCCTTGCCGAGCCCATTGGCGCCGATCGCCGCCGGCAGCGCGCCCGATATGGCGGCAATCGTGCCGTCGAGGTTGAGTTCACCAACGACGACATACTCCGCCAGCGCATCGGCAGGGATGGCGCCGAGCGCCGCCATCAGCGCCAGCGCGATCGGCAGGTCGAAATGTGAGCCTTCTTTCGGCAGATCGGCCGGCGCCAGGTTGACGGTCACCCGCTTGGCCGGCAGCGCCAGGCCGGAGGCGTGAAGGGCGGCCTGCACACGTTCGCGGCTTTCGGCCACCGCCTTATCAGGCAGGCCGACGATCTGCATGCCGACTTTGCCGGGAGCGACCATGACCTGGACCTCGACCGGCACACCTTCGATGCCCTGAAATGCCACCGTACTGACACGCGCGACCATAAACCCATCCCCCTGCCCGCAAACTCTTATACCGCCCGCAACCCTTCCGGGCCAGCAGTTGCAATCTGGCATGGAAACAGGAATAAAACAAGAACACGATGGGAACATAGTCAGATGTAGACTGTGACCGGAGTTGTGCCCGGTCATAGCAGGCGCGGGTGGCTCGCGCGCCAAGCTTAGCCGCGCTTGCGCTCGATCGCATCCCAGAGCAGACTGGCGATATCGGCGCCGCCGAATTTCTTGACCTCGCGGATGCCTGTGGGCGAGGTGACGTTGATCTCGGTCATGTAATCGCCGATCACATCGATGCCAACGAGCAGGAAGCCGCGTTCTCTGAGCGCTGGGCCAATGCGGTCGCAGATTTCCTGTTCGCGCGGCGTCAGCTCAGTCGCCTCGGCGCGGCCGCCGACATGCATGTTGGAGCGGCTGTCATGTTCGGCCGGCACGCGGTTGATGGCGCCGGCAAATTCGCCGTCGACCAGGATGATGCGTTTGTCGCCCTTGCGCACGTCGGGCAGATATTGCTGGGCGATGAAGGGCTCGCGGAAAAGCTGGCCGAACATCTCAAGCAGCGACGATAGGTTGCGGTCGTCGCGGGTCGAATGGAAGACACCGGCGCCGCCATTGCCGTAGAGCGGCTTCAAGATGATGTCGCCCATCTCGTCGCGGAAGCGGCGGATTTCGGCGGCATCCTTGGTGATCAGCGTCTTCGGCATCAGGTCGGCGAATTCGGTAACGAAGATCTTCTCCGGCGAATTGCGCACCCAGGCCGGATCGTTGACGACCAGCGTCTTCGGGTGGATGCGCTCGAGCAGATGCGTCGAAGTGATATAGGCCATGTCGAAGGGCGGGTCCTGGCGCAGCAGCACGACATCCATGGTCGAAAGATCGACGCGCTCCGGCGCGCCGAGTTCAAAGTGATCGCCCTTGACATCGCGCAGCAGCATCGGCTCGACGCTGGCATAGAGCTTGCCGTCGCGAAAACTCAGGCGCTCGGGCGTATAATGGAATAGCCTGTAGCCGCGCACTTGCGCTTCCAGGCTCATGGCGAAGGTGGAGTCACCTGCAATATTGATGCCGGCGACATGGTCCATCTGGACCGCTACATTGGTGATCTTGGCCATTTCCGTCCCTCGCTGAATGCCGGACAGATGTAGGTCGGAGAGATATCAAACGCAACGGCCAATCAAGGGCTTCGCGTTTCGAGGATCCGCATCAGCCGGCCGCGATAGCTGTCGAGAATGACGGCAAGCACGATGACGGCGCCGATGACGATCGGCTTGATATTGTCGTCGGCGCCGAGAAGCTGCAATCCGGTCGACAGGACCTGCAGAATGCAGGCGCCGACCAGCGTGCCGATGATCGAGCCTTTGCCGCCCGAGAGGCTGGTGCCGCCGATGATGACGGCAGCGATGGCATTCAGCTCATAACCGATGCCGGCAACCGGGCTGCCGACATTGAGGCGGAGCAGATAGACCATGGCGGCGATGCCGGCGGTCAGCCCGGAAATGGTGAAGACCGCGATCTTGTATTTTTTCGGCTGATGTCCCGAGAGCCGAACGGCCTCTTCATTGGTGCCGATGGCGAAGACGAAACGGCCGAAGACGGTATAACGCAGCACGAACCAGCCGATGAGGACGACGACGACCGCAATCAAAAAGATCGATGGGAGTATGCCCCAGAAGATCAGGTTGCCGAAATCGACGAAAGGCTGCGGCAGGCCGGTGATAGTCGAATTGTCGCTGACGACGCGCGCCAGGCCGCTGGCGACGTTGAGCATGCCGAGCGTGACGATGAAGGAGGGAAGCTTCCACTTCTCGCAGATCCAGCCGTTGACGGCGCCAAGCACAGCGCCGGTGCCCATCGCGGCAAGACAAGCGAGAATAATCGCCTGCCATGGCGAAAACATCGGATTGATCATGATCGTTGCGCCGATCACCGTGCAAAGGGCAAGCAGCGAGCCGACCGAAAGATCGATGCCGCCGACCAGGATGACGAAGGTCATGCCCGCAGCAAGCACGGTGTTGATGGCAATCTGCACGAAGATCTTCAGGAAATTCTCCGGCGTCGCGAAATAGGGCGCGGTCGCCGAGAAAAACGCCAGGATCAGAATGAGGGCGATGGCGACGCCCGCCTCCTTCATCGAGATCCGGATAAGCTTGTCCCAGAAGCGCGCCTCTTTTGCCTCGGTCTGTTTTTCAATGTTGGCGGACACGACTGTACTCCTTGTAGGCGAGCGACAGGATCCTGCTCTCGTCAAATTGTTCGCGAGCGATTTCGCCGGATATTTTGCCGTCGGAGAAAACGATGATGCGATGGCAAATGCCGATCAGCTCCGGCAGATCCGAAGATACCACCAGCACACCTTTTCCTTCGGCGGCAAATTTCCACAACAGCTCATAAATCTCGGCCTTCGCACCGACGTCGATGCCGCGGGTCGGCTCATCGAAGATCAGCACCTTGGGGCCGCGGAACAGCCATTTGGCGATGACCACCTTTTGCTGATTGCCGCCGGAAAAGGTCCTGACGGCCTGATGGATGGAGGGCGTCTTGATCCGCAGCTCGCGCACCAGGCGCTGGGCGTGATCATCCTCCGCTTTGCCGCTGATCAGGCCGTTGCGGGAGATCTTGGCGAGATCGGTTATCGTGGAGTTTTGGGCGCAGCTCATGTCGAGCATCAGGCCCTGCATCTTGCGGTCTTCGGTTGCCAGGCACAGCCCGGCCGCAACGGCATCCTTCGGCGAATTGATTTCGACCAGCTCGCCATTCAGACGGATTTCGCCGGATGCCTTGACGTCGGCGCCGAAGAGAGCCCGAACCGCCTCGGTGCGGCCGCTGCCGACAAGGCCGGCAATGCCGACGATTTCGCCCTTGGCGACGGAAAAGGACAGTTCCGGGCTGTTGCGGTTCACCTTCAGGCCGGAAACGCCGAGCGCTTCGCCAGATACGATGCTGTCGCCTTTAAAAATGCCGTGATCGGAAAGCTTGCGCCCGACCATCAGCTCGACGATGTCAGGGATAGCCAATCCCGCCAGCGGACGGGTAATCACATGCTGGCCGTCGCGCAGCACCGTCACGTCGTCACCGACGTCGAAGATCTCCTCCAGCCGGTGTGAGATATAGAGCGTGGTGACGCCACGCCGCTTCAGGCGCTTCAGAATTTCGAAGAGGCGATCGACCTCCTTGGAGGTCAGAGTTGCCGTCGGTTCGTCGAGAACGAGAAGCTTGCTTTCGTAACAAAGCGCCTTGGCGATCTCGACCAGTTGCAGCTGCGCGACGCTGAGGCTGCCTGCCAGCGTCGTCGGGGCAACGTCGAGACCGACCTCTTCGAGGAGTTCGGCCGCCCTGGCGTTCATCGCCTTATAGTTCACCAGGCCATATCGGCGCGGCAGATGCTCAAACAAGAGATTTTCGGCAACCGTCAGGTTGGACAGCGGGTGCAGTTCTTGGTGAATGACGCGGATGCCGGCCTTGAACGCCTCCAGCGGCGAGGAGGGATGGTAAGGTTTGCCGTCAAATAGAATATGGCCGTCATCCGGCCTGAAGACGCCGCCGAGCAGATTGATCAGCGTCGACTTTCCGGCACCGTTCTCGCCCAGGAGAACGTGCCCCTTGCCGCGGCTGATCCGCATCGAGACATCCTTGAGGGCCACGACGCCGGGGAAGCGCTTGCCGATCCTTTCCAGTCTCAGGATATCGTCATCTGCTGCGTCTGACACGTCGACCTCATGCACGATTGGAGCAATTCCAGGAAAAGTGTGAAGCGGTTTTCCCAGGCAAAGCGCGAAGTGCTTTTGCCGGGAATTGCGTAAAAACAAAAAGCTAGAGCGGTTCTGCGCTTCCATCAAAAGCTGAAGCGCTCTAGGCGATCCTCCACGAAAGGCGCATCGGAGAGGCTCGAAACAAGCCTCTTCCGGAGCGATCAACGCGTCGATCGGTTGGTAGTCGTTGGCGCCGACAGCAAGCCGGCGCCTCTTTGCCTTGTCGTCGGTAATCCCGATTATTTCAGATCGGCTGCTGTGACGAGCTTGACGTCGGTCTTGACCCAGCCGGTGAATTTTTCGCCGGCAAGTTCCCGCATGCCATAGTCGATGCCCATGACCGCCATCTGCGCGCCGTACTGTTCGACGGTGGCGAGCATCTTGCCATCCTTGATCAGCGGCTGAACGGGCGGAATGTTGTCGAAGCCGACAACCTTGATCTTGCCGGCCTGGCCGGCCGCATCGAGAGCCTTGACGACGCCGAGGGCCATGGAGTCGTTGGCGGCCATGACGCCCTTGATATCCTTATATTTCGTCAGGAAATTGGTCATGACGGTGTTGGCTTCCTCCGTCTCCCAATGGGCGGTCTTGCTGTCAAGAAGCTCAAGCTTGCCGGTTTTGATGGAACCCATGAAGCCTTCCTTGCGCTCCTTGCCATTGTCGGCCTCGGGGTTGCCCTCGAGGATGACCACCTTGGCGCCGGGTCCGAGGTCCTTGGCAAGCGCATCGCCCGCAAGCTTTGCGCCTTCCTTGTTGTCTGGCCCGAAGAACGCCAGATCGATACCGGCTGCCTTCTTGGCACCGGCATCAAGCGGCACGTCGATGTTGATGACCTTGACGCCGGCCTTAACCGCCTTTGCCAGCGGCGTGGCCATTGCCTTTGAATCGGCCGGCGCCACAACGATGATATCGTATTTCTGGGTGACGAAGTTCTCGACGGCATCGACCTGCGAGGCGAAATCACGCTCGTCCTTCATGCCGACGGCCTTGAAGTCGAACTTGTCCTTGTTTTCGGCCGCATATTTGTCGGCGCCGGCCTTCATCTGCTTGAAGAACTCATTCGACAGGGATTTCATGATCAAGCCGACCTTCGGCTTCTCGGCCGCAAAGGCAGGCGACACGCTGCAGGACAGCGCCAGCACCAATGTGCCGGCGAGGCCGAGCTTCAGGGCCGCACGGCGCGGTGCATTGATCAAGACGGATTCACGCTTAGAATTGGACATTTTTTCCTCCCGAACGGCTCTGGGCTCAGCTCCATCTGAGTTGCCCGCGGCAAATGAACCGTTTCCAACACGCACTGGGTAACACGCCCCTAGGAATTGTCAAGATGACTTTGATGAGGCAAGCAGCTCAAAGAAGCGGCAATTTTCTTCCCTTTAGTGACGTGTATGATGAACCGGTTCCATTGAGTGATGCACTGCCTTCATGCTATGAGAGACGGCCATGATGAGTGACGCGCAGCCCTTTGACTGGGGCGGAAAAGACCATTAGCTGGAAGCCGCAGTCATGCGCCCTCGGGCGTCTTGCGAAGGCAAAGATGAAGGGCAACTGTTTCTGTCATGTCAAAGGTCGGGATTAGAGAGGTTGCCACGCTTGCGGGAGTTTCCACCGGCACCGTTTCGAGGGTTTTGAACGACCATCCCTCGGTGACCAAGGAGTTGCGGGCACGCGTCACCGGGATCATCAAAGACCTCGGCTATATGCCCGACCCGTCGGCGCGAAGCATGCGCAGCAAGGTCAGCCGCCTGATCGGCATCGTCATTCCGGATCTGACCAATCCGTTCTTCTCGGAACTCGTGCAATCGGCGGAACAAGCGGCGGCCAATCACGGCTACAATATCATCGTCATGACCTCCCTTGATCATGCCGCCAAGGAAGCCGATCGCATCCAGCAGCTGACGAGCCGTAAGGTCGACGGCATCATCCTCGTTCCGAGCAATGATTTCCATACGATCAAGCTGCCGAAGGGATTGCCGATCGTCGTCGTCGACCGTCTGATGCCAGGATATTCCGGCATTGCCGCCGATCACCGCAATGGCGTTCGCCTTGGCGTCGAGCATCTTGTCAAGCTTGGGCATCGCCGCATCGGCTTCATCTCAGGGCCTGGGCATTCCGTCCCCGCCAATGACCGCCTCATGGGTTATCTCGACGCATTGGAGCAGATGGACGGCGGCGCAAAAACGGCAGGGCCGCCCCTGATTGCCGAGGCGGCTTTCGACTATGAGAGCGGTCGTTCGGCGGGGAATTACCTTCTGGCCCGGGCCCGCAACGAGCGGCCGACGGCGATCTTTGCAAGTTCGGACCAGCAGGCAATCGGCTGCATGCGGGCCGCGCATGACCTGGGAATCCCGGTCCCTGCCGCCCTTTCCATCATGGGCTTCGACGGTATCCCGCTCGCCAGCATGACGACGCCGCGGCTGACGACGGTAAAGCAGCCGATTCAAGACGTGGCCGCGGCTGCGGTGGCCGTTCTTTTGAACAAGCAGACCGCGCCCGAACTCGACAATCCGATCCTGTTTGCATGCGAGGTTCTAAACGGGGAAACCACCGCCCCGCCCCAGCCGGATTAACGCACACCCGGCGGCCCTGCTCAGGCAGCGATGCCCTGGTTGCCGCTATTGCGCAGCATGTTGCGGAGGCGATAGGCGATCGCCAAGGGTTTCGGAAACGGCTTGCGCAGGAAGGCGACCTTGCGGACATAGTTGTCGATCCGCCAGCTCGCCCAGGTGCCGCCGGCAAAAAACGCGACGTCGCCGGCGCAAAGCGTTCGTTCGGTGCCGTCCTCGGCGGTGATATGGACCTCGCCTTCGAGGATCATCACGGTCTCGTCCCAACCGAAATACCAGCGGAATTCGCCGGCGGTGCAGTCCCAGATCGCCGTCAGCGAGGCCTCGTCATGGCCGCGCGAATGTTCGGCGGTGCGGGCCTGCGGATTGCCGCTGACGATCCAGTCCGGATTGATCGGCGAAGGCTTCAGCGGCAGCAGGTCGCTTGCATGCGCGACGAAAGATTTCCCCGCCGGCTTCGCCACGGCATAAGGCACCGAGCGCGCCGCCATGGCGACCGCACTTGCAAGCATCAGCTTCCAGGCCATGAACAACCCCCAATTGTTATCCCTACCGAGGGGGTAGCAGAGAGTCGTAAGAACCTGGTTCACGCGGGGACTAAAAGTTTAACGATTGGGACGGCGATCTTGAAAGGCGGGCTAAAGCCCTTTGTTTTTATGCATGTCGTTGTCCCGGAACCGCTGCACACTTCCGGGCGACATGCATTAGAAAGCGTCTTGAAAGTGCCGCGGCAGCCGGCCGGGCGTGACCGCGACGATATCATAGCGCTGGGAAAGACGGGCCTGATCCGCCTGGCGGGCGAGCCAGAGATCGCTTGCCGCTCGTATCCGTTTTTGGGCAGAGACAGAGACGGCGTCGACGGCTGCGGCTTCGCCATGGCGGGCCTTGACCTCGACGAAGACAGCGAGATCGCCTTTGCGGGCGATAATGT
The DNA here is from genome assembly GCF_019685025.1 of Rhizobium sp. NZLR8. Lineage (NCBI taxonomy): Bacteria > Pseudomonadati > Pseudomonadota > Alphaproteobacteria > Hyphomicrobiales > Rhizobiaceae > Rhizobium > Rhizobium sp. NZLR8. The sequence continues at coordinate 763,924 of NZ_JABDVY010000001.1, read as the reverse complement.
CGATCTCGCCGAACCGGGTGCGGTGGCGCAGCGCCAGGATGCGGTAACCCTTCAGCATCAGAAAGAGAGCGGCGACATATTCCGACATCAGCCCCCGGCGCAGCGCTTTTCTTCTTATGGCGGTGAGGTCGTTATCGCCCATCGGCGCCCTTCAGCTCCAGCAGGCGCTGGTAGAGCACCTTGCGCGGCAGGCCAGTGAGACGGGCCGCCTCGGTCGCCGCCTTGGCCGTCGGCATGGTCTTGACGAGATCGGCCAGCACGGCTTCGACATCGGCCTCCGGCGTTTCCACAGGCTCGGGCGGGCCGACGACGAGGACGATCTCGCCCTTGACGTTTTCCACCTGCTGATAATGCGCGGCAAGCTCACCAAGCGTGCCGCGGCGGAATTCCTCATAGGTCTTGGTCAGTTCACGGCAGACGGAGGCAGGCCGGGTGCTGCCCAGCACATCGGCGGCGGCCAGAAGCGTGGCGCCGATACGGTGCGGCGATTCAAAGAAGATCAGCGTTGCCGGGGCTGCGGCTAATTCGCCAAGACGATCGCGGCGGGCCTTGTCCTTGACCGGCAGGAAACCGGCAAACAAAAAGGCATCGTTCGGCAGGCCGGAGCCGACAAGGGCTGCAAGCGGTGCCGAGGCGCCGGGAATGGGGATGACGCGGTGACCTGCCGTGATCGCCTGCTGCGCCAGCCGATAGCCCGGGTCGGAGACCAGCGGCGTGCCGGCATCCGACACCAGCGCCACCGAGCGGCCGGCCTCCAGCGCCTGGATGAGCCGCGGGCCGGCCTCATCGGCATTGTATTCGTGATAGGCGAAGGGACGGTTCTGGATGCCATAGCGGTCAAGCAGAACGCGGGTGACGCGCGTATCCTCGCAGGCAAGCACATCGGCGCCGGCCAGCGTTTCCAGCGCGCGCAGGGTGATGTCGCCGAGATTGCCGATCGGCGTGGCGACCAGATAAAGCGCCGGTTCCAGCGGCCGCGCCGGCACCGCCAGATTGTGCAGGCGGAAGCTTCGCCGGTTGGCGGTCTGCTCTGTCGTTTCCTCATTCATGCCATTTGCTTTCGTCCCGCCGTCATCGCGCCTTTATGGGCGAGCGGCGCAGCTTCGGCAAGGGTTCGGATTTCTGTGCGCATTGCGCTGGAAAACCGCAAATGCAGGCGCCTGGCCCTGCATGCCTCTTGCAAACCGATGCTGAAGTCTGCCATTTTGCCCGTCCACTCCCCCGGCCCAGGCCGGGAAAGCATTCTTCGGGTGCTCGATGCGCCCGGACAGTCACGGTCGAAAGCGGTAGCATCCCATGCGTATTACTATTGAGCGGTCAAACCTGTTGAAATCGCTGAACCACGTGCACCGCGTGGTCGAACGTCGCAACACGATCCCGATCCTGTCCAACGTATTGCTGAAGGCCGATGGCCAGAACCTTGACATGAAGGCGACCGACCTCGACCTCGAGATTACCGAGGCGACGCCGGCAAGCGTCGAGCAGGCCGGCGCCACCACCGTTCCCGCCCATCTTCTCTACGATATCGTGCGCAAACTTTCCGACGGATCGGAAGTGCTGCTGGCGACCAGCGCCGACGGCGGCTCGATGACCGTGCAGTCCGGCCGCTCGAAATTCTCGCTGCAGTGCCTGCCGCAATCGGACTTCCCGGATCTGACCGCCGGCACCTTCACGCATTCCTTCAAGCTGAAGGCGGCCGATCTGAAAATGCTGATCGACCGCACGCAATTCGCGATCTCGACTGAGGAGACCCGCTATTATCTCAACGGCATTTTCTTCCATACGATCGAGAGCAAGGGCGACCTGAAGCTCAGGGCGGTCGCCACCGACGGCCACCGGCTGGCGCGCGCCGATGTCGATGCGCCCTCCGGCTCCGAAGGCATGCCCGGCATCATCATTCCGCGCAAGACGGTCGGCGAACTGCAGAAGCTGGTCGACAATCCTGAAGTGATGGTGACCGTCGAGGTCTCCGACGCCAAGATCCGCCTGACAATCGGCTCGATCGTCATGACCTCAAAACTGATCGACGGCACCTTCCCGGACTACCAGCGGGTCATCCCGACGGGCAACGACAAGGAAATGCGCGTCGACTGCACGACCTTCGCCCAGGCCGTCGACCGCGTCTCGACCATCTCGTCCGAACGCGGCCGCGCCGTGAAGCTGGCGCTTTCCGAGGGGCAGTTGACGCTGACCGTCAACAATCCGGATTCCGGCAGTGCGACCGAGGAAGTCGCCGTCGGCTACGACACGGATGCGATGGAAATCGGCTTCAATGCCAAATACCTGCTCGACATTACCGCGCAACTTTCCGGCGAAGAGGCGATCTTCCTGCTGGCCGATGCCGGCTCGCCGACGCTGATCCGCGATACGGCGGGCGACGATGCGCTCTACGTGCTGATGCCGATGCGCGTCTGACGGGAACGAAGGCCTCCCGTCTCCGTTTTTCCTCCTGTCGAAGCGGAGAATCCGATGATGACAAACACGGGAACGGTGCGCATCGGCGTATCCGGCTGGACCTATGCGCCCTGGCGCGGCCAATTCTACCCGGAGGATCTGCCGCAGAAGCAGGAGCTCTCCTACGCCGCCCGACACTTCCCGTCGATCGAGATCAACGGCACTTTCTACAGTCTGCAGCGTTCCGAAAGCTTCGGCCGCTGGCGCGATGAAACACCGGATGATTTCGTCTTCGCGGTCAAGGGGCCGCGCTTCATTACCCATATGCTGCGGCTGCGCGAGATCGAGACGGCGCTCGCCAATTTCCTTGCCTCCGGCCTGTTGCGGCTCGGCCCGAAGCTTGGGCCGATCCTCTGGCAATTTCCACCCACCATGGCCTTCGATGCCGATCTTTTCGAAAACTTCCTGGCGCTGCTGCCGCAGGACCGCGATGCGGCGACAGCACTTGCCAAGCGGCATGACGGGCATGTCAAGGGAAGGGCCTGGCTTCGAAGCGATGGCGATCAGCCGATCCGCCACGCGCTTGAAATCCGCCACGACAGCTTCCGCTCTGCCGCCTTCATCGAGATGCTTAGACGCCACAACGTCGCGCTCGTCTGCGCCGACACGGTGGAATGGCCGCTGCTGATGGATGTCACCGCCGATTTCATCTATTGCCGCCTGCATGGCTCCGAACAGCTCTATGTCAGCGGCTACGAGGACGAGGCCCTCGACCTCTGGGCAGACCGGATCCGCTCCTGGGCAACCGGCGGAGAACCGGAAAATGCGACGCGGGTGCTGGCGCCGCTTACGCCGCGCAACACGGTCCGCGACGTCTATCTCTATTTCGACAATACCGACAAGAAGCTGCGCGCGCCCATCGACGCCGATCATCTGAGCGAAAGGCTTGCCGATCTCATGCCGCGTTCGGCGCCGAAAGCCGCATGAGCTGTTGATGCCGATGTCCTTGTTGCGAAAATCCTTGTCCCGCGAGCGACAACCGGCATATTAAGGCATTCGATCAACGTGCGGATGGGTGGAGAATGCGCTTACGAGTCAAGGTGAAGGAACACCTCGGGAAGAGATTCGATGAGGAAATCCGTTTCTTCCGGGGCATGATGCAGGGGCCGAAGACGGTGGGCTCGATCGTGCCGACCTCCTCGATTACCGCCAAGCGCATGGCAAGCGTCATCGACATGCATTCCGGCCTGCCGGTGCTCGAACTCGGACCGGGCACGGGCGCCATCACCAAGGCTATCCTCGGCCGCGGTGTGAAGCCGGACAATCTGGTCGCGATCGAATATTCGACGGATTTCCACCAGCATCTGCAGCGCGCCTATCCCGGCGTACACTTCATCAACGGCGATGCCTTCGATCTTCAGGCAACGCTCGGCGAATTCGGCGACCGCACGTTCGATTGCGTCATCTCGTGCATTCCGCTTCTGAACTTCCCGATGGCGATGCGGGTGTCGCTGCTCGAAAGCCTGCTCGACCGCCTGCCTCCGGGCCGGCCGGTGGTGCAGATTTCCTATGGTGCGATCTCGCCGATCGCCGCCAATCCCGACCGCTACCATATTCAGCATTTCGACTTCGTCATGCGCAACATTCCGCCGGCGCAGCTCTGGATCTATCGGCGCGGCTGAGATGTTCGGGCTCTACATCACCCATCCGCAGGTCCGGATCGACGCCAACGTGCCGGTGCCGAAATGGGGGCTTTCCGATGTCGGCGCGGTGCGCGCCCGCAAGGCAGCGGAGAGCATCTGGGCGCGGCAGTTGCGGCGCATCGTCTCCAGCGACGAGACGAAGGCGATCGAGACAGCCGAAATTCTGGCAGAAGCCGCCGGCGTGACGATCGAGATCGTCCACGGCATGCACGAGAACGACCGTTCGGCCACCGGCTTCCTACCGCCGCCGCAATTCGAAGAGGCGGCCAACTGGTTCTTCGCCCATCCGGAAGAGAGCTTCAAAGGCTGGGAACGCGCCGTCGATGCGCAGCGCCGCATCGTCGAGGCGGTGAAGAGCGTTCTTGCCACACATGATGCGACAGCGCCGATCGCCTTCGTCGGCCATGGCGGCGTCGGCACGCTGCTCAAATGCCATCTGGCGGGCAAGCCGATCGGCCGCGACCGCGACCAGCCGGGCGGCGGTGGCAATCTCTATGCTTTCGGCCTTGCGGATCGGCTCCTATCATGCGACTGGACACCCATCGAAGACTGGCAGGGGTGACTTCAGATGGACGCACGCGAGCGGTTGATCGTCGGCCTGGATGTTCCAACGATCGACGAGGCGGAAAGACTGGTTTCAACGCTCGGCGACGACATTGTCTTCTATAAGATCGGCTATCAGCTGGTCTTTGCCGGCGGCCTCGAATTTGCCCGCGACCTTGCCGCAAGCGGCAAGAAGGTCTTTCTCGACATGAAGCTGCTCGACATCGACAACACGGTTGCGTCAGGCGTCGAGAACATCGCCAAGATGGGCATGTCGATGCTGACGCTGCACGCCTATCCGAAGGCGATGAAGGCGGCAGTCGAGGCAGCGGCCGGTTCCAGCCTCTGCCTGCTCGGCGTCACCGTGCTGACCTCGATGGATGCCGACGACCTTGCCGATGCCGGCTATAGCCAAGATCCGCACAGCCTGGTGCTGCGCCGCGCCGGACAGGCGCGAGTTGCCGGCATGGGCGGCATCGTCTGCTCAGCGGCGGAGGCGGCCGAGGTGCGCGAGATCGTCGGGCCCGACATGGCAATCGTCACCCCCGGCATTCGACCGACCGGCAGCGACCATGGCGACCAGAAGCGGGTGATGACGCCGTTCGACGCGCTGAAGGCGGGGGCGACGCATCTCGTCGTTGCCCGGCCGATCGTCAAGGCGCCCGATCCCCGGCAAGCGGCCCGCGCCGTCCTCAACGAAATGGTCGGCGCGCTCTGGCCGGCAAACCGCTGACAGAACCCAACACAAAAGGGAGAAGATCATGGCCAAGGGATACTGGATCGCCCGCGTCGATGTTCGCGATGCCGAGCGCTACATGGATTACGTGGCGGCGGCCAAGCCGGCCTTCGAAAAATACGGCGCGAATTTCCTGGCGCGCGGCGGCGCCTTCACCGAACTCGAGGGCAAGGCGCGGGTGCGCAACGTGGTGATCGAATTCCCCTCGCTGCAGCATGCGGTCGACTGCTATAATTCGCCGGAATACCAGATCGCCGCGAAAATCCGTCAGGAAGTGGCGGATGCGGAAATGGTCGTCGTCGAGGGCGTCTGACCCGGCTCGAATCCGCAAAAACTGAGGGCGCGATAGGCCTTCCCGTCGCGCCGGGATTGGGCTAAGACGGAGCCGATACAGCATCCCGCCAAGCCTTTCGAGGAGCCTGCCATGACCCTTGCCAACCTGCCGCCGCTCGTCACCGTATTCGGAGGGTCCGGCTTTGTGGGCAGGCACGTGGTCCGGGCACTCGCCAAGCGCGGTTATAATATCCGCGTCGCCGTGCGCCGTCCCGATCTCGCCAATTTCCTGCAGCCGCTCGGCAATGTCGGCCAGATCTCCTTCGTACAGGCGAACCTTCGCTATCGCAGTTCGATCGACCGCGCCGTCGACGGTGCGAGCCACGTCGTCAATTGCGTCGGCATTCTGCACGAGACCGGCCGCAACACCTTCGACGCCGTGCAGGAATTCGGCGCCCGCGCGGTTGCCGAAGCGGCGCGCGGCGCAGGCGCCACGCTGACCCATATTTCGGCGATCGGCGCCAATGTGAATTCGGATTCAGGTTATGGCCGCACCAAGGGCCGTGCCGAAACCGCCATCCTCTCCATCAAGCCGGATGCGGTGATCTTGCGTCCGTCGATCGTCTTCGGACCGGAGGACAGCTTCTTCAACAAGTTTGCCGATATGGCCCGTATGTCGCCCGTCCTGCCCTTGGTCGGCGGCGGCAAGACGAAATTCCAGCCGGTCTATGTCGAGGATATCGCCGAGGCCGTTGCCCGCGCCGTCGATGGCAAAGTCGCAGGCGGCAAGATCTATGAGCTTGGCGGGCCTGAGGTCTTGAGCTTCCGCGAATGTCTCGAGACAATGCTGAAGGTGACGTGCCGCAAGAACCCGCTGGTCTCCCTGCCCTTCAGCGTCGCTTCGCTGATCGGCAGCATCGCTTCGCTGATCCCCTTCGTGACGCCGCCGATCACCCCGGACCAGGTTCGCATGCTGAGATACGACAACATCGTCTCCGCAGCAGCCGAGGCGGAGAGCCGCACCCTGCAGGGCCTCGGCATCACGCCGACCATGGCAGCGTCGGTGCTCGACTCCTATCTCGTGCATTATCGGCCGCATGGCCAGTACACGGGCACTGGCAAGGCCGCCTGACCAATTTTTTGAACCTTCGGAACGACGCCGTTCGCGCATAACGCGGACGGCGTTTTGCTTTGCCGGCTCAAGCAAAGCTGGCACAAGTTTGAAATGGTGTTGTGCCGGCCATACCAAGTGCAGTTGCATAAAAGACGCATCGGGAATTTTGTGGAATTAACGCCAAATTTAGCAGGAACGTTTATTGCTATTTGCCATTCCACTGACTACCAAACCCGCGCGTCTTCCGACGGACTCAACGCCTGGGATCGCGTACGGCAATCACTGTGAAAGGCAATTCTCGATGGGCAAGTCAATCGCGCTCCTTTTTGCGTGTGCGGCGCTAATTATCCTGGCAGGCTCCTTTGTGGCGCCAGGTTCTGTCGCGGCGATAAAGGGTGATTGCTCGCCGGCCTACGGCGTCGATCCTTGCTCGACGGCTTCGATCAGCCATTGACGAAAAGGCCGCGCCTCGATGCCGGCCTCACAAAGACAAGCAGCGGCCGGAGCGTCTGAAGCAGGACGTTCCCAATAAACGCTCGGTCTTGCCGGCTTTAAAAGCAGCGGGCCTCTACTCTTTCAACATTGCTATCTGAAAAATCGGCTGCTTCCGGAAATCGGGGGCTTGATGGCCAAGCGCGCCGGGGCATTTGCATTCGCGCCTGGAGATCGCGCGAATGCAATGCGTTTTTAGGAATGTCTCAGGCGATCAGGCCGGTTGCCGCCATGCCAAGCAGCAAGACACCGAGAATGATGCGGTAGACGGCAAACAGCGTGAAGCGGTTGCTTCTGATATAGGCCAGCAGCCATTTGACGGCGACGAATGCGACGACCGTGGAAACAACGAAGGCGATGCCGAGCGCCGTCCAGTCCTCGTTTGCCGCGCCGCCATCCTTGAAAGTCTTCAGCAATTCATAGCCGCTCGCGGCATACATGGTGGGGATACCGACGAGAAAGGCGAATTCGGTCGCAGCGGCGCGGTTGCCGGTGCCGGCCAGCATGGCGACGAAAATCGTGGCGCCGGAGCGCGAGGTTCCCGGGAAGACGCCCGCAACGATCTGGGCGATGCCGACCAGGATGGCGACAAGCCAGGTGATCTCCTTATGGGGGGCTTTGCGCGCCGCGGCCCATTCGGCGAAGATCATCCAGATACCGCCGATGATAAGCGCCCAGGCGATCGGCGTTGCGGTCTCCGGCAGTTCAAAGCCGAGCTTCTTGACGATAAGTCCGAGAATTGCGGTGATGAGGAAGGCGGCGATCAGCTTGGCGGCGTAATCGCGGTTCTCCGGCACCCGCCAGCCCAGCAGCAGATCCAGCAGGCGACGCCAATAAATGATGGTGACGGCGAGGATAGCACCCGCCTGAATGACGATGTTGAACATGTCCGACCGGTGGCCGAGCCATTGCTCCGCAATGATGAGATGGCCGGTGCTCGAGATCGGCAGAAACTCGGTGATCCCCTCGATGACACCGAGAATGGCAGCATTGATATAGTCCATAAATTGTCTCCGGTTTAAAGGTCGGTCAGACTTGAGCCGCGCTTGAGCCTAGCTTCAGCCGATCAGGCGCGGCCGCTATCCTCATACGCAAGAAGCGTGTTTTGTCTTTCGTCAGTTGGCGTGAAAGCCGATTCGCTTGTATTGGCCGGGCCAAACTCCTATAGCTTCAACCAATGAGTCATGACTAGGGCGCTATAACCGAGCTGCCACACAGTCCTGTAACAGCAATCATAAAGCCCGAGTATCGATGCCCACGCTTTATCATCATCCCATGTCATCCGCATCCCGCTTCGTCCGGCTGATCCTGGCCGAATACGGCTATCAGGCCGATCTGATCGAGGAGCAGACATGGGAGAAGCGCCGGGATTTCCTGGCGCTCAACCCGGCCGGCACGCTGCCGGTCTATGTCGACGACAGCATGCGGGCGCTCTGCGGCGCGACCGTCATTTCCGAGTACCTGGACGAGACGCACGGCGTGTTGAAACGCGATCGGCGGCTGCTCGCCGAGGACCCGTTCCAGCGGGCGGAAATCCGCCGGCTGAGCGAATGGTTCATGCAGAAGATGGAAAACGACGTGACCAAGCCGCTCGCTCGCGAGCGTGTCTACAAGTTGCAGATGACCGCCGATCAGGGCGGCGGAGCGCCAGATTCGAAGGTTTTGCGCACGGCCCGCGCGAATATTCGCCAGCATATGCGCTATCTCACCTGGCTTGCCGGCTCGCGCCAGTGGCTGGCTGGCGAGCGGATGAGTTATGCCGACCTTGCCGCCGCGGCCTCGATTTCGATCCTCGACTATCTCGGCGAGATCGACTGGGCGGATGCGCCCCTCGTCAAGGACTGGTACCAGCGGCTGAAGTCGCGTCCCTCCTTCCGGCCGATGCTGACAGAACGGGTGCGCGGGCTGACGCCGGTTTCGCACTATGCCGACCTGGATTTCTGACGAGGGCTCTTCATGCCCGAAGCTGATAGAGATGACAAAGAGCGCCGCCGCCGCGACAATTTGACCGCGTTGGTGCGGGCGGAATCCGCCGCCAAGGGCTTCGATCTCTGTCGCATCACGCGGCCCGACGCGATCCCGCAAGCGAAGGAGCGCCTTGGCGAGTTCATCGATGCCGGGTGGCACGGGACGATGGCGTGGATGGCGGAGACGCGCGAACGGCGCGGCGATCCGCTGACACTCTGGAGCGAGGTGCGCTCCGTCGTCGTCTTCGGCCTCAATTACACCCCGGAGGAAGATCCGCGCGGCATTCTCGACAAGCCGGACAGAGCGGCGATCTCCGTCTATGCGCGCAACCGCGATTATCACGACATCATCAAGGGCCGGCTGAAGGAGATCGCCACGCGCTTTGCGGCACGCGCCGGCGCCGATGTGAAGGTGTTCGTCGATACCGCGCCTGTGATGGAAAAGCCGCTGGCGGCGGCAGCCGGCCTCGGCTGGCAGGGCAAACACACCAACCTCGTCAGCCGCATACACGGTTCGTGGCTGTTTCTCGGCACGATGTTCACCACGGCGGATCTTGCCGTCGATGCTGCGGAGACCGATCATTGCGGCTCCTGCCGCGCTTGTCTCGACGTCTGCCCGACGGCCGCCTTCCCGGCGCCTTACCAGATCGATGCGCGGCGCTGCATCTCCTATCTCACCATCGAGCACAAGGGGCCGATCGACCCCGATCTGCGGCCGCTGATCGGCAATCGCATCTATGGCTGCGACGACTGTCTGGCCGCCTGCCCCTGGAACAAGTTCGCAAGGTCCGCTTCCGAGATGAAGCTGAAGGCACGGGAAGATCTGCGCGAGCCGACGATCGCCTTTCTGCTGACGCTCGACGATGCCGGCTTCCGCATCTTCTTCAGCGGCTCGCCGGTGAAGCGGATCGGCCGCGACCGCTTTATCCGCAATGTGCTGATCGCCGCCGGCAATTCCGGCGAGACGGCGCTGGTCGGGCAATGTCGTTTACTCGCCGACGATGCCTCGCCGGTGGTGCGCGGGATGGCGGTCTGGGCGCTGTCGCGGCTGATGGAGGCTGGCGAATTTACGGGTTTTGCCACACGAAGGGCAGACGAGAGTGACGACGACGTGCTGAACGAATGGCGGCTGGCGGGAGTGAGCTGATGCATGTGATGATCTTTGGCTGCGGTTATTCCGGCACGGCGATCGCCAAGGCCTTCGCCGGCAACGGCGTGCGCATTTCCGGCACCACGCGCTCGGCCGACAAGGTGGAGGCGCTCCGGCAAAACGGCGTCGAAGCCTTCCTTTTCGATGGCGAGACCCTGGACGACCAGTTGCGCCGAGCCCTGGAGAGCGTCACCCATCTCGTGCAGTCGATCGCGCCGGGGAAGGGTGACCCGCTGCTGCGGCTGCTCGGCGAAGGCGGCGCAAGCCTGCCGCCCAGGCTCGAATGGATCGGCTATCTCTCCACGGTCGGCGTCTATGGCGATCACAAGGGCGCCTGGATCAACGAGGAAACCCCGTGTGTTCCGGTTTCCGGGCGGTCGAAGGAGCGGCTCGAGGCGGAAGAGGGCTGGCTGGCGATGGGCCGGGAGCGCGGCGTGCCGGCGGCGGTGCTCCGGCTTGCCGGCATCTATGGGCCGGGACGCAATGCCTTCTGCAATCTGGACAAGGGCACGGCCCGACGGCTGATCAAGAAGGACCAGGTGTTCAACCGTATCCGCGTCGAGGATATCGGTGCGGCGGCCCGCTTCCTGTCGGATGGTGGCCTCGGCGGCATCTATAATGTCACCGATGACCGGCCCGGCCCGCCGCAGGATGTGATCGTCGAGGCGGCGCGGCTGATGGGCGTCGAACCGCCACCGGAGCAGGCCTTCGAAACCGCCGAACTGTCACCGATGGCGCGCTCCTTCTACGGCGAGAACAAACGGGTTTCGAATGCGAAACTGAAGGCCGCCGGCTTCGAATTCTCCTTCCCGAACTATCCGATGTCGCTTGCGCAATTGTGGCAGGACGGACGTTGGCGGGGTTAGAACCGGCTGCTCGATGTGACCGACGTCATCGCCCAAAATGAGTAGGAAATTCCTACTTTCCGCATTTGGCGGGACGATTTTCGCCCTTTATTATAGTTAACGGCCTTTAAATTTGCGCAAATGTGGCAGCAAATATGGCAAAGTCGGAAAAAAATTTTTGCGATTTTTGTGAACGCCGGGATGTTAACCATTCTTCTGAAAAATTCGTTCGGATTTTAACTGATTTCATTGTGTTTTTTCTGTCGCAGTGATCGCCGCCCGTTTCCGAAATTCCCCCGTCGCGCTCACGAATGTTACAGATTGTAATATTCCGTGATCAACCGCGGCACTTTTTCGCCACTTTTTCACAGATTTAAGCCCCGCCGCCTGTTGAGGCGTTGCGTTCAATAGTTGAGGGATACTCTGTTTTGAAGAAAATACGTCGTTCTATTATCGCTGCCGTAACTATTGCAGCCTGCTCTTCCGTGCTTCCGGCGGAGAGTTTTGCTGGAGATGGTTGCGGCGGTGCTTCATGGTACGCACTTCACTCCAAAACTGCTTCCGGGGAACGTATGAACCCTGCCGTCTTGACTGCCGCACATCGTTCGCTTGCGTTCGGCACCAAGGTGAAGGTCACCAACCGCAACAATGGCCGCACCGTCGTCGTTCGCATTAACGATCGCGGTCCGTTCATCCGCGGCCGGGTGCTCGACCTGTCGCGCGCCGCCGCCCAGAATATCGGCATGGTGAGCTCCGGCACGGCGAAGGTCTGCTACCAGGTAATCAGCTAAGGCGTACTGCCGGACAACCAGCTGCGCCGTTAGCGGCGCTTGCTCTTGCCGTCAATCGCGGTTACCACGCGGTTGAGACTTGTGAACATTCCGCCCCGCGCCTGTCGCGCCCGTGCGGATCGGTCGCAGGCCATGGCAATTAGGAGACTTTGAATGCGTCTGGGCGGCCGCCTCGAAGGGGCGATTTCTGTGCTCGCGGATATCGATGCCCGCAAGCGGCCCGTCGCCGACGCGCTGAAGGACTGGGGCCTCGCGCATCGTTTCGCGGGCTCCGGCGATCGTGCCGCAATCGGCAACATCGTCTATGACGCCCTGCGCATGCGGCTTTCCCATGCCTGGCTGATGGATGACGACAGCGCTGCAGCCATTGCCCATGCCGTCATGTTCCGCCAATGGGGTTTCACACCCGACAGCCTTGCCGCCGAACTGGCGGACGACAAATTTGCGCCGGCGCCGCTGAACGCCGATGCCGCTGCGGCATTTGCCAGCCGCTCGCTCGACGATGCGCCGCCGCATATCCGCGGTGATATCCCCGAATGGGTCCAATCCTCCTTCGAACAAGCCTTCGGCGCCAGCTGGCTCGCCGAGGCACAGGCGCTTGCTGCCCGCCCGACGCTCGATCTGCGCGCCAACATCCTGAAGTCCTCCCGCGACAAGGCCGTCAAGGCGCTCGAACGAGCCGGCGCGCAGGCGGCGAAGATCGCTCGCTACGGCATCCGGATTGCCGCCGGCGAAGGCGCTTCGCGTCTACCCAACGTGACAGCCGAGCTTTCGTTCCAAAAGGGCTGGTTCGAAGTTCAGGACGAAGGATCGCAGATCGTCGCCGACCTGGTGCTCGCCCATGAGGGCGACCAGGTTCTCGACTATTGCGCCGGCGGCGGCGGCAAGACGCTCGCCATGGCGGCCGCCATGCAGAACAAGGGGCAGGTTCACGCCTATGACGCCGACCGCAAACGGCTGGCGCCGATCATCGAGCGGCTGAAGCGGGCGGGCACGCGCAATGTCCAGGTGCATGACGACGCTAGGGCGCTTTCCAGCCTTGCCGGGCGCTGCGACAAGGTGCTGGTCGACGCGCCCTGCACCGGCACCGGCACATGGCGCCGCCGCCCCGATACGAAATGGCGGCTGACGGCAAAGAACCTCGACGAACGCACCGCCCAGCAGCAGGATGCGCTGACGCAGGCAAGTGGCTTCGTCAAGCCAGGCGGCGAGCTGATCTACGTCACCTGCTCGGTGCTGCCCCAGGAAAACGAGGAACAGGTGCGCCGCTTTACGGCTGGCCATCCTGATTTCCAGATCGTCAGCGCCCTGCCCGCCTGGGATGCGCTCTTCGGGAAAGACGTCTCACGTCCGCACTCTTCCGACGGCCTGACGGTGACGCTGACGCCCGCCTCCACCGATACGGACGGCTTCTTCTTCTGCCGCATGCAGCGGAAGGGCTGAGGGCGGTTGCTGCCGCTTTTTCAAGCAGATGCGCTTGGAAGAGCGTGCCTGCGGCGGCTATCCAATCTTACAATCATTCCAAACTAGAGTGTTTGACACAAGTTTGCTTTTGGGCGAAGAGACGGAGCCCGATTACAGCGCCGCGCGTCTTATCAGACGCGCAAAGGACGCTGTAACAGTTTGAATCGGCGCATCGTGCTTTCCGAAAATCGATGCCGATTTTCGGGCCGATGCGCTAGACGGAATATCCGTCACAGGAGAGGATCATGAAGCTCAACACATTCCGCGCAGCCGTGCTAGCGATTGCCCCCGCCGCCCTGCTCGCCCTGCCCGCCCATGCCGAGACCGATGCTGCCGCCGTGGTCAAACACTATGCCGACGTCGGACATGCGAAATACGAAGACTCGCTGACGACCGCAAAGGCGCTCGATACCGCAATCGACGCTTTCCTGAAGGCGCCGACCGACGCGACGCTGAAGGGAGCCCGGGACGCCTGGATCAAGGCGCGCGTTCCCTATCAGCAGACGGAAGTCTATCGCTTCGGCAATCCGATTGTCGACGACTGGGAAGGCGAGGTCAACTCATGGCCGCTCGATGAAGGCCTGATCGATTATGTCGATCCCTCCTATGGCAGCGAGAGCGAGGAAAATTCGCTCTATGTGGCAAATGTCATTGCTAACAAGACGATCAAGATCGACGGCAAGGATGTCGACGCTTCCAAGCTGACGCCGGAATTCCTCTCCGGCACGCTCGCCGGGGCCGGCGGCATCGATGCCAATGTCGCGACCGGCTACCACGCCATCGAATTCCTGCTCTGGGGCCAGGATCTGAACGGCACGAGACCTGGCGCGGGCAACCGCCCGGCAACGGATTACGACCTGAAGAACTGCACGCACGGCAATTGCGACCGCCGCGCCGAATATCTGAAATCCGCCTCCACCCTGCTGGTGTCCGACCTGCAGGAAATGACCGACAACTGGAAGGCGGACGGCGCTGCGACGAAGAATGTCGAAGCCGACCCGAAGGCCGGTCTCGTCGCGATCCTGACGGGCATGGGTTCGCTTTCCTACGGCGAGCTGGCCGGCGAGCGCATGAAACTCGGCCTGCTGCTGCACGATCCGGAAGAAGAGCATGATTGCTTCTCGGACAATACCTACAACTCGCATCTGAACGACGCGATCGGCATCGCCGCCGCCTATACCGGCAACTATACCCGGGTCGACGGCACCAAGCTCAGCGGTCCATCGCTGCACGATCTAGTGGCCGCCAAGGACAAGGCGCTCGACGCCGAGATGGAAGACAAGCTCAACAAGACGCTCGATGCGATGAATGCCATGGCAAAGCGCGGCGAGACGGTCGAGAAATACGACCAGATGATCGGTGAGGGCAACAAGGAAGGCAATGCCGTCGTCCAGGCCGCCATCGCCGGGCTGATCGACCAGACGAAATCGGTGCAGCGCGTTATTGCCGCACTCGATCTCGGCACGGTTCAGCTTGAAGGTTCCGACAGCTTGGATAATCCTAACGCCGTCTTCAAATAAGCAAAAAGGCGGGCCGCTTCGATAACGGAGCGGCCCGAACCCTGAAATGTCGCATGCCCCGGCCCGCCGATTGATCGCCAGCGCAGTGCTCTGCGCCACGCTTGCCGGTTTTTCCGCAGCACTTGCCGCCGGTTTCGATCTGCCGGCGAAACGCATCGACCTTTCCGAAGCCGATCTCAAGCGCGTCGCCGACGTGACGCGGCCGACCAAGGATTTTTCGAAGGCCGAGCAATACGAAGCGATGCAGGCGGGTGCTACGACTTCGATCGACCCGGTCACCGAAGACAGCTTCTCGCATATTTCGGCCAACATCCCCTTCGAGGAAGAGCAGAATTTCAGGCTCGGCAATTCGCTCTTCCGCAAGCTCTGGGTTTCCGCTCCCTCCTCGACGCAGGCCTCCGATGGCCTTGGGCCGCTTTTCAACGCCCGCTCCTGCATCAGTTGCCATGTCAATGACGGCCGCGGCAAACCGCCGGAGGGTGGCCCAAGTGCTGTCTCGATGCTGCTGCGGCTTTCGCGAGCAGCCGCAACGCCGGACGAGGAAAAGGCGATCGCGGGAGCTGACGTCGTCAACTTCCCCGATCCGGTTTATGGCCATCAGCTGCAGGACTTTGCCGTTCCCGGCCTTGCTGCCGAAGGCCGGATGGCAATCAACTATGATGAAGAGAAGGTGACGCTCGGCGATGGCGAGACCGTATCGCTGCGCCGGCCGCATTATGCGGTGACGAACCTTGCCTATGGATCGCTCGATCAGGCGACGACAATTTCGCCGCGTGTCGCCTCGGCCATGATCGGCCTTGGGCTGATCGAGGCGATTCCCGAGGCCGATATCCTTGCCCATGCCGACCCAGACGATGCCGATGGCGACGGCATCTCCGGCAAGGCGGCGATGGTGCGCGACCACCGCAGCGGCGAGGTTACACTCGGCCGGTTCGGCTGGAAGGCGCAGAACGCCACGGTGCGCGACCAGAGTGCCGATGCCTTTGCCAGCGATATCGGCATCTCGACATCCGATCAGCCGAATGCGCAGGGCGATTGCACCAAGGCGGAAGAGAAATGCCTTGATATGCCGACCGGCGTACAGAAACGGCTGGGGGCGCAAGAGGCACCGGATCCCATTCTCGACCTGGTGACCTTCTATTCCGAAAACCTTGCCGTTCCGGCCCGCCGCAAGGCGAGCTTTCCCGAGACGCTGAAGGGCAAGCGGATCTTCTACGACAGCGGCTGCATTTCCTGCCATGTGCCGAAATTCGTCACCCGCAGGGATTCGCCCGACAAGGCGCAATCCTTCCAGCTGATCTGGCCCTATTCCGACTTTCTTCTGCACGATATGGGCGACGGGCTTGCCGACGGGCAGCAGGTCGGTCTTGCAAGCGGACGTGAATGGCGCACACCACCGCTATGGGGTATAGGACTGACCCGGACGGTCAGCGGACACAGCTTTTTCCTGCATGACGGCCGTGCGAGGGATCTCACCGAGGCGATCCTCTGGCATGGCGGCGAAGCTGAAAAGGCCCGCAACGCTTTCTCCTCCCGGTCAAAAGACGACAGGGCGGCCCTGATTACATTCCTGGAGTCACTTTGATGCGCCTTTGGCACCCCCTGCTCTGCCTCACTCTGATCGGCCTGGCCACATCGGCGGTCGCCCAGACCGCCGCCACCCCTCCGGCAGGGCTGAACGAGGATGCCGTTCCGGCGGTCATGCAGCGCGCCGTCGACGAAGTCATCCGCCCCGGTTATCGCAACATGCAGCAATCGGCCGCCCGGCTGACGACGGCGATGAAGGATCTCTGCGACGACGGCACGCAGCAGACGCTCGACAAGGCCAAATCCACATTTGACGACACCATCCGCTACTGGTCGATCATCGAGATCGTCCAGACCGGGCCTGTCATCCAGGACAATCTCTTCGAGCACATCCTGTTTTACCCCGACCGCAAGGGCGTCGGCCTGAAGCAGGTGCAGGCGCTGATCGCCAAGGCCGATCCGAAGGATGCGGCGGTCGATGCGATCGCCGGCAAGAGCGTTGCGCTGCAGGGCCTGACGGCGCTGGAATACGTGCTTTACGGCAATGGCGCCGACGATCTCGTCAAGCAGAAGGGCGGCTTCCGCTGCCTTTACGGCCAGGCGGTTGCCGGAAACATCCAGCGTGAGGCCGGCGAAGTCGTCGCCGCCTGGGAAAAGCCCGACGGCGTGCAGGCGAGCTGGAAACATCCAGGCCCGCAGAGCAACGATTTCATGGACAACAAGGAAGCGGTGACCGCGCTGCTCGGCATTCTCGTCCACGGCGCGGAGAATGTCCGCGACCAGCGGCTCGAACAGTTCTACAAGGGCAAGGACACCGCACCGCGCCCGCGCATGGCGATCTACTGGCGCTCGAAAAACACCTGGAAATCGATGGCCGCCAATCTGGAGGGACTGCGCACGCTCTGGCAGAAGGCCGGCATGGCCGAACTTCTGCCGCCGGACAAACAGCCGATCGCCGCCTCAATCGACGAGGATTTCAAATCGCTGCTCGACAGCGTGCCGAAACTCAATCCCGACATCGATGCCGCCTTAAGCGATGCGGAGAAGGCCAAGCTCGATACGCTGCTGGCCGAGAGCCGCGATCTGATCACCCGGATCAGCGACGAATATGGCGCCGCCATCGGCCTTTCGGCCGGCTTTTCCTTTTCGGACGGGGACTGAACCAATGATGCGAAGTGCTGCGATGAACCGACGCGATTTCGTCAAGGCGGCCGGGCTCGGCTTCCTCGCCACCCTGGCACCGAAATCGCTGATGGCCCTGGAGCGGGCGGACGCGGTCTATGCCTCGGGCATTCGTGCGGCCGACGGCTCCTTTGCCGTCGCGACTGTGACAGAGCGCGGCGAGGTCATCGATCAGGTCAAGCTTCCCGCCCGGGCTCACGGCATGGCCTTCAGTGCCGCCACCGGCAGGACCGTCGCCTTCGCCCGCCGGCCGGGCACCTATGCGATGATTTTCGATCCGCGAAATAAGGCCGAACCGATTGTCATCAGCTCGCGGGAAGACCGGCATTTCTACGGCCACGGCGCCTTCTCCGCCGATGGTCGTTTGCTCTACGCCAGCGAGAACGACTTCGACGGCAATCGCGGCATGATCGGCCTCTACGACGCCACCGACCGCTTCACCCGCATCGGCGAATTCGAGACCTACGGCATCGGCCCGCACGACATGACGGTCTCCGACGACGGACGTCTTCTGATCGTCGCCAATGGCGGCATCGAGACGCATCCGGATTTCGGCCGCACCAAGCTCAATCTCGGGGAGATGCAGCCGTCGCTGGTGCTGATCGATGCCGCGACCGGTGCTCTGGTCGAAAAACATGTGCTGCCGGCGGAATGGGCAGAACTCTCCACCCGCCACATCGATCTCGATGACAGGGGCCGCATCTGGTTTGCCTGCCAGTACGAGGGTCACCGCAAGGATTTGCCGCCGCTCGTCGGCCATTTCACCAAGGGCGAGGACCTTACCTTCATCGACCTGCCGGAGCAGACGACGCGCAGGCTCGCCAATTACGTCGGAGCGATTGCCGTCAATCGCAGTGAGGGCCTCGTCGGTATCACCTCGCCGAAGGGCGGCGCCTCGGTGACCCTCGACGCAAGGACGGGCAAGGTGCTCGCCGAAACCAGCATTCCGGATGCGGCCGGCATCGCGCCGGCAAAGAGCGGCTTTGCCGTCTCCTCCTATGATGGCGATTTCCTGTCGACCCGCAGCGACGTCGCCTGGGATCAGCACATCGTTCGGATCTGAACCAGCGACGTAGAGCGTGATCTCGCGCGAAAACCGCTCACACATCAGGGCGACATGCATCAACCGTCGCGCACATAGGCCTTCTGCTCGGCGCTGATGCTCGAGGCCGCGGCCCTTGCCGCCTCATGCAGCCATTCGTTTCCGCGTGTCTTGATATCCCGAAGGATCACGGCGACCGCTGCCGCATCGTTGGAATGGCAATTGGCGATCTCGAAGCCCATCAGCTCGAGCATCGTCGGCGAAAGCAGGATTTCGGGGTGCCGGTCGATTTCGATCTTGCAGCTGTTCGGCGAGATCCGGCGTACGAGGATGCGGCCGGAAACCCGGTAATGCGGATCGACGCACCGCATCCGCCCGTCGGCGATCTCGCCCGCATGGATCGCCACGTCCTGTGGTCTGTGGCGAAGCGACCAGGCGGACGGCAGCAGCGCCTTGGCCTCTCGCAGCACCGGTCCGCCCTGCCATTCGGCATAGGCGACGAAACGCGGCCGGCCGAGGCTGCCGGTGCCGCCGCTGCGTGGCTTCGCCACGAAGCTGCCTGAGCCGAGCGGCAGTGCATCTGCGAGCGCCTTGACATAGGCGGAGGGCGGAGGCTCGCTGCCGGGAAGCAGCATTTCATATTTCTCCCAGAATTCCCGACGTTCGGAATTCGGCAGCATCAGCGCCTTGCGCAGCCATTTGTGATCGCGCTCGAGGATGACGGGCAGCGGATTTTCAAGGCCCCTGCAATAGCCGCTCAGGATCAATTCGCCGATCATCCGAACCGAGGGACCATCGTCGCCGCGCGCCAGCACAGCGCTGGCCGCAAGGCGAACGAGATCCAGCGTATAAGGCATCACCGCCGCATCGTCGAAATCATTGACGCCCCAGACGAGCCGGCCCTCGCCATCACGCCAGGTGCCGAAATTCTCCAGATGGGTATCGCCGATCGCCAGCACCTCGGGCGCGCGGGCGAGTTCCGGGCAGATATCGAGGATAGTCTCGCACCAGCGCCAATAGGTGGCGCGCAGGAAGACGAAGCCGCCGCTTCGCATCTTCTCGTGCTTCTCCCGGAGATCGTCCGCGACGAGATCGGCCCCGAGTTCGCCGGCCAGCCAAGTCTCGAAATTCCGGACCGATTGCGATATCGTCGTCATGCGCCGGCGCTCCATCCTTTCGAGATCCGACGCGGAGAATACGCGCTGGGCGCGAAGCTGCAATCGTCTTCGCACCAGCTTGCATGGTGACGGAAAGGCGAACGGTGGCCCCGGCGACACGGCCGCAGCTTTCCATCGCCGCTGAGACCGATTTCAGCAATGTGCAGCTTGTCGAATCCGGCCCGCCATGCCACTTTCGCCGCTGCAAGAGGGGCAGCCATGAGCGAGACTGACAGGGGCGATTTCCGCGCGCGAATCCGCCGCAATTTTGCGCGGCAGGCGGCGATGGAGACGATCGGCGCAGAGCTGACGCGCGTCGAGCATGGCGTCGTCGAAATCGAGCTTCCCTTCGACGTCAAACTGACACAGCAGCACGGCATCCTGCACGCAGGCATCATTTCCGCAGCGCTCGATTCGGCTTGCGGTTTCGCCGCCTATAGCGTCATCGACCCCGAAGCTTCGATCCTGACGATCGAGTTCAAGGTCAATCTCATGTCGCCGGGGCGTGGCGATCGTTTCCTGTTTCGCGGGGAAATCACCAAACCCGGCTCCACCATCATCGTCGCAGACGGGCGAGGCTACGCAATCAGCGACGGGCCGGCGAAGCTCATCGCCTCGATGACAGGAACGATGATGGTGATCCGCGGTAGAGAAGGAATTACGGGATGAAGTTCGAGCTGAAGTCGGTCGCGGGAAAGTCCATGCTTTTCGTCATGGCGGCAGAGGCCGAATACGGCCCCTTCCTGCGTTCGCGCATCGAACCTCTGATGACCGGCGTCGGCCCTGTCGAGGCGGCGGTCGCGCTGACCAAGACGCTGGCGCGGCTGGATGCGGCCGACGACCTGCCCGATCTCGTCGTTTCCCTCGGCTCGGCCGGCTCGGCGAAACTGGAGCAGACGGAAATTTATCAGGTAACCTCGGTTTCTTATCGCGACATGGACGCCTCGCCGCTCGGCTTCGAAAAGGGCAGGACACCCTTTCTCGACCTGCCGGCGGTGCTCGAACTGCCGCTGCGCATCCCGGGCATTCCGGAAGCAAGCCTTTCCACCGGCGGCAACGTGATCTCAGGCGCGGCCTATACCGATATCGACGCCGACATGGTAGACATGGAAACCTTTGCGGTGCTGCGCGCCTGCCAGGGCTACAAGCTGCCGCTGATCGGCCTGCGCGGCATTTCCGACGGCGCGGTCGAACTGCAGCACATCTCGGGCTGGACCGAATATCTGCACATCGTCGACCGCAAGCTCTCCTACGGCGTCGACAGCCTGTTCACGGCGCTGGAGGACGGAGTTTTCTGGTTCTGAGCCCTAAAAGCCGCGCGTCTTTTCAGACGCGCGAGGGACAATCGGAACAATAAAAACCAATGCCGCCGATTTCCCGGATTGCAAGGCGAAGCGCTTTTCATTAAAGCCTCGCCATGACCCAGACAGCACATCCCGACTCCGTTCTCATCGTCGATTTCGGCAGCCAGGTGACCCAGCTCATCGCACGACGCGTGCGCGAGGCCGGCGTCTATTGCGAGATCGTTCCCTTTCAATCGGCCGAAGAGGGCTTCAAGCGCCTGCAGCCGAAGGCCGTGATCCTCTCCGGCAGCCCGGCTTCGACGGTGGACGAGGGATCGCCGCGAGCGCCTCAGATCATCTTCGACAGCGGCCTGCCGGTCTTTGGCATCTGCTATGGCCAGCAGACGATGTGCATGCAGCTCGGCGGCAAGGTCGAGAGCGGCCATCACCGCGAATTCGGCCGCGCCTTCCTGGAGGTAAACAAGGACTGCCAGCTGTTCGAGGGCCTCTGGTCCTCCGGTTCGCGCCACCAGGTGTGGATGAGCCATGGCGACCGCGTCACCGCGCTGCCTGAGGGTTTCGAGGTGGTCGCCACCTCCTCCAACGCGCCCTACGCCTTCATCGCTGACGAGAAGCGCAAATATTACGGCGTGCAGTTCCATCCCGAGGTCGTGCATACGCCCGACGGCGCCAAGCTGATTGGTAATTTCATCCACAACATCGCCGGCCTCAAGGGCGACTGGTCGATGTCGGCCTATCGCCAGAAGGCAGTCGATGAGATCCGCAAGCAGGTGGGCGGCAAGCGCGTCATCTGCGCCCTTTCGGGCGGCGTCGACAGCTCAGTCGCGGCGCTGTTGATCCACGAGGCGGTCGGCGACCAGCTGACCTGCATCCTCGTCGACCACGGCCTGATGCGCAAGGACGAGGCGGCCGGCGTCGTCGCCATGTTCCGCGAGCACTACAATTTGCATCTGCTGCATGTCGACGCTTCCGACCGTTTCATCGGCGAGCTCGAAGGCGTCAGCGACCCGGAAACCAAGCGCAAGATCATCGGCCGGCTGTTCATCGAGACCTTCGAGGAAGAGGCAAAGAAACTCGGCGGCGCCGATTTCCTCGGCCAGGGCACGCTCTATCCCGACGTGATCGAAAGCGTTTCCTTCACCGGCGGCCCGTCTGTGACGATCAAGTCGCACCACAATGTCGGCGGCCTGCCGGATCGCATGAAGATGCAGCTCGTCGAGCCGCTGCGCGAACTGTTCAAGGACGAGGTGCGGGCGCTCGGTCGCGAACTCGGCCTGCCCGACAGCTTCATCGGCCGCCACCCCTTCCCCGGCCCCGGCCTTGCGATCCGCTGCCCAGGCGGCATCAGCCGCGAAAAGCTGGAGATCCTGCGCGAGGCCGATGCGATCTATCTCGACGAAATCCGCAAGGCCGGCCTCTACGACGCCATCTGGCAGGCCTTCGCCGTGCTGCTTCCGGTCCAGACCGTCGGCGTCATGGGCGACGGACGTACCTACGAATTCGTCTGCGCGTTGCGCGCCGTCACCTCGGTCGACGGCATGACGGCGGACTTCTACCACTACGACATGGAATTCCTCGGCCGCGCCGCGACCCGCATCATCAACGAGGTGCGCGGCATCAACCGCGTGGTTTATGATGTGACATCGAAGCCGCCTGGCACGATCGAGTGGGAATGAAGGGCTGAGTTGATCCAACTCGCCCAGCCCGCTAAATTGCTTCGGGGAAACGGGACGACTTCTCCATGACAGCCAACAATCGTATTGTCCTCTCTAGCGACCACACGGCCATTCAGCTCCGACAGGCCATTGCCGCCCATATCGCGGCACATGGCTGGGTGGTGGTCGACATCGGACCGACGACGCCGGAAAGCACCCACTATCCCAAACACGGCGAGCGGCGGCGCGGCTCGTCGCCTCTGGTGATTGCCGGTTTGGCATCATCCTATGCGGCACCGGCCAGGGCATCATGATGGCAGCGAATAAGGTAAAGGGTATCCGTTGCGGCATCTGCGCCGACACGTTTTCAGCCCGCATGATCCGACAGCACAATGATGCCAACATGCTGTCGATTGGTGTGCGCGTGGTGGGCGAAGGGCTGGCGCTCGACATCGTAGATGCGTTCCTAACCGCCCAGTTCGAGGGCGGTCGGCATGCGACGCGGGTGGAAATGATTGGGGCGCTGGAGGAGTAGCGCCGTTCCTTGCGTCTTCTTTGGGAGAAGATGTCGAGTAGGCTCAGCGGCAGAGGAATGCCCGGGCCGGCGGCGACAGAAGGGCCGACGGCTACAAAACGATCGTGTGATGTCGGATCTTGTCGATCTGGTGCGTCCTTGGGTCAGCACCCAAGGAGGAGAGCGCCGTGAGAGACCTGATCCCGAAGATGTCCATATCGGTCGACGGCTTCATCAGTGACCTGGACGGCCGAAACACATGGATGTTCGGCTTCGATCGGGAGGCGAAGGCCTGGAGCATCGAGTTTATAGGGAATGCCGGCCTGCACATTATGGGCAGCCGCAGCTTCCTTTCCATGGCCCCCTTCTGGCCGACCTCCACCCTGGCGTTCGCGCCGCCGATGAACCAGATCCCCAAGGCCGTCTTCTCACGACAGGGGCCGGCGATCCTCACGAATGTCACGGCGGCGCTCGATGACATCAGCGCCAAGGGGACCGGACAGTCTGCGGAATTGCAGCCCGGCGCAAGCAGTTGGGCGGAGGCCTATGTGGCGAGCGGTGAGCTCTCGGAGGAAATCACCAAGTTGAAGGCCCAGGAGGGCAAGCCGATCATCGCCCACGGCGGCGTCAGCTTTGCCCGCAGTCTTGTCGCCCAGGGACTGGTCGATCAATTCGCCCTGCTTGTGATCCCCGTGGCGCTGGGCAAAGGCCTGCCGCTGTTCTGCGAACTCCCCGCCCCAGCGCCTCTCAAGCTGATGAGCTCGAAGGCTTTTCCCGGGGGCGCGGTGGCGCAGCTTCGGCACCTTCCACGTCTCTGCCGAGGACGCCCCAGCCACGGTCAAGGCTGCCATTCTTGCCGGCTACCGTCATATCGATACGGCCGAGGGCTATCAGAACGAGGCGGGCGTCGGCCAAGGCATCAAAGCCGGCCTCACCGCCGCGGGTCTTGCCCGAAAGGACATTTTCGTGACCACCAAGGTCTGGCCCGGCAATGCTGCCTGGGGTGATGCGCCGAAGACCTACGAAGGCATCATGGCGGCATTTGCAAAAAGCCTTGCCGCATTGGAGCTGGACTATCTCGACCTCTACCTCATCCATGCGCCATCCGGGGGCACCGAGCGGCTGAACGAATGGCGCGCCCTCGTCGACCTCAAGTCACAGGGCAAGATCAGAGCGATCGGCGTCAGCAATTTCACGGAGGCGCATATCGACGAGATCAAGGCTGCCGGTTTGCCTCTGCCGGCAGCCAACCAGATCGAGTTGCACCCCTGGTCGCAGAAGCCGGATCTGGTCGCTTATCTTGCCGACAATGGCGTCGCACCGATTGCCTACAGTTCCCTGGTGCCGCTCTCGACGTGGCGGGCGAAAGACGGTCAAGAAAGCGCCAAGACCGAGGAGATGAAAGCAGCGGGGGCCGAAGCGGCATCGCCTTTTAAGGCAATGGCGGCAAAATACGGCGTCACGGAAGCTCAGTTGTTGCTCCGCTGGGGCGTGCAGAAGGGCTTTGCGGTTCTTCCCAAAACCATGGACCCGGCACGCATGCGCGAGAATCTCGACATCTTCGTATTCGCTATCGACGCAAACGACATGCGCGCCATCGAAACGATGGACCTCGGTGACGGGGTGGCCTGGCCGAGCGGCGATCCGCGACACCTCGGATGATCTGAACGTAAGGCAGACCGCCAACACGGATGGCTGTTTGGCCGGTCAGGATCGTCGTCAGCAGTAACGGCCGAGGTTCACTCACCTCGGCCGGCTGTTTGTCATCCAGAGCATGATGCCGCAAAGTGTGCGCGGTTTTCTTATGACATCATGCTCTATTGCTTTGATTTAGATCGGGATTCAGATTCTAGGCCGATCAGGCCTAAAATTATCCTGATCTAAAGCGCGGCGCATCAAACTTGATTCATGCGCCGCGCTTTAGTCCTTTGTTTCTATGCATATCGTTATCCCAGAACCGCCGCACACTTCAGGGCGACATGCACTAGGGATGACGGCTGCGATGCCAAGCTCAGCGGCCGTAGGTGACCTCGACGGAGGCCTTGTCGAGCGTGTTTGCCCTGACATAGAAACCAACCATGGCGCCCGGCGCAGTATCGGGAAGCGGCAGCTTGTCAACCGAAAGCGCGTAGACGGTGAACTGGTAATGGTGCGGCGTGTCGCCGGCCGGCGGGCAGGCGCCGCCATACCCTGAGACACCAAAATCCGTGTGGCCTTCCACGGCGCCTGCGGGAAGCTTTTTGTCACCGCTGGCGCCGGTGGCGATCTCCGAGGCATCCGCGGGAATGTTGAACACCGACCAATGCCACCAGCCCGAACCCGTTGGAGCATCCGGATCGTAAGCCATGACGGCGAAGCTCTTGGTCGCCGGGGGAGCATCCGACCAGGCCAGTTCCGGCGAGATGTTCTTGCCGGCGCAGCCGAAGCTGTTGAAGACCTGCGCATCGGCCATGGACTTGCCTGAAGTCAGATCTTTCGAGGTGAGCTTCATTTCGGCATGGGCGGCGGCGGCGCCGAAGACGGACGCGGCGAGAAGGACTGCTATTATGGAACGCATGCTGTTTTCCTGCGGTTGATAATGCAGGAAAGCTATCGTCACGGAGCAGGTGCATCTGCCCCGCTATGCTCAACTTCTGCCCCGATCCGCTCAAAACGCTCAGATCCGCCCCGCACGTGGCGCGGATTGACGCCAAACCGCTCTTTGAACCGCGCCGAGAATTGCGACGGGGAATCGTAACCGACCTCAAGCGCAACCTGCGCCATCGGCAAGGTTGTGGTTTGAATGAGGCCCAGGGCGCGATTCATTCTTGTATCGCTCAAGATCTCGCTGAAACCGGTATTCTCGGCGGCCAGCTTACGCCTGAGCGTCGCCTCGCTCATGTTGAAGGCGCGCGCCGCCTGCCCCAGCGTCCAATCACGGGCCGTATCACCTTCAATCATCTGCCTCAGCCGATCCTCGAGCCGAGGGCTCTGGCATTGACCCAGCACCGCTCCGCAGAGCGCAAACCAGGTGACGAGTTCCATCAGACGAGCCTTGGCAATAACGCCGGGAAGCCGCGTCAGATTGCCGGGCTGACAGCAATAGTCAAACAATGCCGCTGCTTCCTCCGGCAGGTTTGAGGCGCCTGCCGGGATAGGCCGCGATGGAACGGCCACCGACTCCATGCTGCTATAGGCATCTTCGAAGAGCGGTCTGGGGACAGGAAGCGCCAGGGTCTGATATTTCTGTGGCGCCCTGGGAATATTCTCCATGGTCAACGGTCGATAGTCGGGCAGCAAGGCATATGCGCCTGCCTCGAGGCGCAAAGCCTTATCATCCGCCATGACGATCTTCGTTCCGGATTGCACCTGGATCAACAAGGGGCTCGTGCTGACGAGACGAGAAAAGCAGGCGCGTCCACCCTGACGGATCAGGGCCCTGGTCGGAATGGGAAAGACGTCGTCCAGCATAGGTTCTCCGGCAACAGGATGCCCCTCGCCCCTGATCCTTAGCGATGGGGAAATAGCAAAACCGCGTGACTGGGGCAACCTTGAGCCGGGGCCTATGCCGCAGGAGCCAGCCGCTCTCATCCTCGGGAAATTCGCTGGTATCGTACCGGGTTCGGGCAGGGCTCGACCATATCTAATGCCTAGCGGACTTCCTGATATGCTCCACCAGCGCCCGCAGCTTCAGCGGCTGCCTCTGGCGCCTGGGATAATAGAGATAGAAGCCCGGGAAGGGCGGGCAGAAATCTTCGAGCAGCGGCACGAGTTCGCCGCGTTCGATATAGGCCTCAAAGGTTTCCACCATGCCGAAGGTGATCCCGGCGCCGGCGCAGGCCATGCGGATCATCATCCCCATGTCGTTGGTGGTGACGGCGGGATCGACCGTGACGTCGAAGTCGCGATCATTTTCGGTGAACTCCCAGCGATAAGGCGCCGTATCGGGGCGAGGTCGCCAGCCGATGCAGGCGTGATCCTGCAGTTCGCTGGGATGGCGGGGATGGCCGCGGCGCTCAAGGTAGGCGGGGGATGCGGCCGCGGATTGGCGCTGCGGCTCGGAGACCGAGATCGCGATCATATCCTGCTCGATGACTTCGCCGAGCCGGACACCGGCGTCGAAGCCGGCCTCGACGATATCGAATTCGTCATCGGTGACGGTGATATCGAGTTTGATCTCAGGGCAGGCTTGCATGAACCCGGCCAACAAGGTGCCGGACAGAAAACTCTCGGCGATCGAGGAAACGGTGATCCTCAGCAGGCCGCTCGGGCGCGCCTGCATCTCCCGCACCGTCTGCATCGCATCCTTGACCTGCCGGACCGATGGGCGAACCGCCTCGAAGAACACGTCGCCGGCTTCGGTCAGGCTAACGCTGCGCGTCGTGCGCTGGACCAGCGCGACCCCAAGACGATCCTCCAGACGCTGCAGAGCCTGACTGACGGCGGAGCGGGTGACGCCAAGTCGCTCACCGGCCAGCCGGAAGTTCCGCGCTTCCGCCACGGCGAGAAAGACTGAAATGCCTTCGAGATCGTCGATCATTGGTTAGCAGTTCTAACCAAGGCATCCGGTATTGGCAACTTAATCAACTCGATTGCGCAGCCTATTTTTCTCTCGAGGTCAGGCAAGGCGGCCGTCATGCCAGCCCTCTATCGAAAGGAAAAACGATGCGAAGGATTTCCAAGAGCGCTGTTCTGCAAATTTTCGCCGTCACCACCCTGGCCGGCACGGCGATCGGCCCCGCGGATGCCGTCAACGACCGGCGATCCATACGTCAACAAACAAGCGAGAACACGATGCAGCAACATCCCTATGTCGGCATATGGGTGACGGATGATGGCCGTATCCGCCATGAACTCCTGCCCGACGGCCGTTACGACGAGGCCCGCGGCAACCGGGAGAGCGCCTATCGAGGCCGTTACGAAGTCACCGGAAGCCATATCGAATACTGGGACGACACCGGCTTCACGGCCGACGGCGATTTCGTCGACGGCGATACGCTCCATCATGGCGGCATGGTGCTCCGCCGCCAATAGACATCACTCGGGATAAGGCCGTTTCGGCCGGAAAGGATGACGATCATGTCTTCCACCACACCCATCTGGTTCATCACCGGCGCATCGTCCGGCCTCGGCCGGGCGCTTGCGGAGGCGGTTCTCGCCCGTGGCTGGCGCGCCGCCGTGACCGCGCGCAGACCAGAGACCCTCAGGGATCTCGCAGCTGAACACGGCAACCGCGCGCTTGCTCTCGCACTCGATGTGACGGACGGCCGCTCCGTCGCCGGCGCGGTTCATGACGCCGAGAGACATTTCGGCGCGATCGACGTGCTCGTCAACAATGCCGGCTACGGCTATCTCGCGGCGATCGAGGAGGGCGACGATGCGGAGATACGCGCCCAGTTCGAGACCAATGTCTTCGGATTGATCGATGTCACCAAGCAGGTTCTGCCGGGTATGCGGACACGCCGGCGAGGGTACATCTTCAATGTCTCCTCGCTCGGCGGTCTCGTCGCCTTCGCTGCCACCGGCTATTACCACGCCACCAAATTCGCGGTCGAGGCGCTGTCGGAATCGCTGTCTCATGAGGTCAAGCCGCTTGGCATCGATGTGACGATCGTCGAGCCCGGCGCTTTCCGCACGGACTGGGCCGGCCGGTCGATGGTCGAATCCAGCACCGTTATCGACGACTATGCCGAGACATCGGGCAAGCGGCGCCAGGCCACCCGCTCGGTCTCCGGCAAACAGCCGGGAGATCCGGTCCGTGCCGCAGCCGCCATCCTATCGGCCTTCGAGGCGGAGGAACCGCCGCTGCGTCTGCTGCTCGGCGCACCTGCCCTGAAGATCGCCCGCGAACGGCTCGACGCGCTGCGCGGAAACTTCGACGCCTGGGCGGAGACGACGCTCAGCGCCGATTTCCCCAGCTGACCACCAAGAAACACTCAATCGACAAAGGAGCTTGAAATGTCGACGATCGAAGGAAAAGTCATCGCCATTACCGGGGCCAGCAGCGGCATCGGAGAGGCTACTGCAAAGGTGCTGGCTGCCGCGGGCGCGCATCTCGTGATCGGCGCGGCCGCACCGAGCGGCTGGAGACACTCGCCGGCGAAATAGCAGCCAAGGGCGGCAGCGTGCGGCTGCGAAAGCTTGATGTCACCGACCGTTCCCAAGTGGAGGCCTTTGCGGGTTTTGCCAGGTCCGAATTCGGCCGGTTGGACGTTATCGTCAACAATGCCGGCGTCATGCCGCTCTCGCCGCTTGCGGCCCTCAAGGTCGACGAGTGGGACCGGATGGTCGACGTCAACATCAAGGGTGTGCTCTACGGCATCGCCGCTGCGCTTCCGATCATGAAGGCGCAGGGATCCGGACAGATCATCAACCTGGCTTCGATCGGCGGCCACGCCGTTTCCCCAACGGCCGCGGTCTATTGCGCGACGAAATTCGCGGTGCGGGCGATCTCGGACGGGTTGCGGCAGGAGACGGATCGCATCCGGGTGACGGTCATCTCCCCCGGCACCACGACATCGGAACTGGCCGGCACGATTACCGATCCGACCGCGCGGAACGCCATGAGGGTTTTCAGGGCGGTCACGATCAGCCCCGAGGCTATCGCCAATTCGATCCTCTATGCCGTCAGCCAGCCTGACGATGTCGATGTCAGCGAGATCATCGTCCGGCCAACGGCCAGCCCGCATTGAGCAGCCGGCATCCCGGCTGAGACCGCCCCGCCGCCTAAAACCCCAGCGATTGCTGGGCGGGCGGCGGCGGGCCGAGCTGGACGCCTTCAAGCTCCAGCATGCGGGTCTTCGATGACGAGCCGCCGGGAGCCGAGAAACCGCCGATTTTGCCACCGGCGGCCAGCACCCGATGGCAGGGGATGATCAATGCGACCGGGTTCTTCGCCATCGCCTGGCCGACGTCGCGCGCGACTTCCGGCCCGGCGCCAAGCTCTTTCGCCAGCGCGCCGTAGGTGGTCGTATGGCCCCAGCCGACACGCCTTGCCGCCGCGTAAATATCCTTGAAGAGGGCATCCTGCCCGGCAAGATCGAGTTCGACGTCGGAAAAATCCGTTTCCTCGCCCTGGAAATAGCGCTTCACGGCGGCGACCGTTTCGAGCACATCAGGCGTCGGCGCGCCGGGCTCGGCACCCGGCAGGCGGCGCAGTAAGAGCCGCTCGGTCGCTTCCGCGGTTTTCGTCGGCAGCTGGAAGCGGGCGATGCCGGCGTCGCTCCAGGCGATGCCGCAGAAACCAGCCGCGGTTTCGAAGATGAGATAGTGATGGATCGTCTGGGCCATGACACAGCCTCCGCGTTTTCGATTACCACCAAAATCGTACGGAACGGCCGCTGTTTCAACCCGATTCTTGCGCATCTCGTTCTTTTTTTGTTCTTGATATTCTACCTTGCCGGCGTATCTTTCACCTCTTTTTTGGAGCGCGAGGCGGTCATGACGACCTGACAGGCCATGAACCAGATTTCCTTCGATTTCGACCATGGTCAAAATCGACGCGGGCAGGCGGGTGAAAGCCGGAACGGCGGCCACAGGCTTTTCTTTGCGCTCCGCCCGCCTGCGATCGTCGAACGGCAAGCGGCTTCGATCGCCGACGACTATTGCAAGACCTTCTCCGTTTCCGCAAAGCCGCGGCTGACGACCCTGCATGTGAGCGTTATCGGCATCGGCGACTATGAAGTGTTGCCGGAGGACGTGATCTTTGCGGCCCGGCAGGCCGCCGCCACAGTCGAGGGCGCGCTGATCGCCGTCACCTTCGACAGGATCATGAGCTTCAAGCGGGAAGGCAAGGCGCGGCCTCTGGTGCTCTGCAGCAAAGACGGGCTGATGCCGCTCATGCGACTGCATGTCCAGCTTGGTGTCGGCCTGCACAATACCGGATTGCGTGACAATATCGATCGCAATTTCACGGCGCATATGACGCTGCTCTATGACCGCAAAGCAGTGCCGCCGACGAGCCTCGACCAACCGGTTTCGTGGACGGCGCGGGAATTCCTGCTCATTCACAGCGTTCTTGGAAAAACCGAACACCACATCATCGATCGCTGGCCGCTGCTTGGCTGACGGCAATGGCATCTCCGGACCAAGGCTTGCGCTTCCGCGATTTCCGCGCATAAAGCTGAACAACCGTCGGGATGGCAAACGGAGAACGAAGACAGCATGGATGTTTCAGAGATCATCATCCCAGGAGATACGCCGGGAACGGAGTGGCGGCTGCCGGTGCTGCGCTTTGCGGGCCACGATCCGAAGGCGCCGAAGATCTATATCCAGGCCGCACTGCATGCCGGGGAACTGCCGGGAACGGTGCTCCTGCATTTCCTCTGCGAGCGGCTGCGGCAGGCGGAAAGCGAAGGCGGGATCGTCGGCGACATCACCATCGTGCCGCAGGCCAATCCGATCGGTGCGGCGCAATCGCATTTCGGCGACCTGCAGGGTCGTTTCGACCTTGGCTCACGCACCAATTTCAACCGGGATTTTCCGCTGATCTCCCTTGCCGATCGGGCCACGCTGATCGAAGACCTCGATGATTATCCGGCTACCGACAGGCTGAAACGACAGCTCTTGCATATGGCGCTTGGCGCCGATCTCGTCCTCGACCTGCATTGCGACGACGAATCCCTGCAATATGCCTATATCGACGAAGCCTTCTGGCCGGAGGCGGCCGATCTTGCCGCTGCACTCGATATGGAGGCCGCGCTGCTTTCGGATGGCGAAAGCTCGGCCTTCGAAGAGGCGGTCGGTTTTGCCTGGAAATACGAGGTTCCCGGCGAGCGCCAATCGCGGCTGCCGGGCAGGCTTTCGGTCACCGTCGAGCTGCGCGGCAAACGCGACGTCGATCCGGTGCTGGCTGAGAAGGATGCGGAGGGGCTGTGGCGGTTCCTTGCGGCACGGGGGATCGTCGGTGAGGTGAAGGCTGAGGCAAGGGCGTTTTCCGGTCCGGCCGTGCCGCTCGACAATGTCGAGATCATTCGCGCTCCTGAAGGTGGGGCCGTGCTCTTGCATCGCGCCATCGGCGACAGGGTTGTGGAAGGCGAGCTCCTGGCGACGATTGTCACCCGCCCCGGTCAGCCGGGTGGCAGCATCGAACTCCGCGCCCCGCAAGACGGGTTGATCCTGACCCGAACGTCCGACCGGCTGGTACGGCGGCGCGGCGACCTGATGAAGATTGTCTGCGACAGTCCCAGCGACGCCTTGCGCAAGGCCGGCACGCTGGAGAATTGAGCCGAGCCGTATCCCGGCGAGCGCCGGGATAAAGTGTCGCGGGCGTTTGCGCCGGTCTTCTTGCATGGTATCTCGCAGCGATCACAGGGAATCGATCGGGCATGACCGTCACCATCTATGGTATCAAGAATTGCGACATGATGAAGAAGGCCCGCAGCTGGCTGGAAGAACACGGCGTTGCCTATGCGTTTCACGATTACAAGGCGCTCGGCATCGACCGTGCCCATCTTGATGCCTGGATCGATCAGGCCGGGCTCGATACCGTGCTCAACCGCGCCGGCACCACCTTCCGCAAACTGGCTGATGCAGAGCGGGAGAACCTCGGCCGGGAGAAGGCGATCCAACTGATGCTCGACCAGCCGTCGATGATCAAACGGCCGGTGCTGGAGGCCAGCGGCAAGTTGCTGATCGGCTTCAAGCCGGAGATTTACGCCGGTGCATTTGCAGGCTGAACGACAGGCAACAACTCCCGAGCTAGAGATGTCCAAGGCCACGCGCGCGACACAGGTTCTTTCCCAGGCAGGCGTCGCCTTCACGGTCCATGCCTATGACTACGACGCGGGCGCCGAGCGCGTCGGACTGCAGGCGGCGGAAGCCCTTGGCGAAGCGCCGCACCGGGTGCTGAAGACGTTGATGGCGGAGGTGGACGGCAGGCCGGTCTGCGTCGTCGTGCCGTCGGACCGCGAAGTCAGCATGAAGAAGCTTGCCAGCGCCTTTCACGGCAAATCGGCCAACATGATGAAGCCAACCGATGCCGAGCGGCTGACGGGCTATCATGTCGGCGGCATCAGCCCCTTCGGCCAGAAGAAATCCGTGCCGATGGCGATCGAGGAAACCGCCCTGGCCGAACCGCTCGTCTTTATCAATGGCGGCCAACGCGGACTGCAGGTGCGGCTCGATCCAAAGGATGCGTTGAAGGCCTTGAAAGCGGTCGGCGCGCCATTGATCGCCTGATCAAAGGAAACGAGCCAGTAAAGCTGTTATGGTATTTGCCTCGTTCTCGGCAAGCTTGCAGCCAATATGGGTTTCGATCGACCTGGCGTAGACCGCCCACATGCGCTCTCGCAGCTGCAGCCCGGCATCGGTGATCACGACCCAGCGGCCGCGCGCATCCTCGTCGAAGGTCTCGCGGCGGACCAAGCCCTCCCTTTCCAGCCGGTCGAACAGGCGGGAAAGATTATATTGGGCAAGCAGCGTCCGTTCTTCGATCTCATAGGGACGCAATCGCCCGCCCTTTGCCCTCGCCAGCTCCCAAAGCACGTCGTACCAGGAAAGCGTCGGCATTTTCGCCGCCTTGAAATCGGTTTCGATCGCCGCAAGCAGACGATCGCGGGCGTGCATGATGTGTATCCATGCGCTGGTCGCGGCTTCGCTCGGCGTCGGGGACTTGTCGGACATAGATGCAGTTACATTTAACTTGAACGCCGGCGCAATCGCTATTATATGCATTTGCATCTATCATCGTTATTGATATTTTCAGCCGCGGCGTGCGGCATCAGGAGAGCGCCATGAGCAAGCTTACATTGATCAGCCACCACCTCTGCCCCTATGTGCAGCGCGCCGCGATCGTGCTTCTCGAAAAGGGCGTGCCGTTCGAGCGCATCAACATCGATCTTGCCAACAAGCCGGACTGGTTCCTGAAAATCTCGCCGCTCGGCAAGGTGCCGCTGCTGCGGATCGAACAAAAGGATGGCAGCGAGGCGGTGCTGTTCGAAAGCAGCGTCATCTGCGAATATCTGGAGGAAACGCAGGTGGGAACTGCGCTGCATCCGGCCGATCCGCTGACCCGCGCCCGTCATCGCGGCTGGATGGAATTCGGCACGTCCGTGCTGTCCGATCTCTGGGGTTATGAAACGGCGCAGGATGAACTGCAGCTGGAGGCCAAGCGCAAGGCGCTCATCGCAAAATTCACGACGCTCGAGGGCGCGCTGGGCGACGGGGCCTATTTTCCCGGCAGTGGCTTCAGCCTCGTCGACGCCGTCTTCGCGCCTGTGTTTCGTTATTTCGATCTCTTCGACACGCTCGGCGACAGCGGCATTTTCGACGGGCTCGAGCGGGTAAAGCGCTGGCGCAAGGCGCTGTCAGAGCGCGCGAGTGTCCGAGCCGCCGTTGGCGAGGATTACCCCGAGCGACTGACGGATTTCCTCAACAAACACAACTCGATCCTGCTTAGGCAGCCTGCCGCCGCCTGAGCGCGCAAGTGGCCGGGTGTCGATCCGGCCGCTGGCAATTCGGTAGCGGCGCGCTTCATTTTCGCCGCAAACGGGTCTAAGTCTGCCAGCCTTGAGAACGTCGATGACAAAAGGCAGGTTGAACCATGACTTTCATGCCCCAGAGCCAGAACACCATTGATCCCGTCAAGCTGGAGAAGCTTGCGAAAGTTGCCGTCAAGGTCGGGCTGCAGCTGCAGAAGGGTCAGGATCTGGTGATTACCGCGCCGGTGGTGGCGCTGCCGCTCGTTCGCCTGATCACCAAACACGCCTATCAGGCCGGCGCCGGCCTGGTCACCGCCTTCTATTCCGACGAGGAAACGACGCTTTCGCGCTATCAGCATGGCAGCGACGAGAGCTTCGACCGCGCCTCCGGCTGGCTCTACGAGGGCATGGCCAAGGCCTATGCCAACGGGGCGGCCCGGCTGGCGATCGCCGGCGACAATCCTTTGCTGCTTTCCGAGCAGGATGCCGACAAGGTCGGCCGCGCCAATCGCGCCACATCAACCGCCTACAAGCCGGCGCTGGAAAAGATCTCGAATTTCGACATCAACTGGAACATCGTCTCCTATCCCAATCCATCCTGGGCCAAGGTGGTCTTCCCCGACGATCCCGAGCCGATCGCCATCGCCAAGCTCGCCAAGGCGATCTTTGCCGCCTCGCGCGTCGATGTCAGCGATCCGGTCGCCGCCTGGGCCGAGCACAATGCGAATCTCGCCAAGCGCTCCGCCTGGCTGAACGGCGAGCGCTTCGCCTCGCTGCATTTCCAGGGACCGGGCACCGACCTGATGGTCGGGCTTGCCGACGGGCATGAATGGCATGGAGGCGCGTCCACCGCCAAAAACGGCATTACCTGCAATCCCAACATCCCGACCGAGGAAGTCTTCACCACGCCGCATGCGCTACGCGTCGAAGGCCATGTTTCCAGCACCAAGCCACTTTCGCACCAGGGCACGCTGATCGACAATATCCAGGTGCGCTTCGAAGGCGGCCGCATCGTCGAGGCCAAGGCCTCGCGCGGTGAAAAGGTCTTGAACAAGGTGCTCGATACCGACGAGGGTGCGCGCCGGCTCGGCGAAGTGGCGCTGGTGCCGCATTCCTCGCCGATCTCGGCCAGCGGTATCCTGTTCTACAACACGCTGTTCGACGAGAACGCCTCGTGCCACATCGCGCTCGGCCAGTGCTATTCCAAGTGCTTCCTTGACGGCGCAACACTGAGCCAGGAGCAGATCAAGGCGCAGGGCGGCAATTCCAGCTTGATCCATATCGACTGGATGATCGGCTCTGATAAGGTCGATATCGACGGCGTCAAGCCCGATGGCTCGCGGGTTCCGGTGATGCGGCAGGGCGAATGGGCCTGACCGGCATCATTATGCGCTGACTGAGCCAGACGCTGGCAAGCACCGTGGCGAGGCCGGCGATCTGCGCCGGCGCCAGGCTCTGGCCGAGCGCCAGCCAGCCGAGTAGGGTCGCGACCAGCGGGCTCAGAAAGCCAAGCGAAGAGACTGCCGAGGGTTCGATGCGCGACAGGCCGCGAAACCACAGCAGATAGGTAAAGGCAGCGCCGATCAGGCCGAGATAGGCGATGCCGGCAATGTTTGCGAGGCTCGGTGCCGGCAGCGCCGGTTCGAGGCAAAGCGCAAAGGGCACCAGCAGGATGCCGCCTGCCGTCAATTGCCAGGCGGTGAAGGTGAGGTTCGAGACCGGCGGCGCCCAGCGCCGTGTCAGCACCGTGCCGAAGGCCATCGAGACGGCGCCGGCGAGACCGGCGGCGACCCCTACGGGATCGAGCCCCGCCGTCGGCGTCAACACCAGCAACCCGACGCCGGCCATGCCGGCAAGACCGGCCAACACGGCGAGCGGCCGGACCGGCTTGCCGAGAAAAAGCCGCGACAGCGCGATGACGATCAGCGGCTGCACCGCGCCGACCGTTGCGGCAACGCCGCCCGGCAGCCGGTAGGCGGAGACGAAGAGCATCGCCCAGAAGAACGAGAAGTTCAGCGCGCCGAGAACGAAGGTCCTTCCCCACTAGATGCCGGACGGCAGCTTTCTCACCAGCAGCAGAAGCAGCAGGCCGGCCGGCCGGCAGCGCCCGCAGCATCGCCACCGTCAGCGGATACCCCGCCGGCAGCAATGCGGTGGTGACGATGTAGGTGCTGCCCCAGATGGCGGGTGCAAGTGCGGTCATCGCAAGATCGGTGGCATAGCCAGAATTTATCTTCATCTCAAGAATCTCTATTTCAAGACAAATCCATCCTATCGGTTCTTATCTTGACGTCAAGATAATGAATGCTATCGGTGGATGATGAGCGAAGACGGCAAGATCGACCATGTCGACAAGATCCTGGCGCAATGGCGACGCGAGCGGCCGGATCTCGACGTCGAACCGATGGGCATCCTCGGGCGCCTGAAGCGCCTCGGCACCCATCTCGGCCGCGAGGTAGAGGCGGTGCTGCTGAAGCAGGGGCTTTCGTCCTCCGCCTTCGACGTGCTGGCGACGCTTCGCCGCGCCGGTGCGCCCCACCGGCTTTCGCCGGGCGAGCTCCTCGAGATGACCATGGTCAGCTCCGGCACGATGACGAACCGCATCGACCAGCTGGAAAAAGCGGGCCTCGTCGAGCGGATCCTCAATCCCGACGACCGCAGGAGCGTGCTCATCGCGCTGACGGAAAAGGGACTTGCGACGGTCGAGACCGCTGTCGACGCCCATGTCGCCAATCAGCACCGGCTGTCGAAAAACCTGAGCGCTGCCGAGAAGGCGGACCTCGACAGGCTGTTGCGGAAGCTGCTTGCGGATTTCGAGTAATTTTCGCACGCTTGCCGGTGATGATGAACACTGCGGTTATGCCATGCAGCATTCCGGGGCCTGCTTCGAAGGCTCAGAGATGGCGGCATTCGGGGAGAAATCCTGCCGCTCTTGCCGCATTGCTTCTGCAATCATATCGGCATCCTCATTGCTGATGCCGAACAGACCGAAACGGAGCTGATAACCCCAATTGGGGCCGACCTGCGTGAAGGCGAGCCGGCCGAGCAGCGGCCGGATCAAGGTTTCCTCCGCAGGCCGCCAATCGACATCCCGCCGCCAGGGCCTGAAACCGCTTTCCAACTCCACCTGGTAAGGCGCGCCATCGTGTGCCAGACCGATCGCGGTGAAAGCTTGCAGGCGGTCCTTGCCGCCAAAGACGACAGTGGGCGAGTAGTAGATCACACGATCCCCAGGCGTGATTCGCCTGAGGGGTGACGCCTTGCCGTGACAGACCTGCATGAAACCGGCTTGACGGCCGATGCGGACATGCTCTGCGGAAGCGACGGCGATCCAGGCATTGGCCATGGCTCAAACCGCCTCGGACACGGTATAGACCCGCAGGCGATGCCCATCGGGATCGGCCGCGACGAAGCTTCGGCCGAAGTCAAGATCGGTCGGCGCCATGACGATTTTGGCGCCCTTGGCCTGCCAATCGGCATGGGTCGCATCGACCTTGCCGGCCGTGGAAACCTTGAACCCTATCTCGCTGCCGCCGCCGGCTGCCGCCGGCGAGGGCTCCACACCGGCTTTGCCCCAGAGACCGAGCCCCAGGCCGGACGGCAAGATAAACATGGCGAAGGTTGCACTTGTCTCTACGGGCTCCTGCCCAAGCAGCGTGGTGTAGAAGCGGGCGCTGGTCGGGGCGTCGGTCACGTAGAGAAGAATGCTGTTTTTGTCGGTCATAAGGATCTCCTGTCGATGGTTGGACGTTATGACCTTATGAAATGATACTGCCAGAAACTGGCAGTATCATTTGTCTCCTTGCGATATTCCCTGACCCTCCCGCCACTGTTTCAGCAGTGCCTGCCTGCGCTTGGGATAGCGGGCGTCGAGCGCTTCCGCATGGGCAATTCGATCCGTGCGAAAAGAACGGAAATCCTGGCGGAGTTCGCACCAGCCGAGGAGCACACGCACCTGATCGAAAAAGGCCAGCGCAAACGGCCATACCACACGCTCCGACCCGACGCCGGCTCCATCGCGATAGGACAGGGAAAGCTTGCGTTCGGTGCGGATCGCCTTGCGCAGAAGGGCCGGATCGACGGAGTCGACAGGAATGCCGACGCCAGGTCCCACCAGAAGCGCAGAGGCGTCCAGCTCGTCACGCAGCTCGGTCGGCAACACGGCGGCGATCCGTGCCAGCGCATTTCGCGCCGCATCGCGCAGATGACCGTCGGCTCTGTCCGCCACCCACCGGGAGCCGAGCACAAGCGCTTCTATCTCTTCCGGCGGAAACATCAGCGGCGGCAGGAGAAATCCCGGTTTCAAGACATAACCAACGCCCGGCTCACCCTCGATCGCGGCGCCCTGGGCCTGAAGGCTGGCGATATCGCGATAAAGGGTGCGGATACTGACGCCGATTTCGTCGGCCAGCACCACGCCACTCACCGGCCGACGGTGGCGGCGCAGCACCTGGAGAAGATCGAGGAGGCGTTCTGAACGGGACATGCAGACAAACTATACATTCTTGCCACTGCCAGATAGTGGCAGGATCAGACTGCGCGTTTTGCTCAAATTGCTAGAAAAGACTTCCCTGCTTCGATGGATCGCCGGCTTCCGGCTTGGCAGGCCGCCTCTTCAGCGAGGTTGGCGGCATGCCGCCTTCGGTGGTCACCGCGCCGATGCGGCCGTCGGAAAATTCGATCGAGACCGCCGCACCTGCCGAAAGAGCTGTGGCCCCGGAGACCGGCCTGTCCTCGTCGTCGCGGATCACCGCGTAACCGCGCTTCAGCACATTCTTGTAGGAGAGCGACTGCAGCACGCGGTCCTGCGCCGCAAGCGCGGCTTTTGCCCGAATCAGCCGATGGGATGTCGCGGTATCGGCGTGCCTGACGAGATTGGCGAGATGGTCGCGGGCGCGGCCGGTCTGCGCCTGCAGGCGGGCGGGCAGTGTGGCGAAGACCGCCTCGGCACGGTCGACCCGCGATTTCGAACGGTCGATCAGCCGCTCGACCATGCGCTCGGCCCGCCCGATCCGCTCGTTCAGCGTCTGGCGGCGCTCGGCGATGCGGCCGGAGAGCAGATCAGGGCGCAAATGCGCGGCCACGCGCTCGAAGCCGCGACGCTTGTTGATGGTGTTGAGCTCCAGCCCGCGGCCGAGGCCGGCCGCCGCCTCGTCGAAACGCCGGCGCGGCAAGGCGAGAAGCTGATCGAGCGACGGCAATGCCCGCATCAGCGCCCGGACGGACTGGCGACGCTGATCCATCTGCCGGTTCATGCAGCCCTGCAGCCGCGCGGCAAGGGCGGCGGCCTGGGCCTCGAGCTCCGCCTTGACCGGCACCGCCATTTCCGCAGCCCCTGTCGGCGTCGGCGCACGGACATCGGCGGCATAGTCGATCAGCGTCCAGTCGGTCTCATGACCGACGGCCGAGATCAGCGGGATCCGGCTTTCGGCCGCAGCACGCACGACGATTTCGTCGTTAAAGCTCCAGAGATCTTCGAGGCTGCCGCCGCCGCGCGCGACGATCAGCACGTCGGGGCGGGGAATGGCGCCGGCCGGCTCCAGCGCGTTGAAGCCGCGAATGGCGTTCGCCACCTCCTCGCCGGACCCCTCGCCCTGAACCTTCACCGGCCAGACGAGGACATGCACGGGAAAACGATCGGAGATGCGGTGAAGAATATCGCGGATTACCGCACCGGTCGGCGAGGTGACGACGCCGATCACCCTTGGCATGAAGGGCAGCCGCTTCTTGCGGGCGGCATCGAACAGGCCCTCGGCGCCAAGCTTGCGCTTGCGCTCCTCGATCAGCGCCATCAGCGCGCCGGCGCCGGCCGGTTCCAGCGTCTCGATGACGATCTGATATTTCGAAGAGCCGGGAAAGGTGGTGACCTTGCCGGTGGCAATGACCTCCATGCCTTCTTCCGGGCGGAATTTCAGCCGCGAGAAGG
The DNA here is from genome assembly GCF_019685025.1 of Rhizobium sp. NZLR8. NCBI lineage: Bacteria > Pseudomonadati > Pseudomonadota > Alphaproteobacteria > Hyphomicrobiales > Rhizobiaceae > Rhizobium > Rhizobium sp. NZLR8. The sequence goes on along the minus strand of NZ_JABDVY010000001.1, from coordinate 723,226 downwards.
TGCCCTTCCAGATGACGGCATCGATGCGGGCACGGTCGTCCTTCAGCGCGAAATAGGCATGGCCGGAGGAGTGTGGGCCACGATAGCCGGAGATCTCGCCGCGCACGCGGACCTGGTCGAAGGCGGTTTCGACGGTGCGCTTGATCGAGCCGGAAAGCTCCGAAACCGAATATTCGGCAAGGTTGGTCGGCGAATCGCTGTCGAAGACGTTGCTCATCCCTTCTTTCTATGTCCATCGGCGGCAAACTGGAAGGTCGCGGTCATCGCCGAGATCTGTTTTCCGGGATGTCGAGGTCGTTGGCGGCGGGCGCACGCTACGCCACGCATGCTCACCATGCGGCCGTGGCAGCTTGGCGGATGAACAACGAAATCGGGTAAATCCGTTTGGTTGCGGAACGTATAGTTAGAATGCGCGTTATAGACGAAAGGAGTTGCTAACCACCGCAATACAAAGGCTTTTCGGCGGTGGCCGCCGGTAAATCTTTGTTAGTTGGCGCTTCCTATGCTTCCCCTCGTTATCTCTGGGAAGGTGCTGAAATGATTATTCTCACAGCAGCAGCATTGGGCATTAGCGCCGGGCAAACCCGCTCGGCTGCCGCAATCGCGCTGGTCGCCGCTCTGATAGGAATAACGTTCGCGGCGGCGGCGATAACCTCGCCCGGACCAGTGTCGATCCTGGCGTTCGTCTATGCCGTGCTCGGCTTTAATGGCGGCCTCATGCTCTTCGTTCTCGGGCTCTTTGCCAATGCGCGTCGTCGTCGCGCGACACGTGTTTCCCACTAAATTTTTTACCGAAAGCTGCCGGCGTCAGTTCGCCACCGGCCGATAGCGAAAGAACTGAACGCCCACCTCCGCTGCCTTCGGAAGCGGCTCCAGATAGGGCGGGATATTGCCCTTGCCGAGCTCAGCATAAAGGCCATCCGGTTTCAGCTTGGCAATCTCGCGCGTCTGCGGGTCATTGGGGCAGAAGCCAACCACCGTCACCCCTGTCCCCTTCAGGAAGGCCTCCGCCTCCTGCGGCTCCGCCAGGCCGATATGCAGTTCCGTCAGCATGCCGCCCTGATTGCGATGATATGGCGCCGAAAGAACCCGGTTTTTCGTAAAGCGAAGGATCGGAACGCCCATCTGCGACGGTGCGGAGATCAGCCCGTCCGGAAGCCCGGCAAGCGGCGCCAGTGCCTCTTTCGAGGTGCAGGAAAGCACCTTTGCCGCCGCCGCCTTCTTCTGCGCGCCATTGTCCATCTGCAGCGAGACAAGTCCGCCGGCGACCGCCCAGGCCGCCGGGACGCTCGCGAGCACCGTCACGATATAGACGAAGGCCGCGGCAACATTGTCGCTGTCGCTGTTGGAGATCCGCCTGATATCGATGATCAGCAGCGCAAGTGGCAGAATGGAGAGCAGGTTCGAGAACGTCGCGCCGCGCACCTGGATCAACGCGATCGCCCAGCTGGTGGCGAGCAGGAAGAGCAGCACCAGATGGATCTGCATACGGTCGCGCCGAACGATGCGGAAGATACAGACGGCCATGCCGAACAGGCCGGCCGCATAGAAGGCCCCGATCGAGAACGGATCGGTGCGCGCGAGCACCAAGGCCGACTGCGCTTCCGACACGTTCCTCAGCCAGAGTTCGACCAGCATCGGATCGAGACCGGCCAGCGGGTCGCTCAGGCATTGCGGCGCAATCACCATCGCCGAACCGAGAACGCCGGCACCGACGAGGCCAAGCGCGGCAAAGCGCAGGGAGCGACGCAGGCCGCTCGCAAAGACTGCCGAAAACAGCATCAGCCCGCCGCCGATCGCCGCCAGGCTGTAATAACCGAGCGAGAGATTGTCGCAGGTAACCATCGAATAGAGCCGGGGCGGCACCGTTGCGACAAAGAGCATGCTGATGGCAATCGCCAGCGCCAGGCCGAAGGCCCCTGCGGCAACCGCGAAATTCTGCCCCTCCCATGCCCAGAGTAAAGCGACGGTCAGGCAGACGGCGGCGACGAAAGGCGTCGTCTCGGCGCCGATGGCGATGGCGACCGCTGCGGCGATGCCGGCGACCGCATAGCTCCAGCCGCGGCGTTCCGGATCCAGAAGCATCGCGACCATCGTCGCGACAAGTCCCAGCTGCGCATTGTGATGATCGATGGCTCCAGGCGCGAAACGGCTGCCGGTGTAAATCGCAAGGCCGGTCATGGCGAGACTGAGATGCATGCCGGCAACTCCGCCGATACGCCGCCCGGCGACGGCCATGGAGAGCATGGCGGGCAGGACGAGCGATACCGGCCAGACGGCGAGCGCCAGCGCCTCAGCGGTCTCGTGGGGCGTAAACAGGCCGAAGAACCAGATCAGCGAAGCTATCGGCAGATCGATCAGCCTCGACCAGTGCATCAGCGTGCCGCCCTCGAGGCCGAGGCGGTATTGCATTAGATCGAACCAGCCCTGCCCGGCGAGAAGATCGCGAACCTCGATGAGACGCATTCCGTCGTCATTATCGGGACCGACGTAATCAGTAGCGGTGGATAGCTTGGTGACAAGGAGGATAGCGGCGAGGATGACGCTATAGATAATGACGGTTGGCCAGAGGCGCATCAGCAACCTGCTCAGCCCTCCCCTTGGAGCAGTGGTCACGGAGGAGGCATTGGCGATCGGCTGCACAGCGTTCATCGTGGTTAGCGCTTCGTTTCAGATGGCCGAAGCTTAGCGATCGCCGATCAAGAAAGTGTAAAGCCGTTTGCGGAAGTGCCGATTTTGCCTGCGTCATAGGGTCTTATTAACGGCGGGTGATTTAGGCTGAGTGCGGCTTTCAGTGTAACGAGTAGAGTCATGGCCCGATCGCGTACCGATAATCCCAATATTGCCGTCCTGCTTCCCTGTTATAATGAAGCCGCGACGATCGGCGCGGTCGTGCGGGGTTTCCGCGCGACGCTGCCGGATGCTGCGATCCACGTCTACGACAATAATTCCACCGACGGCACCGCGCTGCAGGCGATGCTTGCCGGCGCGCATGTCGTGCGCGAGCGACGCCAAGGCAAGGGCCACGTCGTACGCCGCATGTTCGCCGACATCGACGCCGATATCTACATCATCGCCGACGGCGACGGCACTTACGCGCCTAGCGATGCCGAAGAGCTGGTGCGCACACTGCTGACCGAGCGCGCCGACATGGTTGTGGGAACCCGGCGCGGCGTTCGTGCCGATGCCGGCCGTCAAGGCCATGCGCTCGGCAACCGGCTTTTCAACCTGCTCTACCGGACGATCTTCGGCCCCGACTTCACCGATATCTTTTCCGGCTACCGCGCTTTCTCGCGCCGCTTCGTCAAGAGCTTCCCAGCGGTATCGGGCGGCTTCGAAATCGAAACCGAGATGTCCGTGCATGCCTCGCGGCTGAAGCTTCCGGTCAGCGAACTCGAACTCGACTATGGCCGCCGGCCGGAAGGCTCGCACTCGAAGCTTTCGACATTTCGCGACGGCGCCAAGATCCTCTGGATGTTCGCGATGCTGATGAAGGAAACCCGGCCCTTCGCCTTCTTCAGCGCGATCAGTGCCATCTTCATGCTGACGAGCCTCGGCTTCATGGCGCCGGTGCTGGCGGAATATTTCCAGACGGGTCTCGTCAGCCGCATGCCGACCTGGGTGCTGTCGACAGCGCTGATGATGATCTCCTTCATGCTTTTTACCGCCGGCGTCATCCTGGATTCGGTTGCCCGCGCCCGCGCCGAACAGCTTCGTATCCATTATATGAGCCTGGAAACGCCGAGCGCCGTCAAAGCGCCGCTCGGCGAAGCAGGGCCGGTATCGCGCGCCCGCCCCCGCAAGGCGGATGCGGCATGAGAAAGCTCATCCGTTTCGCGATCGCGGGCGGCATCGGCTTCCTCGTCGATGCCGGCGTGCTGTCGGCGCTGCTGCATCTGACGCCGCTCGGGCCGTTTCTGGCGCGGCTCGTGGCGATCGCGGCTGCAATGGCGGTGACCTGGATTTTCAATCGGAGCTTCACCTTCGACCGGTCCAGCCGGTCGCTGGCCGCCGAAGGCTTCCGCTATGGCTCGGTCGGGGTAACGGCAGCGCTCGTCAATTACGGGCTTTATTCCGCACTTCTGCTTTCGCTGCCGGCACTTCAGCCGCTTGCGGCCATGGTGGTCGCCAGCATCGCCTCGATGGTCTTCAGCTTCTTCGGCTATTCGCGCTTCGTCTTCCGCGCCGAATGATTAGAGCGCCGCGCGTCACTGGACGCGCAAAGGACGCTCTAACACTTTAAATTGGCGCATAATCGCTTCCGATTTTCGGAAAGGATTATGCGCTAGACGGCTTCCCAGCCGTCTTTCTCGCTGGCGCGGTAGATCGCGTCGATCACCTTTTGGTTCAATTTCGAATTTTCGAGCGTGACGATCTCCTCCTTGCCACCTTTCACCGCCCGGGCGAAGGCTTCGACCTGCCGCTTGTATTGACGGCTGTCCTGGAAGCGGAAGATGCGTGATTCATTGTGGCTGCGATCGGCAAGCTCGATTTCCTCAGGCCCCCAGCGATTGGCGTTGAACGGCGACTTGACCTCGATGTAACCTTCGGTGCCGTGGAAGACCATGACCTGACGGTTGGCCATCTGCGTCGAGATATAGAAGCTCAGCTCGAAATCGCCGAAATCGGCCTTGACGCTCGAATAGATATCGGTGCCGAAATCCGGATCACGCTCGGTGATCGCCTGGATCCAGAGCGGCTCCTTGCCGGTGGAAAAACGCGTGCCCATCACGGGATAGACACCGATATCGGGAAGGCCGCCGCCGCCGAGTTCGGGAACGTTGCGCATGTTGGCGGGATCGCGGTTGAAATAGGTGAAGGCGCCCTGCACATGCCGGAGCGTACCGATCGCGCCCTCGTCGATCAACGCGCGCACCTTCTGCCAGACCGGCGAATAGGTGATCATATAGGCTTCGGTGACCACCACCCGGTTGCGGTCGCGGGCGGCAATCAGATCGTCGATGTCATCGGCCTTCAGCGCTAGGGGCTTTTCGCAAAGCACGTGTTTGCCGGCATCGGCTGATTTGATCGACCATTCGATATGCTGCGAGGTAGGCAGCGGGATATAGACGGCGTCGATGAGGTCGGAGGCCAGCATCTCCTCGTAGGAGCCGAAGGCATGCGGCACGGAGAAGCGGTCGGCCATCTCCCTTGCACGCGTGAGATCACGGCTGGCAATCGCCGTGACGACGCAATTTTCCGCGTCCTGGATTGCCGGAACGACATTGTCACGGCCGATCTTCGCCGTTGAAATGATACCAAAACGCAGCATGATCCAAACCTCCCAAACAGATTTCCGCGAACCATATTCAGGCCTTAGCCACGGCGCAATGGTGCGGGCTGAAATCACGGAAGTTTGCCTTCCCGGATGCCCGGAATGCGCTAGGTTGCTGCAAGGCGGCGTTCTGCCGTGTCCACGATTTCAAACACATCACCATATTGGAGAGCGTCATGGAAATGCGCCGGCTTGGAAAAACGGGTCTTTCGGTCGCGCCGATCGTCATCGGCGGCAATGTCTTCGGCTGGACGGCCGACGAGAAAGCATCCTTCGCCATTCTCGACGCCTTCTTCGACGCTGGCCTGAACACGATCGATACGGCGGATGTCTATTCCGCATGGGTCCCGGGCAACAAGGGCGGCGATTCCGAGGAGATCATCGGGCGCTGGCTGAAGCAGGCCAAGGTTTCCCGCGACCAGGCGGTCATCGTTACCAAGGTCGGCTCGGACATGGGGCAGGGAAAGACACTGAAGGAGAGCTATATCCTCAAGGCGGTCGAGGATTCGCTGCGCCGGCTGCAGACTGACTATATCGACCTCTATCTGTCGCACTGGCCGGATGCCGATACGCCGCACGAGGAAACACTCGGCGCCTATGCCAAGCTGAAGCAGCAGGGCAAGATCCGCGCCATCGGCTGCTCGAACTATGATGCGACGCTGCTGCAGGCCTCCTTCGACGCTGCCGAAAAGGCCGGCCTGCCCCGTTACGATGTGGTGCAGCCGGAATATAATCTTTATGAGCGCGCAAGCTTCGAGGGGCCGCTCGCCGATCTCTGCGTTGAAGAGGACATCGGCGTCATCACCTATTTCAGCCTGGCTGCCGGCTTCCTCACCGGCAAATACCGCAGCAAGGCCGATACGCAGGGCCGCGCCCGCGAGGGCCGGGTTTCGACCTATTTCGACGACAAGGGTCTGCGCATTCTTGCCGCGCTCGACACGGTTTCTGCCGAGACCGGCGCCAAGCCCGCCGAAATTTCGCTCGCCTGGCTGCTGCGCAAGAAAGGCGTGACGGCGCCGATCGCCAGCGCCAGCAGCCTTTCGCAGCTTGAAAGCCTGGCGAAATCGGCGACACTTCAGCTTTCCGATGACGCAATGGCCCTGCTCGATCAAGCCGGGAACTGAAAGAAAGAGCCCATGACCGTGACGATCCGCGATGCCCGCGCCGAGGACGAGAGCCGCTGGCGCGAACTTTGGGCGGCCTACCTCGCCTTTTACGAAGTCACGGTCGATGCCGATATCACCGATTCCACTTGGCGCCGGGTTTTCGATCCGGCGTCGGCGATCGCCATGCGGGTCGCCGAGGTCGATGGCAGGATCATGGGCTTTGCGCTCTATCTCACCCATGAGGGCACATGGATCCGCGGCAGGGACTGCTATCTCGAAGACCTGTTTGTCGATCGCGATGCACGCGGCAAAGGGGTCGGGCGGGCGCTGATGGACGACCTCGTCGCCACCTGCAAGGCCAAGGGCTGGTCGCGGCTCTATTGGCATACGAGCGAACAGAACAAGACGGCCCGGGCGCTCTACGACAGCTATGTCGAGAGCGACGGCCATATCCGCTACCGCATCAGCTTTTGAGTCTGGGAAAACCTTAGTAGAAAGCGGCGTGATCGCCCTCCCAGTTCGCCATGCCCGGTTTGGTCGGGATGCCGCGCGGGCTGATATAACTCTGGATGGTAGCGTCGCCTTGGGTAAAGGATGCCCACGATGGGCCCGCTTCATGCGGCGACGCTACCCCTCGGTGGCTAAAGCGCGTCGCATGTAACTTGATTCATTCGACGCGCTTTAGCTCTTTGTTTTTATGCATGTCGTTTTCCGGGAACCGCTGCACACTTCCCGGCGACATGCATTAGTGAGCGGTGTAGGCCCCGTCGACCATATGACAGCTTCCAGTAATGAAGCTTGCCTGTTCCGAAAGGAGAAAACATACGAGAGCCGCCACTTCATCGGGCGATCCACGCCGGCCCATTGGCTGCAACGAGTTCAATCTCCGAGTGCTTGTCACAGGCTCACACAGAATCGGCGTTTCGATCCAGCCGGGGGCAACTGCATTGATCCGAATACCCATACGCGCGTACTCGATCGCAGCGGCCTTCGTGAGGCCGATGACCCCGTGCTTAGCCGCGGTATAGGCCGATGCCAGTGGCAATGCAACGGAACCGAGAATGGAGGACATGTTTACGATGGCCCCGCCTACGCCGGCTTGCAGCATGGCGGCAATCTCATATTTCATGCAATAGAATGTACCGTCCAGATTGACGCTCATCAACTTGCGCCATTGGTCGAGCGGGTAATCCGCGGTAGCGGTCCGGACGCCAGTCAGCCCTGCATTGTTCACCGCTAGGTGGAGGCCACCACATTTCTGGACGGCAAACTCAACCAACCGCTCGACCGCATCGGCGATGGTGACATCGACGGCGAAATCGACAGCCTTCCCTCCCTGCGTCCGTATATCAGTAGCAACGCGGTCGGCACTATCGGCATCAATATCCGCGACGATGACCTCTGCCCCCTCAAGAGCAAGTTGTCGCGAAATCGCAGCGCCAATCCCCGACCCCCCACCTGTCACAATCGCAACTTTTCCGTCGAAGCCAAGCTCCATTCCCGCCCCCCAGTTTTACTCGATCCTAATCGAACAGAGGCGGGTCGTGCATGCAAGAATTTTAAACAAATCCTCATCTAACAACCACTCATTGAAGGTGCCGATCGGTGGACCACAACGACTCTGCCTGCCGTCGACCCCAAAACTCCGCAGGAAAATGCCCGGCATTTGACGGAGATCATAGCATGCGAGTTCCCCGTTTTCCGTTGCTCTATAAGCACTGATGCAAGAGCGTTTGCCAAAAAGCGCGGCGATGTTAAATACAAGGGTGGGCTGATCAATCGCGTTGGCAGATGAAAATGGACGAAAGTCACGTTACGCGCCGGGGAATTCTTCTGGGAAGTCTGGCTCTGATAATGTCCGGATGTACTACCGAGGACGGGCCGCCATTTGGGTATTACGCCCTTGGGCGGAACCCGGATCGTGATACCCGCTACCGGCGGCAAACAGTGAGCTATAGTGGTGATGAGCCGCCCGGCACCATCGTCGTCGATACCGCCAGCCGATATCTCTATTTCGTCGAGGCGGGAGGTCAGGCAACACGCTACGGCGTCGCGGTTGGACAGGAAGGATTGAGTTTCAAGGGCCAAGCCACGGTAGGTCGCAAGGCAGAATGGCCGTCGTGGACACCGACCGCCGACATGATCGCGCGTAAGCCGCGCCTCGGCCAATACGCTGAAGGCGTCCCAGGCGGACCAGGAAATCCGTTAGGTGCGGCCGCCCTCTATCTCTATCAGGACGGAAAAGACACCCTGTTTCGTCTACATGGAACGAACGCGCCGTGGTCGATTGGTCAGGCAGTGTCGAACGGATGCGTCCGACTCACCAACCCCAACATTGTGGATCTCTATGGGCGCACCCATGTGGGAACCAGAGTCCTAGTGATCTAGCGGCGGCATTCCTCGCTCGAATCGGCAGGCAGCCGACCCATTTTCCCGCTGCGCAGGCAGCAAAAGCCTAGGATGCGCTCAGATTGTGTTCTTTCTGCACTAGCCTTTACGTAAGTTGACGCTACTATTATCGACGTTGCCTACGATAAGTGATGCCGATTCTAAGGAGAGGACTTCTTGATGAGCAGAATTCTAATCGTGATCATCTCTGTGCTTGCTGTTGCCAATCTCACCGCCTGCGGAATGATTGGCAAAGGAAAAGGCAAGGCACCGCCACCGGCTGCTGCTCAAGTATATAAGTAGCGACCATCCCTCGATTTGTGACGAGGGTCGAGTTCGGTCCTCCTCACAACTTAAGTCGCCAGCACCGGGCTATCCCCGGAGCCGCGTTCATATGAGCATTCACCCCCCGTGCGAACCGAGGCAGGTGAGAGGAGTGCATTGATGACGCTTGCAAGAGGTTGTCTGCCGCTTGTAATCCTGATGGCGATTGCCGTCGTGTCATGCCAGACCAAAGACAAAGCCCAGCAGCCGCGTTTCACGTCCGATGCCAATGGCCGAACAACCATCTCGGCCAACGAAAATTCAAATCGGTATTTCCTCGAGTTCCGTTCGCGATATGCGCTCAGCTATGGACACACCTATGTTGTCTTTGGGCGCACGGACAAGAACGGAAACATGGTTGATCCGCAGGTCGCCGGCCTCGCCCCGGCCTCGACCGATCCCGGAGCCTACGTCTTGGGCCATTTCGTGCCGGTTTCAGCAACAACCGGAGCGACCGACGGTGATCTGGAAGAGGCGTACCGGTCGGCAAGCTGGAGAGTCATGCTATCGGACGGCGAGTACGAAGACGCTGTTCGCTTCATCCGCAAACAACAGGCAAGTTCCCGTCTCTGGGAAGCAACGGTCTACAACTGCAATGCATTCGTGGCGGACATTGCACGTCACATGGGATACAAGGCGCCCGGCATTTGGCTGAGGCCGCAACAATTCATTACGAAGCTTCGCGAGATGAATACCGGTTGAGGGCATATTGGATTTGACCAAGAAGCTAAAGCGTGTCGCGATCTTTCAGAGTCGCTTGTCACGCTTTAGGTCTTTGTTTTTACCATGTCTTTATCGCAAAACCGCGGCACACTTTTGCGAGACATGCTCTAAGGTAGGTCGACTCATGAATGTACGTTGGTAAACCGGCAAACGCCGGCCAGTGCGGAAAGGCTTTGGTGACCTGATTTGTACCTATCGATCGCTACTGCAGGTAAGGTCATCTGGGTCCTCGGGGTCGTCGTCTGGGCGATCATTCGCCGTCCTCATGCGCGCCGCGCCAAGCGCTTGCAGGTTGTTAGCGACCGCCGCACGCCTTCGGAGGCAGTAGGACTTGCCGCTGGCCTTCTTGGCCTCTCCATCATACCAGCGATCTATGTTGCAACCGGATTTCCCCTCGCTGCCGACTACCCGCCCCATCTGTGGGCCGTGGCACTTGGTGCGATACTTCTCGTCTGTGCGATGTGGGTTTTCCGTAGGACCCACAAGGCCCTCGGCAAGAATTGGTCGATAACGCTGGAGATCCGCGAAAAGCACAAACTCATCTCTCAAGGACCCTATGCCCTTGTCCGCCATCCGATGTACACATCATTTCTGCTCATGGGACTTGGCCAAGCCTTCCTCCTGTCGAACTGGGTGGCGGGACTAGCGGGGCTGCTCGGCGCCGGGATCCTCTTTTTCCTCAGAGTAGACAAAGAGGAGCGTATGATGCTGGACGTTTTCGGTCCCGAGTATCAAGCCTACATGGACAAGACAAAACGAATTATTCCTTATCTCTACTAGAGGTGGCCCCATGCGAGGTCGAGCCATTAAACTCTCCGCATCGCGACGCCTTGTCGGCGATCTGATGAAATTCTCGATCGGTGTGCCGCGCGTCACGGTGCAGCGGAAGATGAATATCAGCGCGCTCCTGGCGGCCAGAACAGCACAGCCAGTCAGGCCGTCATGGACCGTTCTCTTCTTAAAGGCATATGCACTTCTCGCACAGGAACTGCCGGACCTGCGCCGCGCTTATGTCAAGTTTCCGACGCCGCGACTTTATGAATATTCAGGAAATGTGGCGTCCATTGCCCACGAACGTGAACATGAAGGCGAGCGGATCGTTCTACTGAGCCTGATCAGGGCTCCCGAGAAGAGATCCATCACTGAGCTTCAGACCTTGATCGAGGCGGCAAGGTCCCGCCCTGTCATGGAGGTCAAGGAATTCCGGCGCATATTGAAGTTTGCACACCTTCCCGGCCCCATCAGGTGGCTTGTGATGTGGCTTGGACTGAATCTCGGTCGGCAGCGGCCGCGTTTTTTTGGCACTTTCCAATTCTCCGTCTACTCTGGCCTCGGGGCAGAATCCCTCAACCCCCTTACGCCGCTAACCACGCTTCTCAACTACGGCCCAATAGACGATGACGGGACTGTAACGGTGCGCATCCATTACGACCACAGGGTCATGGACGGTGCAAATGTTGCACGAGCGCTGGATCGGTTGGAAAACATACTGAATGGCGAAGTCACGGGGGAATTGAAGGGTCTCGCTCAGACAGGAGCCAACCCTGGCACGACAGCCTTGAGAACCGCGACATGAGCCTACAAATCGTGCTCCGTCCAGCCATCGTTGTTGTCGGCGCATCGCGCGGCATCGGGCGGGCCATCGCCAAAGTTGCCGCACGCGAGCGTGCCGCAATTGTTCTTGTTGCGCGTTCGATTGAGGGCCTCATATCGGCGGCGGCAGACGTGCGGGAGGCGGGGGGCGAGGCTTTCGTGCTGGAAATGGATCTCTTGGCCACAGATACATCGACGCGTCTGCAAAATTTCCTGTCGATAAATGCCTTGTTCTGCGATGTCCTCGTCAATAGCGCCGGTTATGGCTTGCGCGGCGCCGCGACCTTATTGCCTATCGACGACCAACTCGGAATTATCGATGTCAACATACGCGCATTAAGCGATCTGACCCTTCGCTTCTTGCCGGAAATGGCGGCGCGGCGGCGCGGCGGCGTAATCAATCTTGGCTCAGTGGCAAGCTTCCTTCCTGGGCCGAATATGGCGTTGTATTACGCCAGCAAAGGCTTCGTGCGCTCCTTTTCGGAAGCACTTCATCAAGAGTTGCGCGGCACCGGCGTGACAGTGACATGTGTCGCTCCAGGACCAGTATCGACAGAGTTTCTGGAGCGATCCGGCGCTGGCCGGTCGACGCTCTTCAAGGTTCTCCCGAAGCTGGACGCGGACTATGTGGCCGAACGAGCCTGGCGCGGCTTCAGGTCCGGGCGGCGCCTCGTCGTACCTGGTACCTCCTCTAAACTGGCCGTTTTTGCGGCGGCGCTCTTGCCCTCGACCGTCTTGCTGCCTTTGGTCAGCAGAATGCAACGCCGAACAAATGATCCATGTCCTTGTGGTTCCGGGGAAAAGTTCAAGAAATGCTGCGGCGGCGGGTGGACAACGTTTCATCGCGGCCGTCGATAAGAGTCACGTAGGGCGCCATCACTTTTTTTATAGCGCATGCGGTTTGGCTGCATTTCCGCATTCCGTTGAGCCTGCGTCATGTAGAAGATCTGCGGGCGCAGCGCGGCATTGAAGTCTCGTTCCAGACTGTCGCGGAGTCGGCCGCCAAGTTCCGCCGAGACTATGCCCGCTCCATCCGGCGGCGGTGGGAAGTTTTGCCGACAAGTGGCATCTCGGCGAAATAGTCGTTTCCATCAAGGGCAAGGGCTGGGCGCGGCTCTACTGGCATACGAGCGAGCAGAACAAGACAGCCCGGGCGCTCTACGACAGCTATGTTGAGAGCGACGGCCACATCCGCTACCGCATCAGCTTTTGAGTCTGGGAAAATCTTGGTAGAAAGCGGCGTGATCGCCCTCCCAGTTCGCCATGCCCGGTTTGGTGAGTATGCCGCGCGGGCTGATATAACTCTGAATCACCCGTTTCGGCCGTTCGTGCCATTGGATATTGAAGGCCCAGAGCTTCGGGAAGAAACAAAGTGAGGCATAGGGCAGGTGGTCGTGGATCCACCAGGCGAGCCGTTGCCAGTCGCTTTCATTGCTGTAGTGGTCGAGCATCCACGGCACGGCAATGCAGACCGCGGCACCCATGCAGCCGTCGAAGTCCCGCATATCCCAGATGTGATGCGCGGCGGTGGTAGCATTGGTCGAGCAGTTCAGATCGTTCTCGTTGCCGAACCGGTTTACCGCGGGCGAACGATAGCCGGAGCGGATATGCAGGCGCCCGAAGGTTGCTTCCAGCGGCTCCAGCAATTCCTCGCAGAGCCTCCTGCCCACCTCGATCGCCAGATCGGGATCCTCGGGGATGTTGGGAATGCGGTAGAAATCGGCAATTTCAGAATGCAGGAAATCGCGGAAGAAAAAATTCTGCGACAGCCGTACGCGGCCAAGATCCTCCAGACCCTTCATCGAACCCGGCTTACGCATGACTTTATCTTTCTCCATCGACAGCAGGAATGATCGCCCGGAGCAGATTTCCAGTCCACCCGAAATCGACCGGGAACAATTTGCGCGATCCTCGCTTCTTAATGTGTCGCCGCGTTCGCGGCCTTTCCCAGAACAAGGATCGAGAAAATGGCCAAGGAAAAGACGTTGGAAGATCTCTTCTACGATACGCTCAAGGACATCTATTTTGCCGAACGGCAGATCTTGCGCGCCCTGCCGAAGATGGCGCGCGCCGCCCAGTCTTCCGAACTGAAGGCGGGCTTCGAAAAGCATCGCGAGGAAACCGAAGGCCAGGTCGAGCGCCTGCAGCAGGTTTTCGAACTGATCGGCAAACGCGCTCAGGGCAAGACCTGCGAGGCGATCCAGGGCATTATCGCCGAGGGCGAGGAAATCATGGAGGAATTCAAGGGCACATCAGCCCTCGATGCCGGTCTGATCTCTGCTGCCCAGGCCGTCGAGCATTATGAAATCGCCCGTTACGGCACGCTGAAAACCTGGGCGGCGACACTCGGCCTCAAGGATGCCGTCCGCCTGCTCGACCAGACGCTGCAGGAGGAAACGGCGACCGACAAGACCCTTTCCCAGCTCGCCACCACGGCTGCGAACCAGAAGGCAAAGGCTGCCTGACGGATGAACAGAACGGGCGGCAGGTCTCTTGCCGGTCGCCCGCATCTTCCTAAACATATTTGAAGAAATCGATGAAGGCGCGCAGTGCCGGCCGCATCTGCCGGCGGGTGGGATAATAGAGAAACGCCCCGGAATAGGGCGCGCACCAATCCTCCAGTACCCGCACGAGGCTGCCGCTTGCCAGCTCGGCATCCACGCGCATGTCGAACAGATAGGCAAGGCCAGCGCCGTTCAGCGCCGCAAGCAGGGCCAGCCGGTCCTCGCTGACGATCAATGGCCCGTCGACGGAAACGACCAGTTCCTGCCCATCCTTTTCAAACTCCCAGCGATAGATTGAGCCGTTGGTAAAGCGCCGCTTGATGCAGCGGTGGCCGACGAGATCGCGCGGATGCTGCGGCTTCGGAAAGCGCTTGAAATAATCGGGCGAAGCGGCAATCACCGTCGTCAGATCGGGCGAGACCTTGACCGCGATCATATCGGCTTCCAGGCTCTCCTCCAGCCTTATGCCGGCATCGAACCCCTCCTTGACGATATCGGTGAAGCCGTCCTCATTGGCGATCTCCAGGGTGATATCGGGATAGAGGTTGAGAAAGTCGCCGAGGCGCGGGGCGAGCAGGAGATCGGAGGCAAAGCGCGGCGCGGTGATGCGCAGGTTTCCGGCAGGCCTGGCACGCGTATCGCGGACCGCCTCCAAAGCAATGCCGATCTCCTCGAGCGCCGGGCGAAGCCGTTCGAGAAGCAGGCGGCCCTCTTCCGTCGGCGCGACGCTGCGGGTGGTGCGCGCCAAGAGTCTGACACCCAGGCTCTCCTCGAGGCTCGAGATCGCATGGCTGACGGCCGAGGGCGCAACGAGGAGTTCCTTGGCAGCGGCCCGGAAGCTGCGATGCTCGGAGACGGCTGCGAGAACGGCAAGTTGTGCGAGCTGTGTTCGATTCATTGATCGAACAGATAGAACAACCCGTTATAAATTGCATGTATTTTCTGAGCGATACGGCAGGAATATGGTCTGTTCGTACCGCACAAACCCCCAAAAGCGGTTCAGCTCAAAAGGAGCGTAGCATGAAAACCCGAAAACTCGGAAATGATCTCACCGTCTCTGCCGTCGGCCTTGGCTGCATGGGCATGAGCTTTGCCTATGGCGCCAGCGACGAGGCAGAATCGATCAGGACCCTTCATCGCGCCATCGATCTCGGCGTCACCTTTTTCGACACCGCCGAAGTCTACGGTCCCTTCACCAACGAGGTTCTTCTCGGCAAGGCGCTGAAACCGTTTCGCGACCGGGCGGTGATCGCCACCAAGTTCGGCTTCAAGATCGATACCAGCCAGGCGGGCACTGCCGCCATCACCGGCGTCGACAGCCACCCGGAGCATGTCAGAGCGGTCGCCGAGGCCTCGCTGAAGCGCCTGGGGATCGAGACCATCGACCTCTTCTACCAGCACCGCGTCGATCCCAATGTGCCGATCGAGGACACCGTCGGCGTCATGGCCGAGCTGGTGAAGGAGGGTAAGGTCCGCGCCCTCGGCCTCTCCGAAGCCGGCAGCGCCACCATCCGCCGCGCCCATGCGGTGCATCCGATCGCAGCACTGCAGAGCGAATATTCGCTTTGGACGCGCGATCCCGAGGAGGATGTGCTTGCCACCTGCCGCGAACTCGGTATCGGCTTCGTGCCCTACAGCCCGCTCGGCCGCGGGTTCCTCACGGGCGCGATCCGCAAGGTCGACGATCTCGCCGCCGACGATTTCCGCCGGCAGGTTCCGCGTTTCCAGGCGGAGAATTTCGACGCCAACGCGGCACTCGTCGCAACGCTCGAGCGGCTTGCTGCCGACAAAGGCGTGACCGCCGCACAGCTGGCGCTAGCCTGGGTGTTGAGCCAGGGCGACAACATCGTGCCGATCCCCGGCGCCCGCAAGCTTCACCACCTCGAACAGAATGCTGCCGCTGCCGATATCGTGCTGAGTGCGGCTGAGCTTGAAGAGCTTGGCCATGCAATCCCCGTAGGGAAGGTGGCCGGCAAGCGTTATTCGGATGCCTCGCTTGCGATGACGAACCTCTGAACCCTTACTGAAACCAAAGCCCGGCCTGATGCAACCGGCCGGGCTTGCCTTGGCGGCTGGCGAAACTATCTACCGCCATCCCACCAAACGGGATGAAAACATGTCGGACAGGCAAGCAGTCGAACAGACGGTTCATCTCTATGTCGAAGGCATGGCCTTCGCCAATGAGGCAGCCTTGAAAAAGGCCTTTCACCCGAAAAGCTCAATCATCGGCTATTATCAGAATGCCGTCGAATGGCTGACGCGGGACGAGTTCATCGCCGCAATCCTGGCGGAGGAGCCTGCCCCGCCCGGAACGCAGCCGTTCATGGATATCCAAAGCGTCGATGTCGAGGGCGATGCGGCGAGCGTCAAGGTTACCGACGATTTCGCCGGAATGCGCTTCACCGATTATCTCTCGCTGCTGAAGATCGAAGGCCGCTGGACAATCGTCAGCAAGCTCTACCACCTTCATACGTGAAAAGACCGGCCGCTTAACGACCGGTCCCATTGTCTCGGCAAAGCCGGCAGGATCAGCTCCTGAGGACGCCGCCGGTGAATTTCATCACGCTGGCGATGATCTTCTGCGTCAGTGTCTCGAAATCTTCATCCGTCAGCGTACGCTCGACCGGCTGGATCTGAACCTCGATCGCCACCGACTTCTTGCCCTCGCCGACCGACGCGCCTTCGAAGATATCGAAGACATTGACGCCGGTGACCAGCTTGCGGTCGGCGCTTGTCGCAGCCTTGATGACCGCGCCTGATTCCACGGTCTTGTCCACGACGAAGGCGAAATCCCGCTTGACCGCCTGGAAAGGCGATAGATCGAGCGCCGGCTTGGTGCGAGTCGCCTTCTTCTTCGGCTCGGCCATCGCATCAAGATAGACCTCGAAACCGCAGAGCGCGCCGGAGACATCGAGCGCTTCCAAGGTCAGCGGATGGAATTCGCCGAAATAGCCAAGTACCACCTTCGGCCCCATCTTGACGGTGCCGGAGCGGCCGGGATGGTACCAATCCGGTCCACCCTGCTCGATCTGGACATTGCCCATCGGCAGGCCGCAGGCTTCGATAACGGCGAGCACATCGGCCTTGGCATCGAAGACATCGACCGGCTTGCCGCCGCCCTTGGCGGCATTCGACCAGGCGCGACCGGCGCCGGCAAGCGAGGCCGTGCCGCGGCGGATGCCGCCGGCAACGCGGCGCTGGCCGTCCGGCCTGTCATTCTCATAGGTGCCGGAGACTTCGAAGAGGGCGACGTCGGCATAACCCTTGTCGGCATTGCGCTGGGCTGCCGTCAGCAGGCCCGGCAGCAGCGAAGGGCGCATATCCGACATTTCGGCGGCGATCGGGTTGGCAAGCTTGAGGGCTGCCGCCCCGCCGCCGAAGAGTTTGGCCTGATCTTCCGGAATGAAGGACCAGGTGACGGCTTCGAGCATGCCGCGCGAAGCAAGCGCCCGCTTGGCGATGCGGGTGCGGATCTGCAGCGTCGTCAGGATCTTGCCGTTGACCGCCGCATGGCTTTCCAGCGGCGCCGGCTTGATATTGTCGACGCCGTGGATGCGCATGACCTCCTCGACGAGATCGGCCTTGCCATCGACATCGGGACGCCAGGAGGGAACGGCGACGGAGACACGCTCGCCGGAACCGGAGACCGTGAAGCCGAGGCGGGTCAGAATGCTGTTGCTTTCTTCATCCGAGACTTCGAGCCCCGTCAGCCGCTTGACCTCAGAATAAGGGAAATCGACGATCTTTGGTTCGTAACCCTTATAGCCGACGACCTCGGCCCTGGCGGCCGTGCCGCCGCAGAGTTCCAGCACCAGTTCCGTCGTGCGTTCGAGACCGGGAACCATGTAGTCCGGATCGACGCCGCGTTCGAAGCGGTAGCGGGCATCGGTGATGATGCCGAGGCTACGGCCTGATTTGGCGATGTTCATCGGGTCCCAGAGGGCGGATTCGATCAGCACGTCGACGGTGTTCTCGTCGCAGCCGGAATGTTCGCCGCCCATGATGCCGCCGATCGATTCGATGCCGTCTTCATCGGAGATGACGACATTGTTCGGGCCGAGCTTGTATTCACGTTGATCGAGCGCCAGCACGGTCTCGCCTTCGGCGGCGCGGCGGACGGTGAGGTTGCCCTTGACCTTGGCAGCGTCGAAGACGTGCATCGGCCGGCCCTGATCGAAGGTCATGTAGTTGGTGATATCAACCAGCGCATTGATCGGACGCAGGCCGATGGCGATCAGCCGCTGCTGCATCCAGCGCGGGCTCGGGCCGTTCCTGACGCCGCGCACCAAGCGCAGCGCAAAGCCCGGGCAGAGCTTCTGATCGTCGAGATCGAGCGTCAGCTTCACCGGCGTCTCGCCGTCGACGGCGAAGGATGGCGCCGGCCGGGTCTTCAGCGTACCGAGGCCGGAGGCGGCAAGATCGCGGGCAATGCCGTGGATCGACGTGCAATCCGGCCGGTTGGGCGTCAGGTTGATCTCGATGACCGGGTCGTCGAGATTGGCATAGGCGGCATAACTCTTTCCGACCGGCGCATCTTCAGGCAGATCGATGATGCCGTGGTGACTGTCGGAGATCTGCAGCTCCTTTTCGGAGCACATCATGCCATGGCTTTCGACGCCGCGGATATTGCCGACGGCAAGCGTCACATCGATACCGGGGACATAGGTGCCGGGAGCGGCAAAGGCGCCGACGAGGCCGGCGCGCGCATTCGGCGCGCCGCAGACGACCTGGACCGGCGCGCCGGCCCCGGTATCGACCATCAGCACCTTCAGGCGATCGGCCTGAGGATGTTTTTCCGCCGAGACAACTCTGGCGATGACGAAGGGCTTGAACGCCGCCTTGTCGTCGACATCCTCGACCTCCAGCCCGATCTCGGTCAGGCGCGTGCAGATTTCATCGAGGCCGGCATCCGTTTCCAGATGCTCTTTCAGCCAGGAGAGCGTGAATTTCATCGTCCCAATTCTCCGTTCAAGCGCTGAGGCCGCCGAACAGCGTCGGCATGTCGAGCGGGCGGAAGCCGTAATGCGTCATCCAGCGGACGTCGGCGTTGAAGAAGTCGCGCAGGTCGGGCATGCCGTATTTCAGCATGGCGATGCGGTCGAGGCCCATGCCCCAGGCAAAACCCTGATACTCGTCCGGATCGAGCCCGCCGTAACGCAGCACGTTCGGATGGACCATGCCGCAGCCGAGGATCTCCATCCAGTCGGTGCCTTCTCCGAACTTGACGATCGGGCCGGAGCGGTCGCACTGGATATCGACCTCGAAAGAGGGCTCGGTGAAGGGAAAGAAAGACGGGCGGAAACGCATCGTCACGCTGTCGACCTCGAAGAAGGTCTTGCAGAATTCCTCGAGCACCCAGCGGATGTTGGCGACATTGGCCTTCTTGTCGACGACCAGACCCTCGACCTGATGGAACATCGGCGAGTGCGTGGCGTCGCTGTCCTGGCGGTAGGTCTTGCCGGGGATGATGATGCGGATCGGCGGTTTCTGCGCCTCCATGGTGCGCACCTGCACCGGCGAGGTATGGGTGCGCAGCACCTTGCGCTCACCATTCTCGTCCGGATGGAAGAAGAAGGTGTCGTGCATCTCGCGGGCCGGGTGGCCTTCGGGGAAATTCAGCGCGGTGAAATTGTAATAGTCGGTCTCGATGTCGGGACCTTCGGCGATCGAGAAGCCCATGTCGGCGAAGATCGCGGTGATCTCGTCGACGATCTGGCTGATCGGATGGATGCGGCCGCGCTCGGCAGGCGAAGAGCGCACCGGCAGGCTGACATCGACCGTCTCGGCCTTCAGCCGCGCATTGATCGCCTCTTGGCGGAGCGTCGTTTTGCGGGCGGCGAGCGCCTCGGTCACCGCATTCTTCAAAACGTTGATCGCCGCGCCCTTGGTCTGGCGCTCCTCCGGCGTCATGGCGCCGAGCGTCTTCAACAGTTCGGAGACGGAGCCCTTCTTGCCGAGGGCGGAAACGCGCACGGCCTCGAGGGCCGCCTCGTCATCGGCGGCGGCGATTTCGGCGAGCAGCGATGCGTTGAGCTGGTCGATATCTGACATTGTCACTTCTTTCCGTCCAGTATCAGGCGGGCGATCGGGAGGCAGGCGGCGCCGGCCGGCGCAAGGGATATAAAGAAAGAAAAACCCGCGCTAGCCCAAACCAGCGCGGGTTTCCCAAAATCAAAAATTCAAAGCTTGGGAAGCGCTGGTTACTTGACCGCGCCTTCAAACTCGTTCGCCGTGCCGGCTTCCTTGAGGTACTCAAGAGCCTTCTTGGCGGCGCTGACCAGCGCGCCGAATGCTTCCGGCTCGTGGATTGCCATGTCGGAGAGAACCTTGCGGTCGACTTCGATGCCAGCCTTGGTCAGGCCGTCGATGAAGCGGCCGTAGGTCAGGCCGAATTCCCGGACAGCGGCGTTGATGCGCTGGATCCAGAGCGCACGGAAGTTACGCTTGTTGACCTTGCGGTCGCGGTAAGCGTACTGCTTCGAACGATCGACAGCAGCCTTGGCAGTCCGGATGGTGTTCTTGCGACGGCCGTAAAAGCCCTTTGCGGCCTTCAGAACCTTCTTGTGCTTGGCGTGAGAGGTGACGCCTCTTTTTACACGTGCCATATCATGATCTCCTTAAATCTAGCGTTCGCGGACGAGTCTCAGAGACCGTTCGGCAGGTAATTCTTGATAACCTTGCGGCCATCCGGTTCTGCGAGAACCATGGTGCCACGTGCATCGCGAATGAACTTGTTGGAACGCTTGATCATGCCATGGCGCTTGCCGGCAGCGGCAGCCTTGACCTTGCCGGTTGCGGTGATCTTGAACCGCTTCTTGGCAGAGGACTTCGTCTTCATCTTGGGCATTTTGCTACTCCTTCTGTCCTCCCTGCGCGCTTCATCAAAAAAGCCCTTCTCGCGAAGTCCGGTTCTCCGGCCGTCGCAACAAGGTGCGGGAGCGTTTGTTGTTGATCTGCGGCATCGGCGACGAACCGTTCCGCAAGCATTCGAAACTGCCACGGCATGCCCTGCCGGTCAGTTCGGACGCGCGCTTATAACCGCAGCGTTCTGAAAGTGCAACGGGGCGGCGGAGGAATCTTCGCGCATCCAGTACAAGGCCCGAATCATCATGGCCGAAAGCACAAAAGCCGCCCTTGCGGACGGCCTTGGGGCGAAAAAGTGCCTGGCGCTTACTTCGGCGCCAGCACCATCATCATCTGGCGGCCTTCGAGCTTGGGTTCGGCTTCGACCTTGGCGAACTCGATCGTATCAGCCTTGACCTGCTGCAGAAGCTTCATGCCGAGTTCCTGGTGGGCCATTTCACGGCCGCGGAACTTCAGCGTCACCTTGACCTTGTCGCCTTCGTCGAAGAAGCGACCCATCGCCTTCATCTTCACCTCATAATCATGGGTGTCGATGTTCGGGCGCATTTTGATTTCTTTGACTTCGACGATCTTCTGCTTCTTGCGCGCCTCGGCAGCCTTCTTCTGGTTGGCATATTTCAGCTTGCCCAGATCGAGGATCTTGCACACAGGCGGTTCGACATTGGGGGAAATTTCGACGAGATCGAGGCCGGCTTCCTCAGCCATTTTCAAGGCCTGGTCGGTAGGCACGACGCCCATATTCTCGCCGTCAGCCCCGATCAGCTGAACTTTGGGAATGCGGATTTCACGGTTCGAGCGCGGTCCGTCCTTCACGGGCGCGTCGGTTTTAAAAGGTCTGCGAATGGTCGTATTCTCCTCGCGTTGTTTTCGGAACGTTGCAGCCTCGCGCTCCCATATCGGGGTGCACAAACGTGTCGCGTCATCGCTGCAACGGAGTCAATATCATCCTTTAGCGGAAAAATCACCCGCTGTCAGCCTGCCAAGAATCTGTTTTATAGAGCAAAATAACAGGAGTTTCGCCGATGTTCGATCAGATGCCCAATGCCCAGCCGCAGTTCCTGACGGTCGGCGAGGGAGAGGCAGCGCGCGAGATCGCCATGCTGGTGCGCCCGGCGCAGGCCGGCAATGGCGCACCAGCGCTCGTCTGGCTGTCCGGCTACCGGTCCGACATGAGCGGCACCAAGGCGGTGGAACTCGACGGGCTGGCGGCGGAACTTGGGCTCGCCTGCATCCGTCTCGATTATTCCGGCCACGGACTGTCCGGCGGCAGCTTCAGCGACGGCACGATCTCACGCTGGCTGGAGGAAGCGCTTGCCGTCATCCGCTACGTTGCCCCCGAGCGAGTGATCCTCGTCGGCTCGTCGATGGGCGGCTGGATCGCGCTCAGGCTGGCACAGGAACTTGCGCGGCAGGACGGCCCGAAGCTCGAAGGGCCAAAACTCGAGGGGCCAAAACTTGAAGGGCCAAAACTCGAGGGGATGGTGCTGATTGCGCCGGCCCCCGATTTCACCTCCGAGCTGATCGAGCCGAACCTCAAGGCCAAGGAGCGCAAGTCGCTTGCCGAGCGGGGTTATTTCGAAGAGCGCTCGCAATATAGCCCTGAGCCGAACATCTACACACGGGCACTGCTCGAGGACGGCCGCGAAAACCGGGTGCTCGACGGCATCATCGAAACGGGCTGCCCGGTGCATATCCTCCAAGGCATGAAAGACGCCGACGTGCCGCATGCGCACGCGATGAAACTGGTCGAACATCTTCCCGCCGACGACGTGGTGCTGACATTCATTCGCGACGGCGACCACCGGCTTTCCCGCGCGAGCGATATCGCGCTTCTGCTTAGCGCCGTCAAAGGCATCATCCGTTCATCGACAAATGTGCAGATGCCCGTTTGAACAGCACCGGCCGAGAAATTCCCCTGACGCAAGCCCCCAACCCGTTGCATTTTAACCATGTCGGCGAGTCGTAAGGTGCTCCCAAGAAGTAACGATTGACTCTTCTTGGCCCTCTCCATTAACACTTTGTTAATAAATAAGGGGCGATGCGAGGAAGAGCGGGCGTGCGGATAAAGGGTATTTTTGTGGCCATGATGGCCATGTTTGCGATGGCAACGGCCGCCATACCGGCCCCCAGCAGAAATGCTTCCATGGTAACGGGCAATGCCACCTCCCAGCCAATTGGCCACTACGATTTCTGTCAGATCCACCGCAGTGAATGCGGCGCAAACCGCAATTCTGGCCCGGTCGAGATGACGCCGGCAAAGTGGTCGCTGGTGCGTTCGGTCAACGCCACGGTCAACCGCACGATCACGCCGATGACCGACAAGGAAATCTACGGCAAGGATGAGGTCTGGGCCTATCCGACCACTGCCGGCGACTGCGAGGATTTCGCGCTGCTGAAGCGCCGGACGCTGATCCAGCGCGGCTTTTCGGCTGCCGATCTGCTGATGACCGTCGTGCGCAAGCCTGACGGTGAAGGCCATGCCGTGCTGACGCTGCGCACCGCCGAGGGCGATTTCGTGCTCGACAACCTCGCCTCCGACGTCAAGCCGTGGTTTGGAACGCCCTATTCCTTCGTCAAGCGGCAGTCGAGCTACAATTCCGGCCGCTGGGTCACCATCGAGAACGGCCGCGACGTACTGGTCGGCGCACTGCGGTAAGGATTTTTGGGGGGTGTGGGGAAAGGCCGGCGAAAGTCGGCCTTTTTGTTTTTCTGGACGGCGGAGAGGCGTCTACCGTTACCTTTCGCTTCCGCTCAAGGTGTTCGTCGCTAACGCTCCTCACCCATTGCCAATCAGAATACCGGCGCCGAGCACCAGGCCGCCGCCGAGCACCACCTGGAAGGCGGCGCGCAGGAAGGGTGTTTCCATGTAGCGGTTCTGGATGAAGGCGATTGCCCAGAGTTCGAAGAAGACGACGATGGCAGCGGTGATGGTCGCCGTCCAGAAGTGCGGGATGAGGTAGGGCAGAGCGTGGCCGAGGCCGCCGAGCGCCGTCATGATGCCGCAGGCAAGGCCGCGTTTGACCGGCGAACCTCTGCCGGAGATCTTGCCGTCGTCGTGGGCGGCTTCGGTGAAGCCCATCGAGATGCCGGCGCCGACGGAGGCCGAAAGGCCGACAAGGAAAGTCTGCCAGGTATCCTGCGTGGCGAAGGCGGCGGCGAAGATCGGCGCCAGCGTCGAGACCGAGCCATCCATCAGCCCGGCAAGACCCGGCTGTACATAGGTCAGCACGAACTGCCGCCGCACTGTCTCGTTCTCGTCATGTTTGACATCTTCAGGCGTATGTTTGTCGCCCAGCATGCGGGCGATGTCCTCATGCCCTTGTTCGGCAAGGGCGAGATCGCCGAGAAGCT
The DNA here is from genome assembly GCF_019685025.1 of Rhizobium sp. NZLR8. Taxonomy (NCBI): domain Bacteria; kingdom Pseudomonadati; phylum Pseudomonadota; class Alphaproteobacteria; order Hyphomicrobiales; family Rhizobiaceae; genus Rhizobium; species Rhizobium sp. NZLR8. The sequence goes on along the minus strand of NZ_JABDVY010000001.1, from coordinate 699,098 downwards.
CGCGTGTCGAGGCGTCCGAGGTGCGTTTTGCCGCCTCGACATAGAAACGATAGGCCTGCTCCTCCATCGCCTCGGTTTCCCGCCGCATCGCATCCAGCGTAAGATTTGCCCTGAGCCAGTCGGGTTTGCGTTCGTAAAAGCCCTCGACATGTTCACGCCGGATCAGCGGAATGCGCTCGCCGAAACGCTGGCGATGGATATCGAACAACGACTTGCGATGCGTATCCTCGACCTCGGCCATATCTTCGAAGACCCTGGCGGAGGCCGGAAATTCGCGGCGCAACCTATCGGCATAGGCGAGATAGATGCGGGCATCGTCCTCCTCGGAGGCGATCGCAAGGGCGAGAATCTCCTGCTCGGACAGCGACTCGAAAGATCGTTTCGGGGATCTGAAAAACCGCGCCAGCATGACTTTCTCCAATTTTTTAGAATAATTCTAAATCTAGAGAAGGTGGCAATAGCGGTCAAGTGTGTAGGAAGACTCGCCGACAGATTGCCGCAAGGGGCGCGGATGACTTTGGCCCGTTGCCATGACGGCCTATATAAGGGCTGCCGCATCACGCGGCGCCGGGGTTTTTGGAATGATGAGTGAGATTCAGGGCCGCCCTGCCCATGTCGCGGCGATCCGCGAAAGGGCGGAGGCCGAAATGCGGGAAATGGGCGTCGACGCGGCCTTCATCGACAGGCTGGTCGAGACTTTCTACGCCCGCGTGCTTGCGCATCCCGATCTCGGCCCGGTGTTCGACGCCAGGCTGTCTGGCCGTTGGCCGGCGCATATGGCGAAGATGAAGAGCTTTTGGTCGGCGGTCGCCTTCCGCAGCGGCGCCTATGGCGGCAAGCCGGTGCAGGCGCATACCGGTGTCCAAAACCTGACGCTTGACCTCTTTCCGAAGTGGCTGTCGCTGTTTGCTGCGACGCTCGACGATATCGCCCCAACGCCAGAGGCCAAGGCCTGGTTCATGGCGACGGCGGAGCGGATCGCCAAGAGTCTGACGCTCTCGTTGTTCTACAATCCCGCCCTCGACGATCCGACCAAGAAGACGGGCTGATCCCTACTGCTTTGCGGAGAAGGTGGCGCCGGCGCTTGCGGCGACGACCAGGGCCGTTCCGGCCATCTGCAGAAGGGTCAGGGGCTGCGCCAGAATGGCAAAGCCTGCAAGCGCCGCAATCGCCGGCTCGAGACTCATCAGGATGCCGAAGGAGGTCGTCGGCATGCGCCGCAGGGCAATCAGCTCCAGCGTGTAGGGCAGCAGCGGCACGAGAATGGCGAGGCCTGCCATTTCGATCAGGCCGTAGCTATCGAGCGCCGGCACGGCGCCTGAGAAGCCGAAAGGTGTGGCGACGAGAGCGGCGACCATGAGCGACATGGAAAGCCCTTCCAACCCCTTGAAGCTTGCGCCGATCCTCTTCGTGAGCACGATATAGATCGCCCAGCCGGTTCCCGCGCCGCAGGCGAAAAGAATGCCCTGGATATTCCCAACCCAGCCTTCACCGTCATGGGCAAGAGCCAGAACGCCGAGCGCGGCAATGAGCGGCCAGACGAGACGCCGACTGAGGCCGTAGCCGATGGTCGCCACCGAAAGCGGACCGAGAAAATCGATCGCCACGGCAAGACCGAGCGGTATGCGCTCGATCGCCGCGAAGAAACTCATGGTCATCAGCGCCGTCGTCGTGCCGAGAACCAGAGCGCTTGTCCATTGCTCTCTCGTGTAGCTGAATATGCGCGGACGGACGGCGACGGCCAGAATGAGGGCGGCAAAGGCAAGGCGCAGCCAGCTGGCGCCGGCAGGTCCATAGGTGGCGATGGCGGAGGAGGAAAGTGCTGCGCCGAACTGGATCGAGGACATGGACATGAGGCACATCAGCGCGCCAGCGGCCAGGCCGCCGGATGCTGCGGGCGCTTCGATTGTCAGCACGCCGGAACCGTCGTTCGTTCTATCTTCCATGTGCATCTCCGCTTGAGCGCTCTTCATACGAAGGCGACTTGAAACCGGCAAATTCAAACTTCTGATCCAGGCAGCAAAAGAGCTGATGCATCAGCGGCGGCCGGAGAGGATCACCTCTTCAGCGTCTTCGAAGCTCATGTCGAAAACCTTCTTGCCGATCTCGAAGCTGAAGCCATTGCGGGCGAAGGCGGAGAGCTCCTTCGCCTTTCGCTTGTCGTCGAGCTCGACGCGGCGGAAGGGACCGAAGGCGCGCTTGCGGGCGAATATCGCTGCGGCATAGAGATCGTCCGCCGCCTCAAGTGCCGCCTCGACCTTATCGCCGGAGACGCCCTTGGCTGTCAGCTTCTGAGCGATCGCGCGCTTCGATTTGCCGCCGCGAACGGCCGAGCGCGTGCTGATCTCGGCATAAGCGCTATCGTCGAGCACCTTGTTGTCATAGGCAAATTTGACGGCGAAATCGGCAACGGCCTTGAGTTGCGCCGCCCTGATATCCTCGAACTTCTCCCTGGCCTTGCGAGTGATGGCGTCGAAGAGCTGCTTTTCCGTCATCATCCGCCGCTCCAGGCGATAGATGGCGGAGTTGCGCGCCCAGCTCAGCATGCGGGGTGTCGGGATATCGGATGGAACGGTCTCGTCGGTCATATCAAGCAATCAGGCTTCCAGACCCTTGAGGACATTGGCAACGTTGAGCCCGATCTCCGGCACACCGTAACCGCCCTCCATGCAGGTCAGCACCGGCAGGCCGGCAGCGGCGATCATCGCGCCCATGCGGGTGAAATCGTCAGAGGTCAGGCTGAAAAAGGAGATCGGGTCGCGTTCGAAAGTATCGACGCCGAGCGCCACGACGATCGCCTCGGCGCCGAAGGCCTTGATGCGGGCGAGCGCATCGGCAAGGGCCGAAGACCAGACCTCCCAGGGCGTGCCCGGCGGCATCGGATAATTGCGGTTGGCGCCGGTGCCATCCCCCTCGCCTTCCTCGTCGGCATGGCCGAGGAAATAGGGAAAGGCCTGCATGGGATCGCCATGCAGCGAGGCAGTGAAGACATCGCCTCTGTGATAGAAGAGATCCTGCGTGCCGTTGCCATGGTGGAAATCGACGTCGAGCACGGCAACTTTGGCCGCGCCGCGGTCGAGCAGCCGCTGCGCCGCCACGCCCGAATTGTTGATGAAGCAGTAGCCGCCGAAGAGATCGATGCCGGCATGGTGGCCGGGCGGGCGGCAGAGCGCGAAGGCGAAACGATGGCCCTGCGCCAACCAGTCGGCGCCTGACACCGCGCAGCGCATCGAGGCAATCGCCGCCTCATAGGAGCCCTTGGTGATCGAGGTGTCGGCGGCATTGGCATAATGGCCGATCGCGCCGACGATATTTTCGGGCACACGCTGGCTGGTGCGGCGCACCGGGAAGGAATTGGCGATCGCCTCCCCTTCGAACCCCGCCGCCACCCAGCGATCCCAGACGGTGGCGAGAAAATCGAGATAGGCAGGATCATGCACCTTCCCAGCCGTTTCCAGTCCGTGCGCATCGGGCGCGACGACATCGGCAAAGCCCGCCTCCTTCACCGCCGCGAGGATCCATTCGGCCCGGAACGGCGCCTCGAAGGGCGTCACCAGTTGACCGGCGTAAAGCTCGGTCCTGGCGTCGCGCAGCTTGTGGTCTTCGGAATAGATGACGCGCATTTCAGATCCTGCCGTTGGTTGAAGTCGAGATTTACACGGGTTGACCCCAGCAAAAAAGCCGCAGGAGGCATTGATCGCCGAGGCAGATAACGCCACCTTCACCAGTGTTTTGAGAACGAGGAAATTTCCCGCATGAAAGTGCTGATGGTCGATGTCGACGGCGTGCTCATTCATGGTCGCCCGGCCGACGGCCTGCCGCACTTCACCTATCTCGAGCGCGATCTCGGGCTGCGCCTCGAGCTGTTGCAGCAGGAATTCTTCCAGACCTGCTGGGGCGATATCATCATCGGCCGTGAGCCGTTGGAGCCCGGGCTTGCCAAAGTGCTGGCAAAGATCGCGCCCCATCTCAGCGCCGCGACGCTGATCGATTACTGGTTCGAAAACGATCGCCGCCTCGATCTCGACTTGCTGAAAGAGCTTGCCGCGCTCCGGCAAAGCGGCATCACGCTTTTCCTGGCGACCAACCAGGAGCACAGGCGGGCGCGCTACCTGATGGAAGAGGCTGGCCTCGGCGCGCATTTCGACGGCATCCTCTATTCCGCAGCGCTCGGGCACCGCAAACCTTCGCCTGAGTTTTTCCGGCTGGCGACCGAGCGGGCCGGCGCCCTGCCCGGCGAAATCGCCTTTATCGACGATATGGCGGAAAATATCGAAGCGGCGCGGCAGTTCGGCTGGAGTGCGGCGCAATGGACGGCGGGCGCTAGGCTGCACGAGACGCTTTCCGCCTTCAGCCATCCGCGATAAGCCGTCTGGGATGAGCCGGGCCGGCGCAATCAGGCGAGCCGCTTATAGAACAGGGTGGTATCGCAGAAGCCGCCTTGCGGCCACAGCGCATAATCCGGGATGACACCGACGCGCTGCCAGCCGAGGCGCGGATAGATCGCCTCGGCATCGCTGCCGGTTGCCGTATCAAGCACCAGCAAGGTCTTGCCACGCCTTGCCGCCTCGCGCTCGGCGGCATCCATCAGCAGCCGGGCAAGGCCACGCCCGCGGGCGGAGCGATGCACCAAGAGCTTCTTCAGATCGCCGCGATGCGGCTGGTTCGGCATCTGCGCGGCGCCTACCTGCACCGTGCCGACGATCTGACCGTCGAGTTCGGCGACCAGCAGCAGGTTCCCGCCGGAGGCGACCGCATCGGCGACATCGCGCCAATAGGGCACGGCATCCTCAGACCCGTAAGGTTGCATGAAGCCGACGGAAGCGCCGCCCGCGACGCAATCGGCAAGCACCTGCGCCAGCGCCGGAATGGCGGCGCGCGCCTCCTCGGCAGAAAGGGTACGAATGTCGGCCATGCTGTTCTCCTGAAATGAAGCTGTTAGCGGCCGCCGCGATCGAGCACGACGCAATAGCTCGCCGGGGCATGGCCGGGATTGTGGAAGACATGGCCCTCGCCGACGGGCATGAAGAGACAATCGCCGGGGCGCAGCCGATAGACCACCTCCCCCGCCGTCATCTCCAGCTCGCCGTCGAACAGCCAGACATGCTGGGTCATGCCATGGGCGCTGGCATGCGGGGGGAAGCTGACGCGGGCGCCGGCCGGAAATTCGACTTCGACGATGTCGACATCGGAGGCGGTGCCCGGAGCCGACACAGACCTTCTGAGATAACCGGTCTCCGGGTCGCGCCAGACCTGCTGCTCATGCCGGCGGGCAAGCGGCGAGGCCTGCTGCCCTTCCTCAGCGAAGAAGGCCGAGAGCGACAGGCCGAGGGCGGCGCAAATTCTGGCCAGCAGCGAGGCGGTCGGGCTCGCCTCCGCCCGCTCGATGCGCGAAATCATCGCCCGGCTGACGCCGGAAAACGCGGCAAGATCCTCCAGCGTCAAGCCCTTTTCCAGCCGCAGCTTGCGGATGCGGATGCCGATTGCCTGTTCCAGTTGGTCTTCCATCTCTAGATCCATGATTCCACTATAAGAGAAATACATGATCCGATGATGGAATCAACTCTCTTCAGGCGGTCGGCGCTGACCTTGCTTTCGCCACAGCCTCGCCGATATATGGCAGCGCAATTCAGATGGGAGAAAACGATGGACGCCAGCACGCAGAGCACCGAACTGACGGCAAGCTTCACGGCCGCCGCCTGGGACAGGATCGCGCCCGTTATGGCCAAGATCGAGGTCTTGCCGCTTCTTACCCGCCTGTCCGACGGCACGCTACTGCCGGAGGTTTTCCGGCACTACATTCTGCAGGATGCGCTCTACCTGAAGCATTATGCGCGCTGCCTGGCGATCGTCGCGGCCAAGGCGCCCGACAATGCGCAGGTGCTGCGCTTCCTCGGTTCGGCGCAGAAGGCGATCACCGTCGAGCAGGGCCTGCATGCAGGCTTCCTCACCCAGTTCGGCATCACCTCCGCGGATGTGACATCAGCCGAACCCTCGCCTGCCTGCTTTGCCTATACCAACTTCCTGCTTGCCACCGCCTATCACCGCTCCTACGCGGTGGCGCTTTCTTCCATCCTTCCCTGCTTCTGGATCTACTGGCACGTCGGCGAGGCGATCAAGAACCGGCCGGCGATCGAGGGCAACGCCTTCCAGGCCTGGATCAACACCTATGGCGATCCGCAATTTGCCGCCGGTGCCCGCGAGGTGATCGCGCTGACCGACATTGCCGCCCGCGCCGCGTCACCGGTGGAGCGCGCCGAGATGAGCGATGTCTTCGTGCGCGCCTCGCAATATGAATGGATGTTCTGGGATTCAGCCTGGCGGCTGGAGACGTGGCCGGTCTGATCCGCGGCCGACCGGCCGACAAAATAGCGTAAACAGCGGGATAATTACCGCTTTGCGGCAGGGGGCGGCGCTGCTATATGGCGCGCATGAGCACCAATTCCACCACTCCGCTGTCCCATATCCGCAACTTTTCGATCGTGGCCCACATCGACCACGGCAAATCGACGCTGGCCGACCGGCTGATCCAGACGACGGGCGGCCTTGCCGAGCGCGAAATGTCCGAGCAGGTGCTCGACAATATGGATATCGAGCGCGAGCGCGGCATCACCATCAAGGCCCAGACCGTGCGCCTGCATTACCAGGCGAACAATGGCGAGAAATATATTCTCAACCTGATCGACACGCCCGGCCATGTCGACTTCGCCTACGAAGTCTCGCGATCGCTATCGGCCTGCGAGGGCTCGCTGCTCGTCGTCGACGCCAGCCAGGGCGTCGAGGCGCAGACGCTCGCCAACGTCTACCAGGCGATCGACAACAACCACGAAATCGTCACGGTCCTCAACAAGATCGACCTGCCGGCCGCCGAACCCGACCGCATCAGGGAGCAGATTGAGGAAGTGATCGGCATCGACGCTTCGGAGGCCGTGCTGATTTCGGCCAAGACCGGCCTCGGCATTCCCGACGTGCTGGAGGCGATCGTTAACAAGCTGCCGGCGCCGAAGAGCCCCGGCGGCGACAAAGCGCCGCTGAAGGCGCTGCTGGTCGACAGCTGGTACGACACCTATCTCGGCGTCATGGTTCTCGTGCGCATCATCGATGGCGTGCTGACTAAGGGTCAGACGATCCGCATGATGGGCACCGATGCGAAATACCAGGTGGAGCGCGTCGGCGTGCTGACGCCGAAGATGGTCAATATCGACAGCCTCGGCCCCGGCGAGATCGGTTTCATCACCGCCTCGATCAAAGAAGTGGCCGATACCCGCGTCGGCGATACGATCACTGAGGACAAGCGGCCGACCGCCCAAGCGCTGCCGGGCTTCAAGCCGGCGCAGCCGGTGGTGTTCTGCGGCCTGTTCCCGGTCGATGCCGCCGACTTCGAGGATCTGCGCGCCGCCATGGGCAAGCTTCGCCTCAACGACGCCTCGTTCTCCTTCGAAATGGAATCGTCGGCTGCCCTTGGCTTCGGTTTCCGTTGCGGCTTCCTCGGCCTCCTGCATCTCGAAATCATTCAGGAGCGGCTGGAGCGCGAGTTCGACCTCGACCTCATCGCCACCGCACCCTCCGTCGTCTACAAGATGTTCATGACCGACGGCACGGAGCGCGAGTTGCACAACCCGGCCGACATGCCCGATGTCGTCAAGATCTCCGAAATCCACGAGCCGTGGATCCGCGCGACGATCCTGACGCCTGACGATTATCTCGGTGGCATTCTGAAGCTTTGCCAGGACCGCCGCGGCATCCAGATCGAACTCACCTATGTCGGCACGCGCGCGATGCTGACCTATGACTTGCCGCTCAATGAAGTCGTCTTCGATTTCTACGATCGGCTGAAGTCGATCTCGAAGGGCTACGCCTCCTTCGACTATACGCTGACCGACCACCGCGAGGGCAACCTGGTGAAGATGTCGATCCTCGTCAATGGCGAGCCGGTCGACGCGCTATCGATGATGGTGCACCGGACGGCGGCCGAAAAGCGCGGCCGCGACATGTGCGAAAAGCTCAAGGAGCTGATCCCGAAGCACATGTTCAAGATTCCGATCCAGGCGGCGATCGGCGGCAATGTCATCGCCCGCGAGACCATCTCGGCGTTGCGCAAGGACGTGACGGCGAAATGCTACGGCGGCGACGCCACCCGCAAGCGCAAGCTGCTCGACAAGCAGAAGGCCGGCAAGAAGCGCATGCGCCAGTTCGGCAAGGTCGAGATTCCGCAGGAAGCGTTCATTGCAGCGCTGAAGATGGGCGACGAGTAACGCTTCTCAATGGCATCTGATGCGCATATAGTGTGCGCATCAAACCAAGGAGATCGTCATGGCGCAGCATGCGAGAAAAGCAGCGAACCTCTCTCTCGATGAAGGTCTCGTCTCGCAGGCGCGCGACCTCAAGATCAATATATCCAGGGCGGCGGAAGATGGAATCGCGAAAGCCATAAAGGCGGAACGCGAGCGGCTGTGGCGTATCGAGAATGCCGAGGCCATCGCCGCTTCCAATGCCTATGTCGAAAAGCACGGCCTGCCGTTTCAGAAATATCGCCAATTCTGATGGCGCGGTTTCACGTCTACAATCTCGTGCATACCGATGCGCTTGCTCTCGATCTGCAGTCAGATCTGCATGGCGAGCTGACGACGCGGATCATGGCACCGATGCTTCCGCTGCAAGCTCTTCCCAAAATAATGCGCCAGCTCAATCCGCAATTCGTGATCAACCACGTGCCATACGTGATGGCGACCCAATTTGTCGGTGCGATTTCCATTAAAGAGATCGGCGTCGTCGCCCCGGATCTCACCTCCGACAGCGATCGTATCACCAGCGCCCTGGATTTTCTCTTCCAGGGCTTCTGAGCCGTCATCCCTTGCCCATATACTCCTTCACCAGCCCCTCATAAGCGTCCATTTCGGGCAGCGCCTCATAGCTGTGCACGGCGCCGGTCTCGGCAAAGGCCAGCTTCTCGCTCGTCCAGGTCTCGATGAAGGGGGTGAACCAGCTGGGATCGCCGAGCATGGTGACACGCAGGTTGACAAACCAGTCCATGCCTTCCGGACGGGTGAACATCCAGCTCATGCAATGCGGGCAGAAATAATGTTTCGTAACGCCGTGCAGGCCGCCGATGACGGGCTCGCCTTTCGTCACCTCGAAGCCTTCACTGGGGATGGCGGCGCTGAGCGAATAGGCGCTCGCGGTCATCCTCTGGCAGCCTGTGCAATGGCAGGCCATGGTCAGCAGCGGCGGCGCGCTGATCTTCAACCGCACCTGGCCGCAACGGCAGCCGCCTTCCATGGGTAGGGTTTGCGCTGTCATGATATTTCTCCCGTTTGCCGATGATCTAGCGGAATGATCGCCGCTGTCGAGGTGGCAAGGCCACGATGCGTAGCCTTGCCGAGCATGGTCAGGCGACCGCTTCGCGGCGGGAGCCGCCGCGGCCCCGCAGGCCCGTTGCCATGACCAGCGCGCCGAGGGCTGCAGCCGCCATCGGCACCAGAAGCGCCACACGTAGCGATTCCAGCCGGGCTTCGGGAGAGATTTCTTCGCCCAGAATATAGGCGCCGATGGCGCTGACGCCGGAAAGGCCGAGCGCGGCTCCGAACTGGATCGCGGTATTGACCAAGCCGCTGGCAAGCCCATGCTCGTCTTCGGCGATGCCGTCGGTCGCGACGATGGTCAACGGGCCATAGCCGAGCGCGAAGGCAAGGCCGAGCAGGAGCATCGACGGGAACATGGCAGCATAGGTCCAGTCGAAGCCCATGCGAGAGAATAGCGCATAACAGGCAAGCGCCAGCAGGAAACCGCCGAGAATGACGCAGACATTGCCGAAGCGGTCGACGAGCCGCGGCGTCAGGATCGGCGCAACCACCGCGTCGATGCCGATCGCCAGCAGCGCCAGGCTCGTCTGCATCGGCGTCCAGCCGAGCAGCTCCTGCAGATACAGGGAGGCGATGAACTGAAAGCCGAAAAAGGAGCCGGCAAACAGCAGGGCGCCGAGATTGGCGCGGATCAGGGCGCCCGAGCGCAGAATGCCGAGCCGCACCAAGGGGGCAGCCGAGGAGCGCTCGATCAGAATGAAGGCAAGCCAGAACAGCGCACTTGCCACAAAGACGGCGATCGTCCATTCCGCGCGCTCGCCAGGATGCTCGAGCCGGGTGACGCCGTAGGCGGCAAGCAGCATGGCGCCGGTCAGCGTCACTGCGCCAGATAGATCGAATTTTCCACGCGCGGTTCCCGCACCCCGGTCGACGATCAGCCGCGGGGCGACGGCAAGGAGGCTCGCCGCAAGCACCACCGGCGCGAAAAACACCCAGCGCCAGTCGATCGCGGCAAGCAGGCCGCCGGCGACAAGGCCGAGCGAGAAGCCGGCCGACGCCGTCGACGCATAGATCATTACCGCCCGGTTGCGCTGCGCTCCCTCGGGGAAATTGGCGGTGATGAGCGCCAGGCCGGCGGGCGTCATGAAGGCGGAAGCTGCACCGGTGACGAAGCGGGCAACGAGCAGCATCCAGCCCTCGCTCGCAAAACCACCGAGGCCGGAGAAGGCGAGGAAGACGGCGAGCGCCGTCAGGAAGACGCGCTTCCTGCCGAAGATATCGGCGGCGCGGCCGCCAAGCAGCATGAAGCCGGCATAACCGAGCACATAGGCGCTGACGACGGCGCTGAGCGTCGTTGTCGACAGGCCGAGATCGGCGCGGATCGCCGGCAGCGCGATATTGAGCATGGCGACATCGATGCCTTCGAGGAAGATCGCGCCACAGAGCACGATCAGTGCCCCGGCTGAGCGTGGGCTCATGCGTCCTTCTGATTTGGTCTGGGAAGATGGGGTGGACATGGATCCGTTCCTTCGGTTGACGAGCTGAAACAACGGGGATGAGGCGAGTTACTTTTCATGCCTCGGTTCCCTCTTGTAACCGAAGCCTAGTTAAGACATGATCCGGCACCATGGAAGAAGGCACTTCAAACTCACCGAGTGACATTTGCAGCACCGGCAAGAATTATGACGTCCTGCAATGGGATGCGCGCGAGGAATGCGAGGTCCGGCAGATCCTCGACCGGATCGCCGACAAATGGTCGCTGCTCGTCATTGCGCTGCTCGAAAAACGCACGCTTCGCTTCACGGAATTGAAGAGGAATATCGACGGCATCAGCCAGCGCATGCTGACGACGACGCTGCGGCACCTTGAGCGGGACGGTATCATCGAACGCACCGTCTACCCGGTCGTGCCGCCGAAGGTCGATTATGCACTGACGCCGCTCGGCTGCACGCTGCACGAAACGATCCGTTCGCTGGTGCTGTGGACCGAGCAGAACCAGGCCGGCATCATCGCCGCGCGGCAACGCTACGATGCGCGAGCCGACAGCGGCCTTTAGCCGGGCAACGAATGCTGGCGGGGGCTTTGGCCTGCATGCCGCGACAGATGAATTTGGGCGAAGCCTATCGAGCGCGCGCCGGGTTGCCGATCACGGTGGCGTTCGCCGGCACATCCCTGGTCACCACGGCGCCGGCGCCGACGATCGCACCATCGCCGATCGCGACGCCGCCGAGGATGATGGCGCCGCCGCCGATCCAGACGTCGCTGCCGAAAACGACCGGCCGAGCGATCTCGATGCCCCGGCTGCGAAGCGTCGGGTCCTTGTGATGTTCGGCGCAATAGATCCGCACGCCGGGGCCGAACATGGTGCGGTCGCCGATGGTCACCCGGCCGGAATCGAGGATGGTGCAGCCGGCATTGAAATAGACGCGCTCGCCGAGAGTGATGTTGATGCCGTAGGAGCAGTGAAACGGCGCTTCGATGAAGACATCGGGTGCCATGCCCGCAAAGAGCGCCCTCAGGGCTGGCGCCATGGCGCCGCGTTCGTCCGGCGGCAGCGTATTGTGGGCATGGACAGCCCGGCGCGCCTGCCGGCGCAAGAGATCGAGTTCGTCATCGAGGCAGCAATACCATTCGCCTGCCGCCATCTTCTCGCGTTCGCTTGCCGGCATGACCTCGCCTCTCACGCCGAGGCCTCTGACAGCATCTCGATCTCGTCTGCTTCGATCAGGCTGACCCAGGCGCGGGCGATGGCAAGGCCCGCGGCATCGGCGCCACGCCCATGTCTTGCCGCCAGTTCGGCATGGCTCTCCAGCCAGCCTGGCGCGATGCGCTCGATCGTATCGGGGAATTCGGCCTTCCATTGCGCGACGACCGCGGAATTGGCCTCGAAATGGAACTGGGTGCCATAGACGGCGCGGCAGATGCGGAAAGCCTGGTTCTCGGCGACAGGGCTTGTCGCCAGACGCACCGCGCCGGCGGGCAGGGAAAACGTATCGACATGCCATTCGAAGATGGTGAATTCGCCGCCAAGCGCCGACAGCAGCGGGTCGGCCTGGCCCTCCTCGGTGACGCCGATCCCGTGCCAGCCGAATTCGCGGGCGCTTCCTAGCAAATTGTCGCCGCCATAGGCGCGGGCGAGGATCTGGCTACCGAGGCAGATGCCGAGCACGGCCTTGCCGGCATCGCCGAAGCGGCGCGAAAGCCGGACGAGCTCCGGCAGATAGGGGTGCGTCTCGTCATCCAGCGCGCTCTGCTCGCCACCAAGAACGACAAGCGCGTCATGGCCGGATATATCCGGCGGCAGGACGCCGTCCTGCCACACCCGGAACCACTCGATCTCCGCTTCCGCCTCATGGAGTGCAGCGGCAAGCGCGCCGAGGCCGGTGTTCTTCATATTTTCGATGACTGCGACTCGCATGGGTTTTTCCCGGTGTTGCCGATAGAGGAAGAGACCATGCCGGCGGGTGGCGCGCAAGACGCTGGCGATTGCGCGCGCCAACAACAGGGCTTACATCAGCGCAGAGAAAAGGAGTCTGCCATGACCGAAAAAGCCCGTGTCTCGATCCTCTACTGCACTCAGTGCAACTGGCTGCTGCGCGCCGCCTGGATGGCGCAGGAGCTGCTGCACACTTTTTCCGACAGTCTCGGGGAAGTAGCGCTGATCCCCGGCACCGGCGGCAATTTCGAGATCCGCGTCAACGGCGATCTGATCTGGGAGCGCAAGCGCGACGGCGGCTTTCCCGGGCCGAAGGAACTGAAGCAGCGGGTGCGCGATATCATCGAGCCCGGCCGCGATCTCGGTCATGTCGACCGCGCCTTGCTCGAAAGCTAATGGCGGCAACTCAGCGATAGGGCGAGCGGCAGGTCTTGTAGATGCCTTCATAGGTGAGGAAGCGATCCGTTCTTGGATCGTAGGAGCGGTATTCATTGCTGCACCAGGCGACATGGCTGTTCTTGTCAGCCACCTTCGGCTGCAGCCGGCGCACCGGCGGCGGCTCATAGGTCAGCTGCGGCCGGCCAGCCGCACCCGGCTGGTAATAGGTCGGACCCGTCGCGCCGCGCGGGCGGTAATTCGGCTGGACATAGGCGGGTCGATGCCATTGCTGCGGCCCGAAACCGAAGCACCCGCGAAAATCGCAGAGCGTCGATCCGGTGTTGAGCGGCCCGATCCCCGGCTTGCCCAGCTTCAGCGAATCAGCGCCCGCCATGGCAGGCGCGAGAACGGCGAGAAGACCGGCGAACACTAGCATGCGGACAACGGGCATGAGGGATTCCTTTCGATATTTCCTTTATATAGGGCGTACCAAGCGAAGCGCTATGCCTGCCCTCCGGCCGCTCCCTCTCATATGACCGACTGTTTTTCGCCAACTGTCAGAAAAACTTCAAAAACCCGGTTGACAGTCAGGAGCCGCCCCCTTACATCGCTCTCCGTCGCCCAGATGGCGGAATTGGTAGACGCGCCAGCTTCAGGTGCTGGTACCCGAAAGGGTGTGGAGGTTCGAGTCCTCTTCTGGGCACCATTCCATTCTTGATCGCTACCGGATCAAGGAGTTAAGCCTATCCAAAATTTACGCATTTGTGCCTGTGGAAACAGGCCAGCAGCAATGCGTTCAAGGCTTGCCTGCTCAATTCCACGGACTTTCAAAATCCATATTAACGCGTATTCCGGTCGCCGATACCTAGCCGCCATTGACTTGTTCATTGCCGAATGGAACATAAAGCGAACAAAATGGAGCCTTGTGATGATCCGATACGCCACATCCGTAGCCAGCGCCCCTGAGCCTTCAAAGGCGCGCGAGGCGCCAGCCGCCAAGCCGGCCATTGAAATGCCTCCGCCCAACCAGGTCGTTGATGTATCCTCGGCCGGTGCGGCGCTTGCTGCCTATCCGCTGCTGGTCGGCTCCGAGTCAGACGAGTTCGGCTCCGACACTTTGCCAAAGATCACAAAGCCACCACGCCGTGCGGCAAAAAATCGGAAGGCTAAAGTAGCCGAAGCAGCCAGCACTCCACTCCAGCTTGATCTAGAGGCCTAACCGTCTCTTCGGGACAAGAATAGCGGCGATTCCGCGAACTCCTCCCATATTCTATATAGCACTTCGGAATCCCGAAATTGGTTGCCGACTTGAAATCATTGGATGTTTCGCCACGGCAACACCTCGCAAAACCCGGCGGATTTCGGAATCCCGAAGCGGGGGAATTTCGGGATTCCGAAGTGAGGTTTTTTTCGTGACGACGTGTGCATCTGTCGACAGTAAGCGGCCGGCGGACCGGTATCCTGCGGGAGCCATCAGCAGAGCTTTCCCTTATCGGGTGGTTCGCAGCATGTGCATCTCATGCGTCAGCGCCGCTTTGGCCGGCGCGTGATGGCGTGGTTGATGGCCTTCACGCGGCCATTTCGGTCGTCGTCTTCCTGCTGTCTGGAATAACGGTCAGAACCCCCATGCCGGCTTCTCTGGCGGCGCTCAGAAGCAATTCTCTGAGTCGGTCCATTCCCGCTTGCCCCATGACGGCATCGGCGCAAGCCTTCACCGCCGCCACGTACTCCTCTCCATCCTCAAACGGCCAGTCCACCATCAGAACTTCGGCTGCGTCGTGGAGCGTCCTGACGATCTTGCGCTTGTGCCGGTCGCCGAGAAAGAGAACAAGAGGCGCAAAATCCGCCGATGTGTTCCATTGCATGGCATTTTCTCCCCAAGAGTTAGAATATTAGTAACAATGCAAAAAGCGTGCCGGGGAAGGCGGGAGGCGCTATCGTTGCCCGATAGAGCCGTTTTCTATCGACGGCCTCGGCAATGGATGCGTGACGAGTGCGGCCAAGCGGGGCTGTTTCATTGCTCAACGCATGGCCTGCCGAAAGCGCGGCCGCCTCGTCCGACACCCCCGCAAGCCTCGCACAAGAACGAAATCGGATACCGGGACCAGGATGGGCATACGGCCGTGCCGCCTGTGAGCGCCCCGCATGCCGGACTGCCTCGCCGGGCAGGCCGGAAACCATAATTGTTTCTAAACACTCTGGAGTTCGCTCGGGATGAAAGTCGTAATTCTCGCCGGTGGTCTGGGTTCGCGCCTCGCCGAAGAGACCAGCGTCCGGCCTAAGCCCCTGGTCGAGATCGGCGGCATGCCGATCCTCTGGCACATCATGAACATCTATGCCCATCACGGGCTCGATGATTTCATCATCTGCGCCGGCTACAAGGGCTATATGATCAAGGAATATTTCGTAAACCTTGTTCTGCACCACAGCGACATCACCGTCGACCTCGGCGCCAACAGTATCAACTATCACGGCGGTAAACGACCGAACTGGCGCGTGACCGTGGTCGATACCGGCATGCATTCGATGACCGGCGGCCGTCTCGGGCGCATTCGCGACCATCTGACACCAGGCGAACCCTTCTGCATGACTTATGGCGACGGTGTCGGCGACATCGACATCGCCGCCGAAGTCGCCTTCCATCGCGATCACGGCCTGAAGGCGACGATGTGCGCGGTAACCCCGCCCGGACGCTACGGCGCCACGAATATCGAAGGCCAGTTCATCACCTCCTTCGTCGAGAAACCTCGAGGCGACGGCCAGCGTATCAATGGCGGCTTCTTCGTGCTCGACCCTTCGGTGGTCGATCTCATCCCAAGCGACGACACGATTTGGGAAGCCGGACCGCTGGAATGGCTTGCCGCCAACAACCAGCTTGCCGCCTTCAAGCATGACGGCTTCTGGCAGCCGATGGATACGCTTCGCGAGCGCACCCATCTGGAAGAACTCTGGAATTCCGGGAAGGCGCCGTGGAAGCAATGGGCCTGACCGATTTCTGGAAAGGGCGGCGGGTTTTCCTCACCGGCCATACCGGCTTCAAGGGTTCCTGGCTTTCCCTGTGGCTGGAACGGCTCGGCGCTGAGGTGAGCGCGGTTTCCCTGGCGCCTGAGACCGAACCGTCACTCTATCGGAAACTCGCTCCCTGGGACGATCGCGGCCATCACATCGTCGATATCCGCGACGCCGAGGCGCTTCTTTCTCTCTCCAGGCGTTTCGAGCCGGAGATCGTCATCCATATGGCGGCGCAGGCGCTGGTGCGGCGTTCCTATGAGAACCCGGCCGAGACCTTCTCGACCAATGTCATGGGAACGGCAAATGTTCTCGACGCAGTCAGGCAGACGCCCTCCGTCAAAACAGTGCTGGTCATCACCTCGGACAAGGTCTACGCCAATAATGGCAGCGGCATCCCCTTCGTCGAGACCGATACGCTCGGAGGCAAGGATCCTTACAGCAATTCCAAAGCCTGTACCGAACTCATCTGCCAGAGCTACCGCGACAGTTTTTTCAATGGCCGAGATCTCAGGCTCGCCACGGTGCGCGCCGGTAATGTCATCGGCGGCGGCGACTGGTCCAGGGATCGGCTGATCCCGGATTTCATCCGCGCCTTCGAAAGCAACCAGCCGATCATGCTGCGTTATCCCGCGGCGATCCGCCCCTGGCAGCACGTACTGGAGCCGCTTGGCGGTTATCTCGGCTTCGCGAAAGCGCTGACCGAGGAACGCGTCAAGGATCTGCCGAATGCGTTGAATTTCGGCCCGCATCCCGAAAGCTTCGCCACTGTTTCCGAACTTGCCGAGGCGCTCGGGCGTGCGCATCGCGTCGAAGACGTGTGGCGGCTGGCGCCGGGGGAACATCTGCCCGAAGCGCCGGCGCTGACCCTGAGCTCGGCGCTCGCGCTCGACACCATCGGCTGGCGCCCGCGGCTGAGCCTGCAACAGACCATCGACTGGACTGCCGCCTGGTACAAAGCCAACCGCGAGGGCGAAGACATGCGCGCCTTCTCGCTCGGCCAGATCGCGGCATATGAGGAAGCAGTATCATGACAGCGCACAATTGCCGGTTTTGCGATGCTCCGTTGAAGCATCGTTTCGTCGACCTCGGCTCGACGCCGCTCGCCAATGCCTATCTGACGGAAGAGCAACTCGAGCAGCCGGAGCCATCCTATCCGCTGCGCGCCTTCGTCTGTTCCGAATGCTGGCTGGTGCAGGCCGATGCTTTCGTCCCGCCGGAAGACATCTTCAGCCACTATGCCTACTTCTCCTCCTACAGCGACGGCTGGGTGGAGCATGCCCGCCAGTTTACCATCATGGCCCGCGAACGTTTCGGCCTTACCGCGGCGTCGCAGGTCATCGAAGTGGCGAGCAATGACGGCTATCTTCTCAAACATTTCGTCGAGGCCGGCGTGCCGGTGCTCGGCATCGAGCCGGCTGAGAACGTCGCGGAGGTGGCGCGGCAGATCGGCGTTCCTACGGAAGCGCGCTTCTTCGGCAAGGAAACCGCTGCCGACCTCGTCTCCCGCGGCCTTGCCGCCGACATCGTCATCGGCAACAACGTGCTGGCCCACGTGCCTGATATCAACGACTTCGTCGGCGGGCTCTCTGCCGTTCTGAAGCCGGATGGCGTTGTCAGCGTTGAATTCCCGCATCTGCTGCGGCTGATGGAAAACATCCAGTTCGACACGGTCTACCACGAGCATTTCTACTATCTTTCGCTGCTCGCCGTCGAAAAAGTCTTCGCCGCGCACGGCCTCAATGTATTCGACGTAGAGGAACTGCCGACCCATGGCGGCAGCCTCCGCGTGCTTGCCTGCCGTGCAACATCCACGGTTCACGCAATCGGTCACGGCCTAGCCAAAGTCCGCGCCGCTGAGGCGGCTGCCGGCTTCGACAAGGTCGAGATCTACGAGGCCTTCCAGAACCGCGTCGCGCCGATCAAGGACGGGCTGCTCGCCTTCCTCAACGAGGCCAAGCGCAACGGCAAGACGGTCGCTGCCTATGGCGCTGCAGCCAAGGGCAATACGCTGCTGAATTTCTGCGGTGTCGGCACCGACCTGATCGACTACGTGGTCGATCGTAATCCGCACAAGCAGGGACACTTCCTGCCGGGAAGCAAGTTGCCGATCTATGCGCCTGAGAAGATCGACGAGACGCGGCCGGACTACATTCTCATCCTGCCCTGGAACATCAAGAACGAAGTCGTTGCGGCCAACAGCAGGGTCGGAGCCTGGGGTGGACGCTTTGCCGTCGCCGTGCCGGAACTGACGGTGCTCGGATGAAATTCCTTCCGACGGCGGTTTCGGGCGCCTTTGTCGTGGAAGTCGACGCGCGCTCCGACGACCGGGGAATGTTCGCACGAACCTTCGACGCACAGACCTTCGCGGCGCGGGGTCTGGTGCCCGTCTACCCGCAGTGCAACGTCTCCCAGAACCACATGCGCGGGACGCTGCGCGGCATGCATTACCAGGCCGAGCCGCGGCCGGAGGCGAAGCTGGTGCGCGCCACGCGCGGCAGGGTCTTCGACGTGGCACTTGATCTCAGGCCGGATTCGCCGAGCTATCTCAAGTGGGCCTCCGTCGAGCTCGATGCCATCAGTCACAATGCCTTCTACATACCTGTCGGATGCGCGCACGGCTTCCTGACCCTCGAGGACGACTGCGAGCTCTTCTACCAGATGTCGCAAACCTACGTACCGGAACTTGCCCGCGGGGTCCGCTGGGATGATCCCGCCTTTTCCATCGCCTGGCCGTTCATGCCGAGCATCATCAGCGAGCGCGACGCCGCGCTTGAGAGCTACGGCCAGGAGACAAGCCTTTGAGCGGCATCAAACTCAGCATCTGCATCCCGACGTACAATCGCGAGGCCTACCTCAGAAACGCGCTGACCTATTGCCGGAACGACTATAAATTCGATTTTCCCTTCGAGATCGTCATCTGTGACAATGCCTCCACTGATCACACCCAGCAAGTTGTCGAGGAGTTCATCGGGCACGGATTGCCGATCCGCTATTACAAGCGTGAGGTCAATGCGGGCGCTAACGCCAACGTCACGAGCGCTCTTCGCCTCGGCAGGGGCGAATACGTCGTCTATCTCGCCGACGACGACATCCTGATTGCCGATGCGGTGGCCAACACCGTCAAATATCTCGATGAGAACCAGGATGTGACCTGCGCCCATGCGCCCTGGTTCCTCTATGACGAAGTCGCCAAAAACGACATCACCAAGTTCTACAATGTCGAGGAGGATCGGAAGTTTCCGCGCGGCAGCTTCGGCGACGTCTTTCAGTATATCTTCGAACGCCACATCTTTCCGGAAATCGCGATCTACCGCGCGTCGGCCCTGCGGTCGGCCTGGATCCCGCGGGACATCTGCTTCTACCCGTTCCCGTTCCTTGCGCATTTCCTCGATCAAGGCGCGGTCGCCTTCCTGCAGCGGCCGTTCTATCGCTCCATCGCCAATTCGGCGATCGTTCGTGACCGTCCACAGGAAGGCGCCAATGACGTCATGACGAGCTGGGATCGTTATCGCGGCGGACTTGAATATTTCCTCTATACGGGCGCCAGGCGCGGGGCGGTGATCCTGACGCCCGAGTCACGTCTCAAGTATGAAGAGATGTGCAAGATCTTCACGCTCAACCGCATGGCGGTCGCCTTCCGCTTCTGGGCCGCGCGCAAGAATTTCATCAAGGCCTATGAGCTCTATACCCGCATCATGTGGGGCGGGATGCTCGACCACCCGGAAATTCGCCCCTTCCGCGAAGGGCTGCCTCTGATGGTCGCCATCCAGACGCTGGTGAGCGAAGTGAATTCGGCAATCGGCATCGACACGTTGCTTCTCGGCGGCTTCTCGGAAATCACCGCACTCGAAGGCCTGATGCGCGAACTCGGCCTCAACGAAAAGGTGAAGGTTACGGTGGAAATCAGCGACAGCCCACTGGAAAGCACTGCCGTCTTCATCAACGTCGACAGCGACCGGGAATATTTCGTAGCACTCGGCTACCTGCCCAATCTGGTGTTCCACGAGCACGATGTCGCCCGGCACATCATCATGTGAGCCTCGCGCCAGTTTCAAAAGCTAGCGTCGTGGCGGGCGCCCGCGTCTCGATTTCAATTCAACAGAAATTAGCGGCATGACAAACAGGATCTTCTACACCAAGCCTTCCATCACCCAGCTTGAAATCGATTATGCCACGGACGCGGCAGCGACCGGCTGGGGCGCACGCTGCTACGACTACATCAACCGCTTCGAACGCGACTTCAAGACCCATCTCGGTAGCGACTTCGCCATCGCTACATCGAGCTGCACCGGCGCCATGCACATGGGCCTGGCCGCGCTCGGTGTCGGCGAAGGCGACGAAGTGATCCTCGCTGACACCAACTGGGTCGCCACCGTCTCGCCGATCGTCCACCTCGGCGCCAAGCCGGTTTTCGTCGACGTGCTGCCGGACTCCTGGTGCATCGATCCAGACGAGGTCGAGCGGCACATCACCTCGAAGACCAAGGCGATCATCGCAACCCACATCTACGGCAATCTTTGCGACATGGATGCGCTGCTCGAGATCGGCAAGCGCACCGGCATCCCAGTGATCGAGGATGCGGCGGAAGCGATCGGCTCCGTTTGGAATGGCCGCCGCGCCGGCTCGATGGGCGCCTTCGGCACCTTCTCCTTCCACGGCACGAAAACGTTGACGACGGGCGAAGGCGGCATGTTCGTCACCAACGACGCCGCGCTTTACGAACGGGTGCTGACGCTCAGCAACCACGGCCGCGCGCGCGGCCAGACCAAGCAGTTCTGGCCCGACGAAATCGGCTTCAAATACAAAATGTCCAACATCCAGGCGGCCATCGGCTGCGCACAGCTCGAGCGCATCGAAGAACTCGTCGCCCGCAAGCGGGAAATCCTCGCCGCTTACATGGTCCGGCTTTCCGCCCTGCCGGGCATCTCGATGAACCCGGAATATAGCGGCACGATTAACGGCGCGTGGATGCCGACCGCGGTCTTTCATCGGTCGACGGGTATTGTCCGCGAGATGATGCAGCAGGCCTTCGAGACCGCCAATATCGACGCGCGCGTCTTCTTCCATCCCCTCTCCAGCCTCTCCATGTTCGATGACCGGCCCGAGAACGTCAACGCCTGGAGCATTCCGGGCCGCGCGATCAACCTGCCCAGCTATCACGACATGAGCGAAGCCGATATCGACCGGGTGGCGGCAACGCTGCTCGATGTGGCGGCCGGGCGGATCTACCATAACAGCACGGCATTGCGGCAGTCGGTCTAAGGCAGCCCTACAGCGAAGGACAAAGAACAGTCATGACCACGAAGGACGATCGTCTCGAATTCGAAGCCCACAGGCGGGAGATGTCGCTTGCGCTCGGCAAGGACGAGGCAAGTTTCCAACAGTCGCTGAACACGCTGATCGGGCTCGACAAGTTCGACTACTTCTATCTCTGGTCATGGATGGGCGTGCCGATCATCCAGCTTCCGGTCGATATCCTGGCGACACAGGAAGTCATCTGGGCGACCAAACCCGATGTCATCATCGAAACGGGCATCGCGCGCGGCGGCTCGCTGATCTTCATGGCGTCGATCCTCGCCGCCACGGGCAATGACAAGGCCAAAGTTGTCGGGGTCGACATCGACATCCGCGCCCATAATCGCGAGTCGATCGAATCCCATCCGATGTCGAGCCGGATCAAGATGATCCAGGGCGGTTCCGTCGACGACGACGTGCTTGCCGCCGTGAAGGCCGAGATCCCGCCGGGCGCCCGCGTCATGGTTGTGCTCGACAGCGACCATTCCTACGAGCATGTTCTGGCGGAATGCCGAGCCTACGGTCCGCTGGTGACGGAAGGCTGCTACCTCGTCGTCGCCGACACGCTCATCGGCCACTTGACCGAGGAGCAGGCCTTCACGAAGCGCTCCCAGATTTGGCTGCGCGGCAATGAGCCGCTGAAGGCAGTCACCGATTATCTGGCGGAAACCGACCGCTTCGAAGTCGATCCGGTCCTGAACGGCAAGCTCGTGCTGTCTT
This sequence comes from Rhizobium sp. NZLR8, assembly GCF_019685025.1. NCBI lineage: Bacteria > Pseudomonadati > Pseudomonadota > Alphaproteobacteria > Hyphomicrobiales > Rhizobiaceae > Rhizobium > Rhizobium sp. NZLR8. The sequence continues at coordinate 676,955 of NZ_JABDVY010000001.1, read as the reverse complement.
CGTCGCCGGGCGGCTACTGCATCTGCCGCAAGGCGTGAGCGGACAATCAGGGATAGCCGTTCATGGCGCAGGTGGATATCGTCAACCTCAAGGACAATGCGGATCCGGCACGACGGCTCCGACTTCCGATCAGGGACGATAGCGGCAGGCATGTGGGCGACCTGCAATGCATCGACAGATCGATGCTCGACGAGCCTGGCCTGATCGACGACCTGACGACGTGGCGCAACCAGTCGATGCCGTTTTTCCTCACCCAGTTTAGCGCCAGCAAGGAACGTACGCGGCGGTGGCTCGAAAGCATCTCGCTGCCCGCCCATGACCGAATCCTATTCGTCATTTGCGATCCCGGCGGAAACCGGTTGGGCAATTTCGGCGTCTGCAACATCCGGCCCGGCTCGGCCGAATTCGACAATGTCATCCGCGGCCGGGCGAGCGATATCCGCAATTTGATGTTCCATTGCGGCATGACAATGCTGGAGTGGACGTTCGCCGGGCTTGGGGCCGAAACGGCCGAGTTGCACGTCTTCTCCCACAATGAAAAAGCGATCGGCCTCTACAAACGGCTGGGCTTTTCGGCAGCCGAAAGCCTGCCGCTGCGGCGCATCGAGGAAGAGGACATGGTCAAATATTCGGTCGTTGATCGACCAGAAGCAAATGCCGGCTTCGACTATCTGAGGATGGAATTTCCGATCGAACGTTTCCGACAGGCGCATTCAGCGGCTTTGCTGACCGGCTGAAGCGCCTAGAGCCTTTCCTGGTCAGATTGAAGCACTCTGCCGGAGCAGGCTTTCGTCAGGGCAGAGGCGATTGGCGATGGGCATACCCCAGGTACATCCGAGCCGATCGCCTCTGATCCTGGCGGAAAGATGTCCGGCCCACCGGCCGCACCGCTTCGCTATGGCAAAGCGATAAGTGCGTCCGGCGATTTCCAAGTCTTGCAGATTTGCCAGGCAAATCTGCGGCAGGGTTGGCTGAAACGGGCCGCCTGCTCGACCGGCCGGCTTGGCCGTAGAGCTCGGCTACGACGCGCGCCGGCCGGTCGAGCATCCGACTCCGTTTGAGCCAACAGAATGCTTCAATCTGATCAGGAAAGGCTCTATCGCACCGGCTGATAGTGGCCGCGTAGCGGAACCTTGTCGTCCATCGAGATGAAGCCGTCGCGTTCGCAGACATACATCAGCGTCGGCATGCCGCCCGAGCGGAAGATTTCGTCGTAACGGCGGCGGATCTGGACGGTTTCGGTGCGGCAATTATAGGATTCTTCCTCCTTCTTGTCCGGCTGCGCCTTGACGCCGGGCAGACCCTTGTAGGGATAGAGGGGCTGAACGTTGGAATCGACCGATTTCGTCCAGTCGACGGCAGAGGCGGACGTGGGCGCCAGGCCGGACACGGCAACGAGCGACATCAGAAGCATCATGAGCCGCATGGCAATTCTCCTGCCGGCAATAGGGCACTCACAGGATGTAGGAAAACCGGAGACCGTCATCAAGCGGCGGTCGCGGGCGATTTCCTGAAATAACTTCTGATAACGGGATGGCCGAAGAGGCCGGCAAGGATCGCAAAGGCCGCGCCGGCGACGAAACCGGCGAGAAGACCGCCGATGACGCCGGCGACCAGCAGGATCTTCTTTCCTGGGCCATCGGCCTTGACCGGCGGCTCGGCCGGCGAGATGACGCGAATGTTACTCTGGTTGAGGTTCTGCTCCTCGTTCGTCTGGCTGGAGCGCTTCAGCACCGTCTCATAGATATCGCGCGCCGCCGTCGCCTTGCGCTGCAATTCATTCAATTCCACCTGCTTGTCCGAGGTGCTCGCCTGCAGCGCCTTCTGCACGGCAAGTTCCTTGGCGATGCTGTCCTCGGCGGCCTTGGCCTGCTCGTACTCACCCTTGGCGGACGTGGCGAGACGCTGCAATTCACCCTTGATTTCACCGGCAATGCTTTGCAGGGAGGAGCGGGCCGCCTGCAGGCGCGGATGGCGCGTGCCCATCTGGCTTTCGAGGCTGCCGACGGCGGCGGCCTGGGTGGCATATTGCTGGCGCAGGCTGACCAGCGGCGAGGTGACGCCACCCTCCGCCTGGTTGCCGGCGACGATGTCTTCGACGCGGAGATTGGCGACGGCATCGGCGCGGGCCTTCGCCTGAATGGTCTTTTCCTGTGCCGTCACCAGCAGCGTGTTCAGCGAGACGAGCCGCTGATCGGAGATCAGATTGCCTTCGGTGGCGACCATGTCGTTGTCGGCGCGGAAGGTTTCGACAGCCTGCTCGGCCTCCAGTACCTTCTGGCGCAGATCGTCGAGACGTCCGTCGAGCGTCGAGGAGGTGTTTTCGTAGATGCCGTTCGAGGCGCTGTTCTCCTCCTCAGTGAAGGAGGTGACGACCTGGTTGGCGAGCCTTGCGGATTTTTCGGGATCATTGGTCGTCGCGGCAAGCGAAACAACATAGGTGCTGGCCTGACGGGTGATGACCAATGCCTTCTGCAGGGCGCCGATCACGGCGGCGCCATCGGTGCGGCCACCGGTGAATTCCGGATCCTGGTCAAGCTTCATGGTCTCGACGACGCGGCGAAGCACATTGCCCGAAGTCAGGATCTGCACTTGGCTGTCGATCAACGTCGAGATCATTTCCGGCGAAGGCCCCGACGATTGCCCGCCTGCATCGGCAAGGCCGATCTGGCGCGGATCGAAATAGAGGCTGCTGACGGCGGTGAATTTCTGCCCGATGGACGGCGCCACCGCCCCGCCGGCAACGGCGCCGAGCAGCGCCAGACCAAGGACGACCAGCCGTCGGCTCCAGATCGCCGCAACACTGGAGCGGAGATCGAGAAGCGGTGCGGCAGGCGCGGGCGCTGCGTTCGACCGCGCGTCCACGGTCGGTTGTTTCAAAGGTGTGGTCGGAGGCGAAGGCGCCGGGCGCTCGGACCGGCGGGGTTCCACGACACTTGCCGGTGGCGGCACAAAGGCAGGAGCGGCGGGTTCGGGCACCGGCGGCACGAAATCGTCCGGACGGACGACGGGGCTGCGCATGCGCACGCCTTCCGGCGCAGTCTGAGTTGACTCATAACTGCGCCAGCCAGGGAGCCGGCTTACCCTGTTCCTGTCATACTGGTCCATACGCGCACTCGTGTCCCGCCCAGCGTGAAAGACTGAAGCCGAGGTGCTGAGACTTTAGAAATTCTTAGCTAACGGACCGTTAAAATAATTTCTGCAACGCCGATGTTGCGATTTGCCGCGATTGCGAGGATAGCCATGAGGACCAGACGACATCTGACGGCGCTGCTGCTTGCGGCCGCTCTCGTCCCGTCGCTGGCCCTTGCCGCCGACGCGCCCTGTTTTCGCGGCGTCAATCTTTCCGGCGGCGAATATGGCGAGCGCGGCGGCGCCTTCGGCATCAACTATACCTATCCCAGTGAAGACACGATCGGCTATTTCGCAGAAAGAGGCATGACGATCATCCGGCTGCCCTTCCGCTGGGAGCGGCTGCAGCCGGCGCTCGGCGGGCGGCTCGACGAGGACGAGTTCGAGCGGATCAAGGATACCGTCGGGCTGATCCGCAAGCACGGCATGACCGTGCTGCTCGACCCGCATAATTTCGGCTATTACGATAAGACGCAGATCGGCACGGTGCCGGCGACGGATGCAGCCTTCGGTGATTTCTGGGCAAGGCTCGCGGTCGAATTCGCCAATCAGGACGGCGTGCTCTTCGGCCTGATGAACGAACCGCACGACATCAAGGCGACGGACTGGCTCGATGCCGCCAATGCGGCGATCCGCAGCATCCGCGCCGTCGGCGCCCGCAACCTCATCCTGGTGCCGGGCACCGCCTGGAGCGGCGCGGCAAGCTGGGAAAAGGACGTGATCGGCGGCGCCAACGGCACGGTGATGCTCGGCGTGCGCGATCCGCTCGACTTCTACGCCTATGAGGTCCACCAGTATCTCGACGCCGATTCCTCCGGAACCCACCCGACCTGCGAAGGCTCAGGCGCCGCCGTCGAGGCGATCACCGGCGTCACCGCCTGGCTGAAGAAGAACCACAAGCGCGGCTTTCTCGGCGAATTCGGCGCCTCCGCCGACAAGGACTGCATGAGCGGGCTAACCGAGATCTATTCCACCATGTCTGATAATGGCGACGCCTGGCTTGGCTGGTCCTATTGGGCGGCGGGCGAATGGTGGCCGGCCGACGAACCGTTCAACGTTCAGCCGCGAAAGGGCACCGAGCGGCCGCAGATGCGGCTTCTCGCCGCCTCGGCAAAAGCCAAAGCCGGCGCCTGCGTCACCGTCAAGCCGGCGGGGAATTGACATGGCGATCCTCGACCAGAAGGCAGCGAGTTTCACCATAGCCGGCAACCGGCTCAATGCCGCCGGTCAAGCGTCGCGCATCGACTACCCGGTGCTCTGGCTCGGCCTGCTGTCGGTGCTCTACAACGGCATTCTCGCCTTCATCAACCACAACATCATGCCGCTCTCGATAACGCATGTCGCCGCCAGCGAGGGGCTGATCATGGCGAGCGCCATCCTCTACATTCTGCACAAGGGGATCTACGAGACGGACCTCCCGGCCTTCCTGTTCCTGCTGTTCACGCTTGTCGTGACGATCTACGTCAGCGTGCTGAACCGCATGCTGTTCGTCGATCATTTCCGCAACGTGCTGATCATCTTCTGCTTTACCGGCCTCGGCGGCTGGAGCAACGAGAAAACCATGAAGCTCGCCTTTCGCTGGGCGAGCCTTGCCGTGATGATCTTCCTGATCTTCGAGATCGTCAGCGTGCCGTTCTACGTCAGCATCGTCCATCCGTCCGATTATTTCGCCAATACGCGCGGGCTGCTGCCGTTGAGCTACAACACGACAGGCCTGTTCCAGAACGCGCTCGGCTTTCCCGAGCGTTTCTCCTTTGGCATTATCGACCACCGCTCGTCGTCGATCTTCCTCGAACAGGTGTCGCTCGCCAATTTCTGCGGCGTGATCGCGATCTATCTGATTTCCATGTGGGAAAGGCTTAGTCGCTGGGACCGGTTGCTCATGATCGGCACGGCGGTGCTGATCCTGGTGACGAACGATACGCGCACGATGCTGATCTTCTGCCTTGCCTGCATCGGCGGCTATTTCGTCTTTCCGAAGATCCCGAAGAATTTCAATCTGGCGCTGATGCCGCTGATCGTCGCCGCTGGTTTCCTCGTCTACACTCTGAAACCCAATGCGACCGGCGACAATTTCACCGGCCGCATCAACCTGACGATGAAGAAGGTCATGGATCTCGATCCTCTCGCCATCCTCGGGCTTTCGGTCGACCGGGTCGCCGAATTTGCCGACAGTGGCTATGTTTATCTGATCTACGCGGCGACGATCTTCGGCGTCATCGCCTTCTGGCTGTTTGTTTGCCTTTTTCCGGCGGGACGCACGGCGGCGCAGCGGCGTTGCGCCCATTCACTTTCTCTTTTCATTTTTCTGAATATGATGATCGGGGGGACCGCTGTTTTCTCGATGAAGATCGCCGGTCTCCTGTGGTTCGTCGTCGGATATATGCGCTTCCACGACAGCCCGCGCATCCGGCAGGATCGTGCGGCAGATGTAATGAGTTGACCGTAGCGGCACGGCGCCCGCGCGAGCCCGAGGAGCAAGACGCTCGATGCTTGTCCAGCTTCAATATCTGCGCGCCATCGCTGCGCTGATGGTCGTCTATTTCCACGCGATACTGCAGCTTGCCAAGGTCAACCCCGCCGTCGACGCCACCGCCTTCGTCTATGGCGAGACCGGCGTCGACATCTTCTTCGTGCTCAGCGGTTTGGTAATGTGGCTAACAACGAGTGGGCGGGCGATGAGCCCCATCGATTTTGCCCGCCGGCGGATCAAACGCATCGTGCCGCTCTATTGGCTGGCAACGCTGTTTTCGGCCGTCGTGGCGCTGGCGGCCCCGTCATTGCTGAAATCGACAGTGTTCGACCTGCCGCATCTCATCGCCTCGCTGTTCTTTCTGCCATGGGCCAATGCCGCCGATCCGAGCACGATCGCCCCCGTCGTCGTGCCGGGCTGGACGCTGAATTACGAGATGTTCTTCTACCTCGTGTTTGCGCTGCTGCTGGCACTCCCGGAAGTCCGCCGGATTCCAGCGATGTTGGCCGTCTTTGCCATGATCCTGATCGTCTGTCGGCTGCTGCCTGAGATGACGGCCAGCCGGTTCTACGGCGAGCCGATCATCCTGGAGTTTCTCGCCGGCGTCGTGCTCGGCTGGCTCTACCGGCAAAAGGTGCTTCTGCCGAACCGCTGGGCATGGGCGGCACTGGCCCTGGGGTTCGCATTTCTCTTCATCAACGAGGCGCTGATGGGGCCGGAAAGCCGGTTCTACGCCTGGGGCATTCCGGCGATCTTCATCGTCTACGGCGCGGTCTCCATCGACTTTTCCAGGCTGCCTTTTATCGGCTGGCTGAACTATCTCGGCGACTGCTCCTACAGCATCTATATCACCCACGCCTTCACGTTGGCTTTCCTCAGGGTCGCCGCCGACCGCCTGCCGATCGGCATCCTGAAGCAGCCGGTCCTCTTCGTGATCCTGTCGCTGGTGCTCTCGTCGATCGGCGGCGCACTCATCCACGAAATCACCACGCCCCGCCGCAAGGTCGCCGTGGCAGGCCGCCCGCCGGCCTAAGATTCAGCGCTCGAAGGCGAGAATACGCATCCCGGCGGCGCTGGCGGCACAGTTTTTCGCGCAACTTCTCCTAAGCTATGCCCAACGTGAGAGAACTTGCAGAAACATGACGGTTCATCTTGCAATTTGTCGCATGAATGAAAGTGCGCCGGCCTGTTCGCCGCCGGGGCTTTGATCTAAGCACGGCGGCGGTCTTGAAGAGGGAAGAGCGAGAGACATGAGAAGCTATGTATTGACGGTATCCTGCAAGTCGACGCGCGGCATCGTGGCGGCGATTTCGAGTTATCTGGCCGACAAGGGCTGCAACATCATCGACAGCTCGCAGTTCGACGATCTCGATACCGGCAAGTTCTTCATGCGCGTCTCGTTCATCTCGGAAGAGGGTCTTTCGGGCACCGAGATCGGCGCCGATTTTCCACCGGTCGCCGCCCCCTTTTCGATGGATTACGAATTTCACGACAGCGAGAAGCGCATGAAGGTGCTGC